>NZ_JBXWMI010000025.1:0-36297 GCF_059609765.1 Ruegeria sp. YTSC106
GCTGTCGACCCAGTTCCGACGTGATCGAGCCAAAAAGCTCAGGATCACGATCAGCAAGGGACTGGGTGAAAAATCCGTCTGAACGATGCGGTGCATTCACGGGTCATATCTCCTTATAGGGGAACGCAATACAGTCAGGGCTGCGTTGGAAGCCAGTGCGTGGTGTTTGATGGTGCCCTCAGATCACACGGTCCCGAGGTTCACGGCCTTCGAAAAAATCGCTCAGGTTATCGAGAACCCGAAACCCCATCGCCTCGCGTGCTTCGCGTGTTGCACTGCCTAGATGAGGCAGCATGACGAGGTTGTCGCATTGCAACAGGTCCGGGCTGACACGCGGTTCACCATCGAAAACGTCCAATGCAGCGCCGCCGATCATGTCAAACATCAAAGCCTGGATCAGCGCCCATTCGTCGATCACTTCGCCCCGTGCAGTATTTATCAGGAATGCGTCAGGCCTCATCAGGCCAAGTCTGCGCGAATTGATCAGATGACGGTTGGCTGCGCCGCCCGGACAATGCAATGAGACAAAGTCACATTGCGGCAGCAAGTCGTCTATGGTGTCCACCTGTCTCGCATTGCATTCGGCGAGAACATCGGGCGGTACGGCGCTTCGGTTGCAGACCAGCACGTCCATACCGAACCCGTGATGAGCACGGCGTGCCATCTCCTGTCCGATACGGCCATATCCGATGATGCCCAGTGTCTTACCGCTGACCTTGGTTCCCACCAGATGCGTCGGCCGCCATCCAGTCCACTTACCTGAACGCAGCTCGCGTTCACCCTCGCCCGCCCGACGCGCAACCATCAGCAGAAGGGTCATGGCGATATCGGCGGTGCATTCGGACAAAACATCGGGCGTGTTGGTCACGGTCATTCCCAATTCGCGTGCCGATGGCTCGCAGATATGGCTGTACCCAACACCATAATTGGCAAGAATCTTCGTCTGTACACCTGGCACATCCAGTGCCTCGGCGCTCAGCGTGTCCGTTACAGTGGGCAGAACGGCGTCATAAGATTTCAACGCTTGCCGGATTTCAGCCGGGGACATGGGTTTGTCCCCGATGTTCAGTACGGTGTTGTAGTTCTCGGCCAGCTGTGCCTCAACGGCAGCGGGCCAGCGACGGGTTACCAGAACCGAAGGTTTGACCATCACGCAGCCTCCATCACTCGGGCGATTGTCTCACCGATCACGGCAGGGTTTTCGGCCACGATGACACCTGCGGCGGACAGAATCTCGACCTTTTCGCTGGCGCTTTCGCCGAAGGCCGAGATGATCGCACCTGCGTGCCCCATGGTACGGCCTTTCGGAGCTGTCAGGCCGGCGACATAGGCGATCACAGGTTTGGAGATGTGGTCGCGAATATATTCGGCGGCTTCCGCCTCCTGCGGGCCTCCGATTTCACCTATCATCGCAATGACATGCGTGTCTTCGTCATCTTCAAACCGCTGAAGGATGTCTTTGAAGGATGACCCGTTTATCGGGTCGCCTCCGATCCCGACGCTGGTCGAAACGCCGATCCCACGCTCTTTCAGCTGGGCCGCCGCCTCATAACCCAATGTCCCCGAGCGACCGATGATCCCTACATGTCCGGGAAGATAGATATGTCCCGGCATGATGCCCAACAACGCCTTTCCGGGCGAGATGGTGCCGGCGCAGTTCGGACCGGTCAGCACCATGCGCTTCTCTTTGGGGTAGCGATACATATACCGTTTTACCCGGATCATATCCTGTGCCGGAATGCCGTCGGTGATGCAGACGCAATAGCGGATACCGGCATCTGCGGCCTCCATGATCGAATCCGCAGCGAACGGGGGCGGCACGAAGACCAGGCTGGCATCCGCGCCGGTGACTTCGACGGCCTGCTTGACGGTGTCAAAAACCGGAACGCCTTCGACGGTTTCGCCACCCTTGCCGGGCACCACGCCACCCACCACGTTTGTGCCATAGTTCAGCATGTCCTTGGTATGGAACCGGGCCATACGACCGGTGATGCCCTGTACGATGACGCGCGTGTCACGATCGAGAAGAATGCTCATTAAACAGCCCTCATCTTGGTGCCTTGAGTAAGGTCGTTTTTCCACGCGCCCACAGCGCGTTCTGCCGCCTCCATCAGCGTCGTGGCGCGAATGATCGGCAGTCCGGATTTGGCAAGGATTTTCTGGCCTTCTTCGACATTCGTTCCGGCCAGCCGCACAACGACCGGAAGATCGAGATCAAGTTCCTTCAACGCCTGCACGACACCTTCAGCCACCCAGTCGCAGCGGTTGATACCAGCGAAGATGTTGACCAGAATGGCCTGAACATTGTCATCCGACAGAACCAGCCGGAACGCCTTGGCCACCCGTTCAGGCGACGCGCCTCCCCCGATGTCGAGGAAATTTGCAGGCTCGCCGCCTGCCAGCTTGATCGTGTCCATGGTGGCCATCGCCAGACCGGCCCCGTTGACGATGCAGCCGATATTGCCGTCAAGTCCGACATAAGACAGCCCACGATCCGCGGCGCGGCTTTCGCGCGGGTCTTCTTGGCTCTTGTCGCGCAATTCGGCGATCTGGGGGTGGCGGAACAGGGCGTTGTCGTCAAAGCTCATCTTGGCATCCAGCGCCAGCACCCGATCATCACCGGTGATGACCAGCGGGTTGATTTCAACCATCGTGGCGTCGAGATTGCTGAAGGCGGCATAACAGCCCTGAAACGTCCGCACCATTTGCTGGATCAGTTTGGCTTCAACCCCAAGATTGAAGGCGATTTCACGGGCCTGAAATTCCTGAAGCCCGACGGCCGGTTCCACGATGGACCTTACTATGCTGTCGGAGCGGTCGGCCGAGATATCCTCGATCTCCATTCCGCCTTCGGACGAGGCAACGATCATCACCCGCTGGCTGGAGCGGTCCAGAACAAAGCCAAGGTAAATTTCGCGGTCAATCGGTACTGCGGCTTCGACATAAACACGATAGATGCCTTTGCCTTCAGGACCTGTCTGATGCGTGACCAGCTTGCGACCGAACAGATCATCACAAGCCTTGTAGATTTCGTTTTCGCTGTTGCAAAGCTTGACCCCTCCGGCCTTGCCGCGACCGCCCGCATGGACCTGCGCCTTGACAATCCATTTGTCGCCACCCAGTTCACGCGCCCGGTAGGCCGCTTGTTCAGGACTGTAGGCAAGCGCACCCGCGGGCACATCGACGCCAAATTTCGAAAGAACTTCTTTCGCCTGGTATTCGTGGATATCCATCTGATGCGCTCCTGTTTACGCAGCTATTGAAGTTCCGTAACGGCTTTCCAGCAGAGCTTCGATCGCGTCTTGATCGACCTCACCGCCCAGCTCGCGAATGGCTTCGGCGAACAGGCGTACGATCCGGCTGACGGCCCCGCGATTCAATTGATTGAGGATGCCGATGCGCACCTGCACCGGTTCGCTCAAAGTGGGCCAGATGCCAAACCCGCGTTCACGGCAGTTCTGCACCAGTTCCATCTCGCGGCCAGAAAGTTCGGAAGGCAGGTTGAGCACGATCAGGCTGGGCATGTCCGAGGTGACCTCGCATCCCATCTCGGTCACCGCGTCCCGAAGAACCTGTTCATGCGTCCGGTAAGACATCGACCGCTTGGCCAGACCTTCCTGCAAGGTCAGGCGCAATGACTCGTGGAACGCAGCCACCGCGTACCCCGAATGGGTTCGGTGGTAGGTGCCCTTTTCCACGTCCTGCCCATCGACGATGCCCCAGTGACGGGCCTCAAAAATCGGATTGTGCACATAGGTATAGGCACCTGTGGATTTCAACGTCTCGATATAGGCATCGGTAAAGCTGACAGGGGCATAGGTCAGCGGCAGGCAGCACAGGCCTTTCTGTGGACAGGATGCCCAACCTGCGACACCCGGATAGTCATCGATCGAAAAGTCTTCGACACCCAGAGACGAAACCGCATCGATCAGCCCCATCGCCCCATGACGTTCACACGCGTCCGAGAAACCGCGCAGGTCGTTCACCCTGCCGGATCCGGTTTCCCAATGCGCCATGAAGGCCCATTTCGGTTTGTGTCCAGCCAGAGCGGCTTCAACCATCTCGGCCGCCACCGGTTGGCCATGTGGAACTTCGACTACTGTGACACTCGCCGCCTGTGGGTCAAGTGGGCTGGCCGCGTGCTCGGCGGCCGTGGCCGCCTTGATCCGCAGCGTCAGCGCGTCGATCCCCGAGAATGTGCCGTTGGTGAACGCAACAACCTTGTCGCCCGGCATGACGGCCGAGAACATGGTGTCCAGAGCGCTCCAGCCGGTACCCGCGACAGCGAACGTATAAGCGTTTCCAGTGCCCCAGATTTTCCGCAGCATATGCTTGCATTCGATCATGCCCCTGAGGACATCGCCCTGCATGTGATCGGCAACACCTGCGTCGGCGAAGGCTTTCAGAACACGTACATCCGTGTTGCCCGGCCCTGGCCCCGCGGCGAGGGTCTCGGGAATTTCGAGCGGAGGGAAAATCTGAAAAGTCATGGTCTGACGTCCTCGGCAGTTGGCCGGGCATTGCGGCCTGATGTGTTAAGGTGTCGACCAGAAAACGCGAGCTTGCCCAACGGCGCAACGTAACTTACTACTGCTTTTGGATGTCTAAAAGTATGGGGTTTTACCCACCTATATTGGTAAAAATACCAAGGTATACCGAAAATATCCCCATTCTTTTGGGTAGTTTTTTAGAAAGTCAGGGCAAAATCATATGGTTGAAACATCGGGCAAACCCATCGACATCATGCTTGCCGACAGCAATCCGCTGGTTCTGTCTGCCATGTCGGAAATATTCGAACGTGATCCGCGATTCTCTCTGGTTGCCACGTCGGCGACGGCAGAAGGTTTTCTGGGAACGGTGATGCGGATACCTGTTCAGGTCGGCGTTGTGGACTGGACGCTTCCGGCCCTGGGCGCTGCCAAATTGATCGAGGTGTTGCGCGATCAGGCCGATGCTCCGCGCTTTGTGATCTACGGCGATGCCTCCGGAGATGTCCCGCGATTGGCCATGCAGGCGGGTGCCGCTGGATTTGCTGCCCGCTCGGGCGAGGTTGACGTGCTTCTCGAGACCTGTGCCGAAGTGGCAGCAGGCAAGATGGTGTTTCCGTTCATCGACGTCCGGAAGATGAAACAGGATCCGATTCAAAGCCTTTCACGCAAGGAACGCGCCATTCTGGAGGCCTTGGCACAGGGGATGTCGAACCGGGAACTGTCCAAGGAACTTCAGATATCCACCAACACGGTCAAGTTTCACCTGTCAAATATCTATGAGAAGCTGAACGTCAAAAACAGAACACAAGCCATTGCGTTTTTCTATTCGTCCCACCGTGGCGCCGACTAGACGACGAGAACAGAGAGCCCGGATGACTGAAATCAAAATAAACGTTGTCGGTGCCGGGCGGGTCGGCAAAACGCTGATCAGCCTTCTGGATGGCACTGATGGCTGCCGTATTCAGGATGTTCTGAGCACATCCTTTCACTCGGCAAATGAAGCCGCCCAATTGTCCAAAACCGGGCGCGTTGCAGGAAGCTATGCCGATTTGCGACCCGCTGATCTGTGGATCATATCAGTGCCCGACACGCAAATTTCTTCGGTGGCCCACGAATTGAAAGAGGCGTTCGAGAACCAAGAAATAACCGGGAGGACTTCAGTGGCGTTCCATTGCAGCGGCTATTATCCCGCCGAGCAACTGGCGTCGTTGCGCAGCCTCTCGTGGTCTCTGGCCAGCGTTCACCCCGTCCTGTCCTTCGCCGATCCACAGGCCGCTGCCGCGCAATTCAAAGAGGCGCTGTGCGGGTTGGAAGGCGACGAAGAAGCCACAGCGTTCATTCAGCCGCTTCTGGAAGGATTGGGAGCCACCTGTTTTCCCATCCGGTCTGAAAGCAAAAGCCTGTATCATGCAGCCGCTGTGATATCGAACAACTTCGCCGTTGTCTTGCAGGCCATCGCCCGCGAGGCGTGGGCCGAGGCGGGCGTGCCGGACGAAACTGCCCGCAAGCTCAACGCTGGTTTGTTGAGCAGCACAGTCGAAAACGTCGACCTTCTTGGGCCGCAAGCTGCCCTGACCGGTCCAGCGGCAAGAGGGGACGAAGAGGTCGTTGCCCGGCAGGGTACGGATGTAGCGGCGTGGCACCGCGATGCAGGTGAAATTTACAGGCAAATGAGTTCGCTGGCGCAGAAGCTGAAGGCAACCGGTTTCACGAAATAATCGCTAGATACATTGCTGGAAAGCATTTTGGAACCTGCGCTCGAAACGCGTCGCGGAAAAGACAGGCCCGAGCGTTTCTTTTGCGAATCCCTGAAACGTGTTACGTTAGGTCAACTTTCAAGATTTGATTTTCCCCGCACTCAGTTTCTTGCCGCGCTTTCCAACGAGGTGACTTAATGTCCGACTCCAGCAGTGAGCCCCCGCGTATTACGCTGTCCCTTCCTACCTCCCGACCAAATCCCACGATCTCGGCGGAAATCTCAGGATCGGCCAGCTTTACAGCTGACAGTGTTGACGATCTCAGACGCGTCGAAGCCGAGAAACTCAAGGCGTTGCGCCGTGGTGTCGGTATCGACCTGTCCGCCGAAGTAATCAACGATCTGGTCGATCAGCGCGTGCAGGCCACTGGTGCAGTCTTTCGACAGCTCGAAACCATTCGCAAAGATCTGGCCGAGGGATTTCTGGGCGCTGTCGTCCCTACCCTTGCCCCGAAACTGCGCGGAGAACTGATCAATCCCGACGGGGCCCCCGCCGAGCGGGTAATCGTTGAAGCGCTGCGCCCCACCTTTACCGCCAATGAAGGTATCGACAACGCGGATTTTTCCTGGGCTGTAAAAGCCGCCGTTACGGATGCGCGGGGCTTGTTTTCCCTTGATCTGCCCAACTTGCGGCTGCCGCAAAATGGCCTGAGGTTGCGAATTCGCGGGCAGAACACCACTCTGACTGAAGCGGTGCCGCGCATTGATGCATTGGATGGCGAACTGGGACTTGTGGTGCTGGATCGCACTGTCCTCCCTTTGCAGCGCTCGGTCCTGGGCGAGCTTGCTGATATTCTACCGGTGGATCCCGAGGATGCGGAAGAGAACATATCCGATTTCACCGGCACGCAGGCGCCCATCGTGCTGGGCGAAGGTGACTGCGCCTCGGAATACCGGACCGAAGGTGGCACAGTTTCACGACGGCGCTATTCGGTTCTCTACCGGTTGATTGATCCGCTGGTCGGGCCGAAAAATATCGTCCGAACCCGCCCTGTTGGCGGCAATCGCTTTGTCACGACAATCCCGGGCAGCACTTTTGCGCAGGCCAACCTTTCTGCCGAAACCCTTTTGAACGCTTTCAACAATGACGGCGGAGACTGGGATTTTCGCGACCGGATACCAATTGACGAACCCATTGATGTAGAAGATTTCTTCGAAGATCTTGAGCAGCGCCCGCAAGATGTGCCAAAGGCCTCCAGCCTTGCGCTCGGCTACATTGCCAAGATGCGCTCGACCGCCGTTCACGCCGGTATGTCGTTGGGCCGTCTGGTCTATTCCCTGCCGCTTGCCCCGGGCGAGGAACAGCGGATCGTCGTTTCGGAACAACGTGAAACCCTGACCGTGCGCGAACGTGAAAGCCTGACGTTCGAGGAACAACAGGAATTCGAAGAAGCGCGCGACACTTCCTTCAACAGTACGTTTGAAACCGCGCTCGATGAAGTGATCCGCGGTACGTCCTCCTTCTCGACCAAGGCGTCTACAAAGAGTTTTGGTGGTGCGGGTGGCATTGGTGGCGGTCTGTTTGGCGGCATCGGGGCCATAGTTGGCGGGGTCGGCTTCAGCGGAGCGCGCTCCAGTTCCAACTCGTCAGGCAGTTCGTCCAACACGCAGAACACGTCACGCGATTTTCTGTCAGATACGCATGAGACGTTCTCGGCCGCGCTGGAACGGGCCGCTTCTGTCAAAAGAAACTCTGCCCGAACAAGTGTGCGAACCGCAACGGCAAGTGATCGGCGGACGGCGACAACAAAGTTCGTCGCCAACCGCAACCATTGTCATGCAATGACGATGCAATGGTTCGAAGTTCTGCGCGACTTTTCCCTGGAAACGCGGATCGAAGGGGTGCAATTGGTGGTCTTCGTTCCAATGCAACTCATCCGCTTTCGCCGCCTGGGGCAAGGCGATCAATTGCCGGGCAATGTCAACCGGTCCGGGTTGCTGCACCGATACAAAGTGATCCTGCGCCACGCAGACGTTTTCCGCCGCGTGTTCCGAAACCGTCGCAGATTCCGCACCGCGCTCAAACTGCTGGAAGAGTTTTATGCCGACAAGGACGCATCTCCGCAAAATGCTCCGGGTGTCGCGCAGGACATCGTCAGTTTTGAGGCTCAGGGCACTTTTATGCCCAACGATGACATTTCCGCCGTGATCTTCACTCAGGATGGCGACCGCGTCGGACCGGTGCCTCTGACCGGATCGCCGATTGACATCGACAACCTGCATGACTTGCCTGCCGAGACACGTGAAAACTTGCTGGTTCGGCTGGCTGACGCGCGCCGCGATCCAACGAATCGGCGGACTTATACCGGATCCGTGGCTTTGCCCCGCTCGGTCGAACGTTCGGACATCGCCCGCGTCGAGTTGCGCAGGCGGACGGGCTCTTTTGCCTACTCATTCTATACCGGCCCCGACCCGATCAACATCTTCAACATTTGGGAGCATATCTCAAACCTAGAAGATGCCGATGATCTGGATCGCGCCACGCGCAACATCAACCGGAGCCTTCACACGACGATTTCGGGTTCGGATTTCGACGATCTGGTCGGCGCGCCAATGATCAGCGAGTTTGAGGCGCGCATGAACGAAGACGCACAGACCATCGTTGACGACAACACATTCCAGGCATTGCCTGCAACCCTGCCCTATTCCGTACAGGAAGTGCCGGACGTGCTGTCGCGTCGTGATCTACGGCGGATCGAAGAAATGTATCAACATATCGTGGCCGACACCGTTCGCTACTCCCGCGTGATCTGGGCCAGTATGACGGATGAAGAACGCGCCATCCTGCTGGAGCGTTTCACGATTGGCGTGCCGGATGGCGGGTTGGATGACGCTTCAAGCGAGATATCACTGCTCAGCACGGTCCAAAACAAGGTGTTAGGCGTCTACGGCAATGCGATGATCATGCCATTCTCGATCCCGCCCGATCTGGCCGACAGAATGGAGATGCGGACCGGCGACATTCAGGACAGTCTGCTGGCCTTCCATCGGGAAGACTTCCGACCACCGCGCCGCACGATCTCACTGCCGACCAGAGGCCTTTTAGGCGAGGCCGTACTGGGCCGCTGCAATTCCTGCGAGATGATCGACCATCGCCGCTTTTGGAACTGGCAGGACAGCCCGACGCCACCTCCGGTTGGTGACACGCCGGTCTTACCCGCGGACAGCGATGCAATCTTTGGCACCCGTGCGCCATCAGACCTGCCGGCCAATCAACCTTCGAACACGCTCACCATCGCAGGTGGGGACATTGGCACAGGCCAGGCCGTGCCCACTTCGCAACTGGCCGAAATCCTCAAGGCCGCGCCTGATCTCGCGCGGGCGGGAACCGATCTGACAGGTCTGAAGGAGCTACAGGCGCAACTGGCCCTTGAAACGCAATCGGTCGCCGCCGGTCGGGACAAGGCCATAGACACGGCGACGGATCTGACCAAAGAGCTTGTCGGCAAGGCCACTGAGCTTGCGGGCAAGGGGCAAGAGATCGCTACGGCCCGCAAAGAAGAAGAAGCCAAAAAGCAGGCCGCCGAGAAGAAAAAGACAGCTGCCGACAATGCCGCAAAGCTCAAGGGGTTTGAGGATATCGCCAAGAACGCTTCCGGAGTTTCAGCGCTGATTGGCGGGCAACCGGATGGCAACCGGGCCGGTTTCGTTCAAAACCTGTTCAAGGATTTCCCCGGTGGTGCTGCGGCTCTGGCCAATCCTTCCAACACGTTGCTTCTGGCCAAGCTTTTCGGGGCCTTTACCAAAGCCAATACGGATGCGGATGACGGCAGCGCAACCAAGGCCGGCAGCCAATCCGTTCTGGATTTCCTCAATGGCCTGAGCGCCCCTGCGGAGGACGACGATGAGTGACACCAGCACAAATGCAACCCCCGAACCGGGCATCGATGAAAGCCTTGCCGAGGCCATCATCAATATTCTTGAAACCACCAATTCTCCGG
Organism: Ruegeria sp. YTSC106; assembly: GCF_059609765.1. NCBI lineage: Bacteria > Pseudomonadati > Pseudomonadota > Alphaproteobacteria > Rhodobacterales > Roseobacteraceae > Ruegeria > Ruegeria sp. YTSC106. Next base: position 10,188 of record NZ_JBXWMI010000025.1, read on the forward strand.
CGATACAGCGCGCCCGAGAGGTTATAGCCCACAGGCTGGCCATCGCTGGCGACATTGCCCCATCCCGCATCCCTGCCCCGCGCAACATCACCGAGATCGGTGGCTACTTAAATCTGCTGAGCGAATATGGAGAGGCCGAACAGCGCTCACGAATGATCGCGGCCGCGCTGGGCATAGCAGGGCCGCAGATTTCGCTGCCACAGCCCGGTGCCGTTCCACCATTGTCCTTTGTCACACGTGACGGTGCCCGACCTGCGGGGCCACAACAACCCAGCTTCCCGTTGACCTATACGATCCGCAGCGACTTTGTTCCGGCATTTGACAATGCGGTGCAGGAAATCACGATCCGCGGTGGCGCGGTTCCGATTTTGACACCTGTCAGGATACTGCCTGCTGCGGGGTCTGCACCCGCAACAGACGGCTCTGCGCAGCTGGCTCTGATCGGCCGAACACTCAGCCTGGCGCCAACTGCGGCTTTACACGCCGTGGCAACCGATCCCCTGTCGCTTAGCCGCCCGACTGCTGGTGGCGGTTTCGAGGTTTTGGTTCGGGTCATCGACGCCACCGCTCCGATCGCCGGAACCATCGCGGCGGCAGACTGGACGAGTTGGGAATGCGATGCCGCAGCCTGTTCCGAGGTCGACAGCAATGATGCGCGCTTTGCGCTCACGCCACTACTGAACGCCGCCGGGTGGCACCAGACAGCTGATCCCGGCAATCCGACCAGCCTGTCGAATCCCGGAACTTGGGCAGAATGGCGCAATATCACCGGGCTTGTGCCGGGCGTCACGCGGTTTGCGGACGAGCTGCAACTGCTTTATTCCGCTGAAATGCTCATTACCTCACCGGTCTTCAATCAACTGGACAATGTCTGGACAGGAAACGAATTTGCCGCACCATAGCGCGGCTGCTTGAAACGCATGAAAGTGATTTGGCAAGACTCCCTTCAAGGGGTTTAATGCAATAAGGAGGTCAGCCATGCAAAACCCGGAGCGTTTCGAGAAGTTCTATTTCGCCAAAGTCGGCATGGGCGAAGCCTGTGGCTGCGCCGAGCGGGTAATCGACGTATTCGAATTCAATCGCAAAGGCGGTGCACAATCCAAACAACCTGTGAAACAGGACAGGCGCAGACGCGGATCCTTTCGGGCATGGGCTGTCAGATATGGGCTGATGAGCCGAAAGCGGACATAGTCCAGGCCTGACGACCCACAGGGTTCGCTTTCGGCTTCATGGCTTGGCTCAGGCGGCGTGATAGCATTTCTGAAACCACTGTATCTGGTTGCCACGAGAACAGGTCAGGCCGGCACCAGCTTCCCGTCGCGAAGGTCCAGTGCATCCGGTGCCAGTTCCGTGCGGAACGCCGGCGAATGACTGACCAGCAGAACCGCCTGTGGCAACGCTCGCAGGATTTCCAGCAAGCGCGCTTCGTTTTTCGTATCCAGCGCATTCGTCGGTTCGTCCAGCAACAGAACTTCGGGATCCATCGCCAGAACTGTCGCCAGTGTCACCAGCCGTTTTTCGCCGCCTGACAATTTGTGCGTGATGCGGTTCTTTAAGTGCATCAAGTCCAGATCGCCAAGCACTTTATCGACAATGGCAAGCGCTTCGTCGCGTGTCTTGCCCAGATTGAGCGGCCCAAAGGCGATGTCTTCGGCGACGGTCGGACAGAACAGTTGATCGTCCGCATCCTGAAATACAAGCCCCACCCGGCGGCGCACTTCGTGGAAATCCGCCTCCTCCACGCGTTGCTGACCAAAAACGGTGACGGTGCCAGAACTCGGGCGCTGCAACCCAAGTATGATGCGCAGGAGCGTCGATTTTCCCGCACCGTTCGGACCAGTCAGAGACAGGCGCTGCCCGGCATTCAGGCTCAGGCTTGCCCCGTCGAGGACGGGTGGCTGGCCGGGGTAGGAAAAACAGATGTCTTCTAGCGCGATCAGTGTCATACGAATTCCAGAATGATCAGACCCAGGCAGAGACCGCTGAATCCAGCAGCAAACACAATGTCTCTGCGGGTCAGGTCAAATTCCTGAAGCAACGGCATACGTCCGGAAAACCCCCGGCACTTCATCGCGGCCAGAATGCGTTCCGATCTTTCGATCGCGCGCACGAGCATCATGCCCACCAGGTAACCAAAGCTGCGATATGTGTGCCAGTTGGTCGCTGGCCGAAAACCGCGCACCTTCATGGCGGCGCGCAAGCGCAGATACTCTTCCCGCAACACCTCGATATACCGAATTGTAAACATCAGAAGGTAAACCAGCTTTTCAGGGCAACGCAGACGATGCAAGGCGTGACCCAGAGTGACCGGCTCCATCGTGCCAACCAACACCAGCAGGGACAGGATCACGGCATTGGCGGTCAAAGAAATCTGGACCGCTTTCCAGAAGCCTTGCCAGCTTGCCGGGTACCCCCAAAGCGTGAACATCAGATCTCCGGGCATGGAAAAGGGCAGCAGGATCAGCATAAACAGGATGAATCCATCCATCATGGCCATTCGCTTCAACGTCTTTCGCCACGGCAAGCGTGAAATCATCAAAAGCGAAAGAGACACGGTCAACGCCGCGCAAAGCGCAATGAGGGCTGACAGCGCCACGGTAACGACTGCAAAAGCAACTGCCATGACGATCCGCATCCGGGGATCCAGCAGGTTGATCAGACCTTCAGGCCCGTCACCGGCTTCGGCCAGTGTTTTCTCTTGGTGCCCCAGGACGTGTGCCATCAGGCCGCCAGCCTGCGGCGCGCCGCCATGTAAAAGCCCAGACCGAACAGACCAACGATGTACCCGATCCCGCCAAGGATGGTTTGCAGGTCATTCTGTTCGCGATAGGCCGCGATCTCGCGCCTGAGCGGGCGCAACTCGTCACGAACGGCCTTTGCGATAACCTGTCGTTCCTCTTGGCCTAGTGAAGTCGCGGAACCGACAGTCTGGGCCATGGTCGCCGAAGTTGCGCTGTCCGCTTTTTCTGCGACAACACCCATAATCTGCGCGACGTCCTCTGCAGGCATAGTAACCTGGGCCACGTGCCCGGCGCCCAGGTCAGCAAAGAATGTATGCGCCACGGCTGAGTTCGGAGTGTAGATAAAAAACCCGTCTGCATCCGTCACCGTGCGACCCAGCTCTGCCCCATCCGGGCCAGTAACAATGACTTCGGTATCGCTTGCCATATCGCCGCTGGAAAAACCGATCTCACCCTCTATGGCATCACCGGACACAAAAACACCGGCTATGACTTTATGCGCCAGCGCAGGCAAAGGCGCACAGCACAAAGCCAGTGTGATAACCAGATGCTTCATGTGGTCGCTCCTCTGACAAACAGCTCGGGCTTGACTTTGCGCGCCAGCAAAACGGCGAACCCGGTCAAAATCGCTTCGATGGCCATGACAGGTATATGTGCAAAGAAAACAAGCTTGGCAGCGGGCAGGAACTCATCCCCCGACAGTGCCAGTGAAGTCGCGACCATGCCGGTCGTCGCCGCAATGGCAAATGCGCCGCCCAAGCCACCCCAGATCGCACCCTGCAAAGGCGTCCCACGCGCGATCAGACGACCAAACAACAATCCGGCCACCACCGCGGGCAAAGCGATATTGACGGTGTTGATCCCCAACACCGTCAATCCGCCAAAGCCGAAAAAGACCGCCTGCAGCAAAAGCCCGACGAACAAAGCCGGGAATGCGGCCCAGCCAAGCAGCAGTCCAGCCATGCCATTGAGGATCAAATGTACCGATGACGGACCAATGGGTACGTGGATCAACGATGCCACGAAGAAACTGGCTGACAACACTCCGGCAGTGGGGATGCGGTCAAGATCCAGTGACCTGAGGCCCATGGCAATCCCACCCGCAGCGGCGACGGCACCGCCGACCACGACCGGGTTGGAAAGGGCTCCGTCGACGATGTGCATTTGGGTCTACTCCAGATCCCAGGCGCGGATCCAGATGACCGCATCCTGACTAAGTTCTTTACCCTCATGTTCGGTCACTGGACCTGAACCTAGTGCTGCGAAACCCCAGTAACCGGCTTTTGGAACGCCAAACGAAAAGTACCCGTTGTCGTCCGATATGGCGACCACGGCACCACCCGGCATTGGTGACACCTTCGGTGTCGAAGCGGCCGAGCTCTCCATGCCAGGTTCGGCGGCCATGTACTCGATCTCGATCTCAGCACCTGCAACCGGCTGACCATCAGCCATCACACGGCCCGTGAAGGTCGAACCCGCGATGATGTTGGTCGGCTTGTTAAGCGGTATGATCTCGGTCAGCAGACCCACAGGGTTCATCCAGTCGGTCGGCAATGCGTTGCGGTTCAGGAACGCTTTGGTGAACTGCTGGATATAGATGTCTTCGGCTTCCTCATAATAAGGTTGAGGAACCGTCACCAGCACGTAATCGCCCGAACGTTTGACAGGAACACTGCCTTTGAACGCCGCCCCCTCGTTTTCTCCACCGGTGAAGCGGACAGGTTCCAGCGTATCAAGTAAATCAGTTTTTTTGCCGTTGTGGATCACATAGAATTCCTGCGGCTTTTCCATATCCATGACATGACCGTTCTCGAACGGATGCCAGAAGATCAGCTTGACCGGCACATCGCCGGGTTTCTCGATCATGGTGTCGATGGTGTATTCCAAAAGGAAATGCGCATTTGCCATGGCAGGAAGTGCCATCGCGGCAGCGGCTGCACTGAGCAGCTTTTTCATGAACAGTCGTCCTTGTCCCGTCGCGCCAATCCCGGTGCGAAATTCACTTTGACTGCGGGACATCCAACGCCAAATTGCCCTTTCAGGCATCCTGGTCCGACGCACATCCCGTCGCCGATGAGGAGCGCCCCTTATGGGGGCACATGCCCGGCAGGTATCCTGACTTGCGGGTCAAAGCGTCGGACTGGCCTTCCCGGGAAAACCCCAGTGGCGTTTCAGCCCTGCTCGCCGCTTACAGTTGCGGGTGCAGTTGCGGAATTGGGCCTGAGCCCGCACCGCATTCCCTATTGATTCCAGAGCGCACCCCGGAACCGGACATGTCCAGCGGCTTGCCAGACAATCCCAGTCTCCGTCAACGATCAATTGTGATGGCGGTCGAAAAAGTTATGAACCTGGGAAGTCTGGTGTGGTTTGACGTGCTTCGGTAAGCATCAGTGGAAGAAGGGGAAATACACTTCTAGGCTTCTGAAAGATACCTTTCCGACAACGGCAAGCTTGCTGCGCCCAGCGAGCGCGCATCCGGGCCCACGGCCCCCGCCACCACCAAAGGGCGCTCAAGACCGGTCAGGTTAACCTCGGACAGTTTGTTTTCGACCAATTCAACCAAATGCGCCTTGATGTCCGGCGGCATCCAGCCGTCAATCTTTACGCACTCAAAGTCGATTAGACTGCATGATGATACAATCGCATAGGCAATCCCGCTCGCGGTCTTATTCAACCAGTTCTCCAGTTGAGCTTTTGGCACATCCCAATGCTCGGTCGATTCCCATAAAGAATGCGAGGTTGCCCCTGCTGTCGTGATTGCACGCTCGAGCACATAAAGGCTGGCCACGTCAATCAGCGGCTTCACACCGCCAGCGTCATCAGGAACAGGCAAAGGACCGAGCGCGCCTGCATTTCCCCGACCAGAAAAGATCGAGCCATTGAGGACCACCCCGCCGCCAATGAAGAAGCCGACGTAGAAATACAAAAAATCTCTTGGCCCGTCAGCCGGGCCAAAAACCAATTCCGCACCACAGGCCGCTGTCGCGTCATTTTGAAGGAAAATTGGCATATTGCAGCTGAGAGCCAGGTCCGCTTTTAAGTCCGACGCGCGCCACGGGTCCATTTTTTCCTGAGGAACCTGCAAAGCCTTCGCCCAGTCCCACAAGTAAAAGGGCATAGCTATTCCGAGCCCCGCGATCCTGCTTTTGGACTCAGGTGACATGGACGTCATCACTTTCCCAAGGCACTCCCTGGAAAAATCCAAAGTGGCATTCGGCGTTGGATAGTCATAGGTTTGCCTCTCTCGTTGCCGCACATTTCCGACAAAGTCAGTCAAAACCAGTTCGGCACTGCGGCGCCCGACTTTAAGCCCAAAGAAGAACGCACCATCCGGATTAAGGCGCATGGGAACAGAAGGCTGCCCGACTTTCCCGCGAACCGGTTCACCGCGCAGAAGCAACCCATCCTTTTCCAATAGACGCATAATGACGGAAACCGTTTGTGCCGACAGTCCCGTCATGCGCGCGATTTCGGACTTCGCAAGGGCCTGATGGCGCCGGACAAGAGATAACACAAGGCGTTCGTTTCGGGCCCGCATGCCGCTTTGGTTCGTTCCGCGCACCTCTGACCCGTGCGAGCCAATCGAGTTTGTCTGAGATGAATATTCAGGCACGACCACCCCTTTCTTGCTTGAGAATGAGAAAGCCGACCCGCCCTGTCAATAATAAATAAGAGTGAGTTATTTATTGACTCAATATTTGATTCTTGTGATGGTTTCTCATGGGATCAGGTTATTTTTGCCTGATCGCTCTCGTGCCCTCATGGGCATTAGAAAAACTGGGAGGATTATCGATGAAACTTGCAAGACTTGCGGGCGCGACAGCGCTGGCAGCTGCTGCCATGGCTGGCAGTGCAATGGCGGAAGGTGAAACTGTTTGCCTGATCACCAAAACGGACACCAACCCGTTCTTTGTCAAAATGAAGGAGGGCGCGACAGCGAAGGCGGAAGAGCTGGGAATGACGCTGAAAGCCTTTGCGGGCAAGGTCGACGGTGACCATGAAACGCAGGTGCAAGCCATTGAGACCTGCATTCTGGACGGCGCCAAAGGCATTCTGCTGACGGCCTCGGACACATCATCCATCGTTCCGGCTGTGAAGCAGGCGCGGGATGCAGGGGTTCTGGTAATCGCTCTGGATACGCCGCTGGAACCCATTGACTCGGCTGACGCAACGTTCGCCACGGACAATTTCCTTGCCGGGCTGTTGATTGGACAATGGGCCAAAGCCACGCTGGGCGACGCCGCCAACGACGCCAAAATCGCGACACTGGATCTTGCCGTCAGCCAGCCGACAGTGGATGTGCTGCGCAATCAGGGCTTCCTTCAGGGCTTCGGTGTTGATCTGGCAGACCCGAACGTGATCGGCGATGAAGATGACCCCCGTCTGGTCGGGAGTGATGTCACTGCCGGCAACGAAGAAGGAGGTCGCCGCGCGATGGAAAACCTACTGGCCAAGGATCCGACGATCAACGTTGTTCACACCATCAACGAACCTGCGGCGGCAGGCGCTTATGAAGCGCTCAAAGCCATCGGACGTGAAAATGACGTACTCATCGTTTCCGTGGACGGAGGCTGCCCGGGCGTCCAAAACGTTGCTGATGGTGTTATCGGCGCAACGTCGCAGCAATACCCGCTGTTGATGGCATCACTGGGGGTTGAGGCCGTCAAGAAATGGGCGGACGAAGGTGTAAAACCTGAAAACACACCCGGTAAGGATTTCTTTGACACCGGCGTGGCGCTTGTAACGGACAAGGCCGCTGATGGCGTCGAGTCAATCTCGGTCAAAGAAGGCATGGACCTCTGCTGGGGTTGACCTGATCACCCGGAGGGCCGCAGAGGGCGGCCTTCCGCTTTTCAAGCCACCCATTCGCCCGAAAACTTGCTAGAGTCGTCAGTGACCTGACGCTTTGGGGGAACCTTTATGTCCGATACTTCACGACGATCAGACGACTTCGAAGCCGCTGCACAAGGCAGCCCGGAACAGATTGCCGAATTTGACGATCACCACCGCGGGTTTGTCGGAACGGTTCAGCATTTTCTGCATGTGAACCCCTCTCTGGTGCCGTTGATCGTTCTTGTGGCTGCCATCGTCATTTTCGGTGTATTGTTGGGCTCCAAGTTTTTCTCGCCATTTGCGCTGACCCTGATCCTGCAGCAGGTTCAGATTGTCGGGATCGTGGCTGCGGCGCAAAGCCTTGTCATCCTGACGGCAGGTATCGATCTTAGCGTCGGGGCAATCATGGTAATGTCGTCGGTTGTGATGGGTCAGTTCACCTTCCGGTATGGGCTGCCGCCATCGGTCTCGATCATTTGCGGCCTTTTCGTTGGCACAGCAATCGGCGCGGTGAACGGTTATCTTGTCAGCCGCATCAAACTGCCGCCGTTCATCGTGACGCTTGGAATGTGGCAAATCGTTCTCGCGGCAAATTTCCTCTATTCTCAGAACGAAACCATCCGGTCACAGGAGATCGAGGAACATGCCAGCATCCTGCAACTGTTCGGTGCCAAGTTTAACATCGGCGGGGCTGTATTCACCGTCGGCGTGATCTTCATGCTGGTGCTTATCCTCGTGCTTTCCTACGCGCTTCGTCATACCGCCTGGGGAAGGCATGTCTATGCGGTCGGTGATGATCCGGAAGCCGCCGAGCTGTCCGGTGTCAATGTGCATCGCACGCTGATGTCAGTTTACATGCTGTCCGGGCTGATCTGCGCTTTCGCGGGCTGGGCCCTGATTGGTCGCATTGGGTCCGTGTCTCCGACGTCAGGACAGTTGGCAAACATTGAAAGCATAACGGCGGTCGTGATCGGGGGTATATCCTTGTTCGGTGGTCGCGGGTCCATTCTCGGGTCGCTGTTCGGAGCGTTGATCGTCGGCGTCTTCACACTTGGGCTTCGATTGCTGGGCGCTGATGCGCAATGGACGTTCCTGTTGATCGGCATCCTTATCATCGCAGCGGTCGCGGTCGACCAGTGGATCAGAAAGGTGGCAGCCTGATGGAACCTATTCTCAAAGGACGGAACCTTGTGAAGCGCTACGGCAAGGTAACGGCGCTGGATCAGTGCGATTTCGACCTGATGCCGGGCGAAATACTGGCCGTGATCGGCGACAACGGCGCAGGCAAATCAACACTGATCAAGGCGGTATCAGGCGCGGTGGTGCCGGATGAAGGTGAGGTTTGGCTGGAAGGCCAGAAAGTGAACTTTCATTCCCCGATTGACGCGCGCGAAGCCGGTATCGAAACGGTCTACCAGACGCTTGCTATGTCCCCCGCCCTGTCGATTGCGGACAACATCTTCATGGGGCGCGAAATCCGGCGCAAAGGGCCGTTGGGATCATGGTTCCGAATGCTCGACCGTCCGGCGATGGAGAAATTCGCCCGCGACAAATTGAGCGAACTGGGCCTGATGACAATCCAGAATATCAATCAAGCCGTTGAAACTCTGTCCGGGGGTCAGCGCCAGGGTGTTGCCGTGGCGCGGGCCGCGGCGTTCGGCTCGAAGGTCATCATCTTGGACGAGCCAACGGCCGCACTGGGTGTGAAGGAAAGCCGTCGCGTTCTTGAACTGATCCTGGACGTGAAATCGCGTGGCATTCCGATCATCCTGATCAGCCACAATATGCCACATGTTTTTGAGGTCGCCGATCGAATTCACGTGCATCGGCTTGGCAAACGCCTGTGCGTCGTTGATCCCAAGGATTACACGATGTCCGACGCAGTGGCGTTCATGACCGGTGCCAAGGAACCGCCCGCCGAGGATCAGGCCGCGTGACTGGCAAACTTGCCACCCCCAAGGCGCTAGCAAGCAGAATCGCGGATGCCGTTCAAGCTTTGCCGCCGCTGCAAGACCGGCATCTTGTCGCGATAGCCGGGCCACCGGGATCGGGGAAAACGACTGCGGCCAGCCTTGCGACCACAGAGCTCAATCTACGCGGCGTCGCAACCGGCCTGGTTTCCATGGACGGCTTCCATTATGACAACGTGATCTTGAAGGATCGCGGCTTACTGAACTGCAAAGGATCCCCCGAAACCTTTGACCTTGCCGGCTTTCATGCATTGCTTGGTCGATTGCGTACGGAAGGAGAAGTCGCAGTACCCGAGTTTGTCCGAAATCTCGATCTGGCTATTGCTGCGCGGTCTATGATCACAGCGGATCAGCGCGTTGTTCTGGTTGAAGGCAATTACCTTCTCTTGAATGAACCGGGTTGGTCGGAACTTCACCAACTGTGGACATTCAAGGTATTCTTGGACACCGATTTGAAAACACTTGAAACCCGCCTGACCAAAAGATGGATCGGCCACGGTTTGGACAAAAAAGCCGCCAAGGACCGTGCGCAGTCCAACGATCTGCCGAATGCGGAACGTGTAATCCGAAATTCGGTATCCGGCGATCTGGCCCTGACTTGAGTTTTCCCTGCGGCCAACAAAATCCGTCTTGATGGAAGGCCAGAGGTCAGATCCGGTATACCGGCGGAACAAGACCGGCCTGGAACCAAGTCACGAAAGACACAATTGAAAACACCGGCAGCCCGGTCGCCCGCTGAATATCCGGCGCATAGGGGCACATATTCGTGCACTCCAGAACTATCGCCCCAAGATCGGGGTGTTCCGAGGCCAACGCGATTGCGGCCTCAACATTGTCTTCCCGGGCCTTCTGAACATTCAGACGCGATTCATTGCCAAGAATTGCACGGGTGAACTCTCGCCCACCCTCGGTTGTGCCTATTGGCGTATCCAAGGGGACATCGGCGGCACGCAAGTGGTCTTCGGTCAACGTAGACGCCGAAATGGTCAGTACACCGGCCCGTTTTCCCGTAGGAAGAATGCGGTTCACCAATTCGACCTGCATCAAGGACGAGGTGACGACGGGAACCGGAACAGCCTCGGCCAGTTCCTTTTGAAACAGGGACAAGAACCCGCAATTGGTTGTTATGCCATCCGCGCCGTCTTTGACCAGCTCTTGCGCGGCGTCGATGAAGACCTCGAGCATACCTTCGGCCCGATGCCGAACAACCCGGTCCGGCGAGGCATCCCGGACGACGCGGTACAGCACCGGAAACGGCCAGGTCTGAGCATTGCCCATGTCGCCGGGAATTCTTGGGAATTGCGCGTCCAGCATGAGGATTCCCACCGATGCGCCATAAATGGATTTGCCGCCCTGGACGATCAATTCTGCGCCTCCTCGATAATGCGGGTCGAAATGTCTTCGGCCCCCTCCATGTAGATGCTGGTAATCCCGTGACGCACAGCGTCCTGCACCTGATCCATTCGTTTCGTGATATGAGCCGCCAGAACCCGTGCCGCCTCATCTGCATCCCGATCCAGCAGAGCTTGCATGACGTGTTTATGTTCGTCCTTGGACTTCTGCACCCGGTCCATGCTCATGGAAATCCAGCGGATATAGCGGATACGCTCGTTGATCCGTGTCAGAGTTTGCAACAACTCCATGTTCCCCGACAGTTTTGCAATCCCCAGATGGAACGCTTCGTCCCGGGTCACTGCCTCTTCGATCGTCAGGCCGGTGATGCCGATGCCCGTTTCATAAAGTTCATCACGCAGCATTTGCAAGTCTGCATCCGTCGCCTTGGCGCAGGCTGATCGGGCCGCCGCGGATTCGATGATCTGCCGCAGCTCGAAAAGGTCGAACACGCTTTGCGTATCCAAGGGACGACAAAAGAACCCTTGCCCCGGGCGGAAATCGAACAGCCGTTCGGCGACCAGACGATTCAACGCTTCACGCAACGGCGTACGGCTGACGCCCAGGTCTCTGGAGAGAGCGACCTCGTTCAGGCGGTCACCGGGGCGCAGGCGGAAGGACACCGCCATGGCTTTGACCTGATCATAGATATCATCGACGCGTGGACCCGCCATAAACCCCGCCTTTCTTTCGTTGATTCACAGGTGCCACACACAGTTCTTGAATTCAATATACAAAACTGTATACAGCACTGTGTGCAGTTGTGAATCGAAGGAGTCGCGAACGATGACAGGAACGAATTACCTGACCGGAGCTGAGGCAATGGTGCGCATGCTTGAGGCGCATGGCGTTACCCACATGTTCGGTCTGTGCGGCGATACCACCTTGCCATTTTATGATGCGCTCGCCCGAATGGATCACAGCATTCAGCACATACTGACCCGCGACGAACGGCACGCCGCCTACATGGCGGATGGCTATGCCCGCGTGACGGGCAAGCCCGGCGTTTGCGAAGGCCCTTCCGGCGGTGGCGCAACCTACATTCTGCCAGGTGTGGTCGAGGCCAATGAAAGTTCGGTTCCAATCCTGGCGATCACGTCCGATGTGGCAACGTCCAGTCGCGGAAAATACCCTTTGACAGAACTGGATCAGCCAGCGTTGTTCCAGCCGCTGACAAAGTGGAACGCGCCTCTGGACGACGCCACCCGGCTTCCGGCAATGGTTCGTGCGGCGTTCCGGGCGATGACAACGGGAACACCCGGTGCGACCCACCTGGCACTGCCGTTTGATACTCAGAAGGCACAGGTGGACGAAGCGGAAATCTGGGCCGACGAGCGGCATCGCAACTATCCCGCAGAGCGGGCTGCCCCCGATCCTGATGCCATCGAAGCAGCCGCAGCCATTCTTGCCCAGGCCAAATCCGCTGTCGCGGTATGTGGCGGCGGCCCCGTTCTGTCCGGCGCGACCGATGCATTGCGCCGCGTCGCCGGTCTGTTGGATATGCCCGTCGCCACAACCGTTTCAGGCCAAGGGTCCATCGCCGAAACCGACCCTTTGGCACTGGGTGTTGTCGGATCGAACGGCGGTGTCCCCGCGACCCGTGCCGTGGTAGATCAGGCTGATGTCGTCCTGTTCATCGGGTGCCGCGCCGGTTCGGTCACGACCGAACGGTGGAGAAGCCCCGGGCGCAACACCACGATCATTCACATCGACAGCGACCCCATGGTGATCGGCGCAAACTATCAGACAGAAGTGGCGATTTGCGCCGATGCCCGTCTGGCGTTGGAGGCACTGGCCCACGCATTGGAGCAACGGCGGGACCTGATCAGTCAAAGCGGAACAGCCAAGGCCTGCGCCGCGTGGGAGGCCAAGGCTGCGGCGTTTGCCCCCTTGGCTGCAAGTCGGGAAACCCCGATACGGCCCGAGGCTGTCATGGCGTCCCTGATGGACATTCTGGACGACGATGCGATTGTGGTCGCTGATCCCGGCACCCCCTGCCCCTATTTCAGCGCGCATTACCGTTGGCGGCAACCCGGGCGGCATTTCATCACAAATCGCGCGCATGGAGCACTGGGGTATTCTCTGGGGGCGGCCATGGGTGCACATGTCGGGCGGCCCTCGGTCAAGACGCTTGCCGTCATGGGCGATGGTTCGTTTGGGTTCGCCTGCGGTGAGTTTGAAACCATGGTCCGGCACAATATGCCGATCACCTCGATCGTTTTCTCGAACTCGGTCTTCGGATGGATCAAGGCGGGTCAGGATGCTGGGTTTGATCAACGGTATTACAACGTTGATTTCAACCGGACCGACCACGCCGCCGTCGCAGCCGCCTTTGGAGTGAAATCATGGACGGTCAAGGACCCTGAGGACTTGCCGAAGGTGCTGAAACAGGCCGTCGAACATGATGGCCCCACATTGGTCGACATCCATTCGCAGCAGCTTCACGACGCCGCTGCACCTGTGTCAGAGTGGGTCGCGTAAGAGGCAATCGACGGGGTCAGCTGGGCCAGAAACTCCTGCGCAATCGTGGACAGGGGGCGCCCCTTTGCGGTGATGATTGCAAGATCCAGCATGACGGATGGCCTGAACGGACGGGTCTGGTACCCGCTCTCACCGTCGAACGTCACCGTAAAGGGGTCGATCATCGCGACCCCCATGCCCTGTTTCACAAAACTCAGCAGGTTCTCGGACAGGTGCGTGTGGATCTTTGTACGCCACGTGCACCCGGATGCCTGAAAGATGTCACGGGTTCGACGGTGGGTTTGGTGTTCCGGCCCCATCACGATGAAGGGCTCGTTTTCCAATATTTCCGGTGTCAGTACGTCGTACTCGGCCAAGGGGCTGTGTTCTGGAAAAGTCGCCAGCGTTTCGAACTGAAATACCTGATAGTTCAGCGTGTCATGTAGGATCGGCATCTCGACAATGCCGATTTCAAACAGGCCGGAAATCACCCATTCCTGAATCTTGGAAGAATACTGCGACTGAAAACTGACGGATAGGTTGGGGCGGCTTTTGGCAAAACGGGCGATCTCGCGCGGCATGAAACCAAATGACAGAAGATGCGGTGCCGCAACCTGCAATTGACCGGGATGCTTGTTCTGCAGATCCGTCACGGCCTGCGCCACGTGATCCAGCCCGCGCACGACCGTGTCGACTTCGCGGAACAGCAACTCGGCTTCCGGAGTGGGCAACAAACGACCCTTGTTGCGCTCGAACAGAGGCAGTCGCGCTTCACGTTCCAACTGAGCCAACAGATTGCTTATTCCAGGCTGGGATATCCCAAGCACCGAGGCCGCGCCGGTTACGGTTCCGGTTTCCATGATGGCATGAAACGCTTGAAGCTGGCGAAAGCGCAGGGACATGGATTGCCACATCATTTTTTCTGATGAACTGTCGAAGATATAGTATTTGAAATGATATGCCCGTCAAGGCAGGCTTCCGCTCAACGACAGGGGGCGGAATGAGCGATCTGGCACAAAAAATCATCGGTTACGACCTCTGGCACCTGAAGCTTCCGGTCACGTCCCGCCGGGATCACGGTATAGGGTCCGTTGAAGGCGTTTGCGAAGTTGTTATCCTGCGACTGACATCCGAGGATGGCACACAGGGATTCGGCGAAGCGTCACCATGGTCGGTGTTCACCGGCACCCCGGAGGCGACTTTCGCGGCGCTGGATCGTTACCTGCGCCCCCTTGTTCTTGGAGCCAGCGTAAGTGACCGATCGGCTATCATGGCACGCGCCACCTATGCCGTGGCACATTGCACCGAGGCGAAGGCCGCGCTGGAAACCGCTCTGCTGGATTTGGCCGGCCGTATCAGCGACACCCCGGTCTGGTCTTTGTTGGGCGGTCGTTGCCGCAGCACCATTCCGCTCAGCTGTTCCATCGCCAACCCGGACTTTTCTCAGGACATAGACCTGTTGGCGCGGTTGCGAGAGGATGGCGTGCGGATTGTCAAACTCAAGACCGGGTTCAAGGATCACGCCTTTGACATCATGCGGTTGGAGTACCTTGCGCAGAACTGTCCTGAGTTCTCGGTCCGCGTGGACTATAATCAGGGGCTGAGCATCGGGGAGGCTCCGGCACGGGTGCGGGACGTGGCCCAGTTCAATCCTGATTTCATCGAACAGCCAGTTCGCGCCCATCACTTCGGCATGATGGCAAAGCTGCGCCAAATGACCGATGTTCCCCTTCTCGCTGATGAGAGCGTCTTTGGTCCCGAAGATATGGAACGCGCCGCGCGTGAAAGCATTTGCGATGGCGTGTCCGTGAAAATAATGAAGTCTGGCGGTCTGACACGAGGGCAAACGGTCGCCCGCATCGCGGCTGCGCAAGGTCTGACGGCGTATGGCGGGGACATGTTCGAGGCTGGTTTGGCCCATCTTGCGGGTACCCATATGATTACCGCGACACCCGAGATCACATTGGGCTGCGAGTTTTATCAGGCGTCCTATTTCCTGAAAGAGGACATTCTGGAAGAACCCTTCCGGATCAGGGACGGACAGGTCTGCGTGCCCGAAAGCCCGGGGCTTGGCGGCAAGCCCGAGCTGGCAAAGCTGAACCATTATACAGTGGCCAAGGCGGTTTCAGAATGAGTGAAAAGAAAACCATAGCCATCATCGGCGCCGGTATAGTCGGCGTTTCGGCCGCGGTCTGGCTGCAAAGGGACGGACACGACGTGATCCTGTTCGACAAGGCCGGACCGGGTGAAGGCACGTCTCATGGCAATGGCGGTGTATTGGCGTCCTGTTCCATCATACCTGTGACGGTTCCCGGGTTGCTCGGCAAAGCGCCGAAAATGTTGCTGAGCTCCTCGCAGCCGCTGTTTTTGAAATGGGGGTATTTGCCTAAGCTGCTTCCATGGCTCCGGCAATATCTAAGCCACGCGAACGTAGCCGACGTTGAACGGATTGCAGCCGCCCTGACACCGATCGTCGGCGACAGCCTGAATGATCACAAGGCCTTGTCAGCAGGCACATGTGCTGAAAAGTGGATTGTGCCCAGCGACTATCTGTTTCTCTACGAAAACCGGGCTCATTTTGAACAAGATGCGTTGGGCTGGGGAATCCGACGGAAGAACGGCTTTGATTGGGAAGAACTGGAGGGCAAGGAGTTTCACGACTATGACCCCGTGTTCAGCCTGGATATCGGTTTCGCTGCCAAGCTGTCCAACCACGGTCATATCACCGATCCCGGGCGGTACGTGAAAGACCTGGCCGCCCATGTTGAGGCTGGCGGAGGCCGGATCATCCGCGCCAACGTCGAAGACGTCACGCGCGACAACGGCCGTGTTACCGGTGTGCGCGCGGGTGGTGAGACCATTGCTTGCGACATCGCCATTGTTACGGCTGGCGTCTGGTCGGGGCCGCTGGCGAAGCGACTGGGGGTTTCTGTTCCTCTTGAAAGCGAGCGCGGTTATCATCTTGAATTGGTGGCACCTTCTGCCATGCCCCGTAGCCCGGTCATGGTGGCTTCGGGCAAGTTTGTTGCCACGCCCATGGATGGGCGCATACGCTTGGCGGGTATTGTGGAGTTCGGAGGGCTGGACGCACCGCCCTCGCGCACACCGTTTGAATTGATGCGAAGAAATGCCCGGGCCGCTTTTCCGGGCATAACATGGAAGGAGGAAGTGGAATGGATGGGGCACAGGCCGGCCCCGGCTGACTCGATCCCGATCATCGGTGACGTGCCCGGAATCAAAGGGGCCTATATGGGCTTTGGTCATCATCACATTGGCCTGACAGGTGGGCCAAAGACCGGACGGCTTCTGGCGCAGATGATCGCGGGCAGAACCCCGAACACGGACGTAAGCGTCTACGCGCCGTCACGCTTTGCAACATAAGAACAGACCGATGAAAAATATCGGTATTTCAAAACTCGATAGGGAGAAAACGATGAAAAAACTGACAAACCTTCTGGCAGCAACCGCTTTGACTGCCGCCGCGGCAGCACCAGCTGTGGCCGAAAAATGGGACATGCCGATGGCCTATTCGGCGTCGAACTTCCATTCGGCCACCGGTGCGGAATTCGCCAAATGTGTAACGACCGGAACCGGCGGTGAGATCGAAATCGTTACGCATCCATCCGGCTCGCTGTTCAAAGGTGCCGATATCAAACGTGCAATCCAGACCGGGCAAGCCCCGATTGGTGAGCGTCTTCTGTCCGGCCACCAGAATGAGAACGCGTTGTTCGGTTTCGATTCGATACCGTTCCTTGCAACCTCGTTCGATGACAGCGCCAAGCTTTGGGATGCGGCAAAACCGTCAATTGAAAAGGTGCTGGCGGAACAGAATCTGACGTTGCTTTACGCGGTGCCATGGCCGCCTCAGGGACTGTATTTCAAGAATGAGGTGAACTCGGTCGCCGATATGAAGGGCATCAAGTTCCGCTCTTACAACAACGCGACTTCGCGACTGGCCGAGTTGACAGGGATGTTGCCGGTAACGATCGAAGCGGCGGAAATCAGTCAGGCTTTTGCGACGGGTGTTGCCGAGTCGATGGTGTCTTCGGGATCAACCGGGTATGACCGCAAGGTCTGGGAAAGCCTGAACTATTTCTACGAAGTCGACGCCTGGTTGCCGCGCAACTATGTGATGGTGAATTCGGATGTCTGGTCGGGCGTGTCCGACGCCAACAAGAACATCATCAAGGCCTGCGCGGAGCTGGCGGAATACGCAGGCAACTGGCGGGCCAAGGAATACACTGGTTTTACTCTGCAAGGTCTGCGTGATGGCGGAATGACCGTCGGTCCGGCATCTGAGCAGATGACGAATGAGCTGAAGGAGATTGGTGTAACCATGACCAATGAATGGCTGGAAGCCGCCGGTGACGAAGGCAAAGCCATCGTCGATGCGTTCAACGCGTCTCAGTAACCGTTCGGGGCGGGCGGCGTTACACTATGTCGCCCGCTTTCCACCCAATCATAACACAGCGGGGACACCATGGCGGTTTTGCGAGGGCTTCGGTCCGTTCTGGACTTCATCTATCAGGCAGCAGGGGTAATGGCGGCGCTCAGCCTGATTGCCATTCTTTTGCTGATCGTCGTGCAGATGCTGGCCCGCTGGACAGGTGAGGTTTTTCCTGGAGCGCCTGACTATGCCGGGTACGCAATGGCGGCGGCATCTTTCCTGGCCTTTGCCAATGCGTTGAACCGGGGCAGCCACATTCGGGTTTCAATCCTTCTGAACGCGGTGCCGGACGGTGTGCGGCGTATCCTTGAAATCTGGTGTTTCACCATCGGCACTGCCGTCATGTGGTATTTCTGCTGGTATGCCTATCGCTTCGTCTATTGGAGCTGGAAGTTCAACGACATCAGCCAGGGACAGGACAGAACCGCGCTCTGGATTCCCCAGTCGGCGATGCTGATCGGTGCCGTGATCCTGGCCATCGCGCTGACGGATCACCTGATTCATGTCCTGTTCAAAGGTGACCATCGCATTGTCCGCGATCTGGCCGACCAGAGCCACGGAGAGTAAGAGCATGGAAAACCTGTCTGTCATCATCCTTTTCCTCTTTGTTCTGTTCACCTTGCTCGGCACCGGTGTCTGGGTCGGACTGGCCCTGATGGGGGTTGCCTGGGTCGGGATGGAACTTTTCACGACGCGCCCCGTGGGCGATGTGATGATCACCACCATATGGTCAGCATCATCTTCGTGGACCCTGACCGCCCTGCCCATGTTCATCTGGATGGGCGAAATCCTGTACCGCACGCGATTATCCGAAGACATGTTCAAAGGCCTCTCCCCGTGGATGGCCCCCCTGCCCGGCGGCTTGGTGCATACGAATATCGTGGGCTGTACTGTCTTCGCAGCAGTCTCAGGTTCGTCGGCAGCAACGCTGACCACAGTCGGCAAGATGTCGATCCCCGAACTGCGCAAGCGCAATTACCCCGAACAGATGATCATCGGCACGTTGACTGGCGCTGCGACGCTGGGGCTGATGATCCCTCCGTCACTGACCCTGATCGTGTACGGGGTGACGATCAATGAATCGATCACCAAACTGTTCTTCGCCGGTATCCTTCCCGGCCTTGTTCTCGCCGCTATGTTCATGGGCTATGTCGCGATCTATTCCAAATTGGGCAAAGACTGGAACCCGAATGACGAAGGCAAGCTGAGCTTTGCGGAAAAAGTCCGGAACTCCCGCTTTCTGTTGCCCGTGATCCTGCTGATCACGGTCGTCATCGGCTCTATGTATCTGGGCTATGCCACCGCGACAGAGGCTGCGGCGTTCGGGGTGATCGGCAGTCTGTTGCTGGCGGCCGGCCAGGGGTCGTTGAACTGGAAGACATTCACTGAAAGCCTGATGGGTGCTACGCGAACCAGCGCGATGATCGCCCTGATCCTTGCTGGCGCTGCGTTCCTGTCGCTGTCCATGGGGTTCACCGGTCTGCCGCGTGGGCTGGCCGATCTGATCGCCGGATGGGAACTGACCCGTTTCGAACTGCTGATGGTTCTGCTGGTGTTCTACATCATTCTGGGTTGTTTTCTTGACGGGATTTCCTCGGTTGTGTTGACCATGGCCGTGGTGGAACCGATGATCCGCGACGCCGGGATTGATCTGATCTGGTTCGGGATCTTTATCGTGGTTGTCGTCGAGATGGCACAGATCACACCCCCGATCGGGTTCAACCTGTTCGTGATGCAGGGTATGACCAATCATGAGATGAGCTATATCGCACGCGCCGCGATACCGATGTTCCTGATCATGGTACTGATGGTCTTCATCCTCATCTGGTTCCCCGACCTCGCCACCTGGCTGCCCGAGAACTTGCGCCAGAGCCCGGGCGGATAAAACGGCCTTGAACCCGCTCCATCTGGCGGCCCGTCACGGGCCCCGTGTCCTGATCGCCGGATTGGTGGCGGGTCTGCTTTTGCCGGGTTTGGCCGAGCCCATGCGAGACCTGCTGCCGCCCTTAGTCGTGCTGTTGCTGTTCGTCACCGTCCTGAGAATGGACCCAGAAACCATTCTTGGGTCGCTGAGCGATCTGCACCAGGTCGCGTTTACTGTTGTTGGGTTTCAATTCGTAATACCGCTGATCATTCTGGCCATCGGCTTTGCGGGTGGTTGGACGGGAACGCCGGTGCTTCTGTCCCTGCTGATCATGGCGGCAGCACCTTCGATTTCAGGCAGTCCCAACATGTGTCTGATGATGGGTTATCCGCCTGAACACGCGATGCGAATGCTGGTTGTTGGCACTGCCCTGTTGCCATTGACAGCGTTTCCCCTGTTCCTGCTCATGCCCGAATTGGGCGACATTCAATCCGTGCTGTTGGCCGGACTGCAACTGTTGTTGACGATACTCTGCGCAACCGGCGCCGCCATCTTTGTACGGCGTTTTTGGTTGCGTTCACCATCCCATTCCACCTTGTTGAATCTGGAAGGGTTGGGCACAATTACTTTGGCCGTATTTGTCATCGGCCTGATGCCTTCAGTCAGCGCCACAGCATTGGAGAGCCCGACTATCGCGGTCTTCTGGATCGTGCTCGCCTGTTTGGCCAATTTCGGCACTCAAATTGTTACGTTCCGTTTGACCCGAGACAGGTTACCAGCAGCCAGTTCTACCGCTGTCTCCCTGATCGCAGGAAATAGAAACATCGCAATTTTCTTCGTGGCTTTGCCGCCTGAGGTCACCGCGCCGATCATGGCCTTTATCGGGGCGTATCAGATTCCGATGTACCTGACACCAGTGGTCATGCGTCATCTCTATAGGAGACAACGTCCACCCGAGTAGCTGGTAGCACTTCCTCAAGATACCTTTTCCCGTCCCATACTGACTTTAGGCAGACTCCACGCCTCCAGTTCAGTGCCAAAAACTTGTTTGGCGGCATCTGGAATATGTTGTCACTATTGACAGTTAATTGTGCTATCCCTATTTACTGTCAACACTGACAGCTAAGGGTTTATCATGCCGCCCAGAAATATGACGATCGCATCTGTAATGACGCTGGCCTCGTCCCTTGGGGCGTCCGCGCAGACTCTCACTGCAACGGTGAAGGACGTACGCAACGCAAAGGGCGATCTGATCATTGCGGTGTTTGACGAAGCTAAACCATTTGAGGCTATGGACATGACGAACGCTGCGGCTTTGGCTGCGGTTCCTGCTGTCGAAGGCCAGGTTTCGGTTACCTTTCACAATCTCCCGCTTAGCAAATACGCGATTGCCGCGATTCACGACGAGAACAGAAACAGCAACCTGGATACCGACAAAGATGTTCCAACCGAAGGGTACGGCTTTGGCGGTATGGGGCGAAGCGGTCTGCCACCAGAATTCGCGGATGCCGCGGTCGCCGTCGGCACCGGCGCAACTGGAAACCTGAAGTTGAAATACTGGAAATAACATGAGCGGGCGCCCCTCAAATCGTGATGAACGTTATGATCAGGTTATGCAGGCTCTGGTCAGATGTGTTGCGAGATATGGCCTCGATGGTGCATCGCTTTCACAAATAGCCAAGGAGGCAGGCCTGACGCGTCCTCTGATCCGGCATCATCTGGGCAATCGGGATGAATTGATCACGACCCTGCAAGACTATGTTCTGCAATGCTTTTCGGAACAGTCTGACGCGCTTGTTCGGGTCTTGCCGGCCTCGGGCAAATCAGAACATCTGATCGATCTTCTGTTCTCGGACATGAACCAGACGTCACCGGATATGGTACTTGCCTTTGCAGCACTCACCGCGCGGGCTGTCGAGGATTTTTCGCTTCGCCAGGCTTGTCGTGAGGCTCTGCTTTCCTTTGAAACTGCGATTGCCGCGATATTGCGCGCGGATTTCCCGAAAGTGGGTGCCGCAAAGGTCAATACCACCGCTCATGGTATCGTGGCCCTTTATTTCAACGCGACGTCTTTGGCCCCCCTGGAAATGCCGAGTGTCTGGAAAACACAGGCCGAACAGGCCGCGCGTGCATTGTTCAATGGCCTGGAGCACGCATCATGACACGCAGGCGGCAGCTGAACTACATCACCTTTGCTGCGCTGATGGTCACGACAGTACTTGGCTATCAGTCGTTGTGGGGTCTTCTTTTCATGTTCTGGACAATCCCGAATTTCTATTCCGGTCACGCATTGCTTTTGACCGACGTAACCCGGGATGAAGACCCCGTCCTGTTTTGGCTGATCCAACTCGCCTGGATCGCACTTGGCCTGTCGATGATTGCCATCGACATTCTACCTTCAACGTTTTGAAGAAACCTTCACAAGAGGCTCAAATGAAACCCATGCTGCACCTTTTGCCAGTCGAGGCTTACACGAGCCAGGATTGGTTCAACCGGGAAATGCGCGAAATCTTCTCCAAAACCTGGCGTTACGCCGGTTTTATGGAGGATGTCAGCGAACCTGGCCAATTCATCGCCGTGCAGGCCGGCCTCAACAATATTTTCGTGATCATGGGGCGCGATCGCCGCCTGCGCGCGTTCCATAACATCTGCCGCCACCGCGGCACCCAACTGATCAGGGCGGTTGGCAAAACGCAAAAGGCCTTGACCTGCCCTTATCACGACTGGACGTACGACCTTGAAGGCAATCTGATTTCGGTGCCAGATGAGCAAGAGGAATATGGCAAGGTCGACAAGTCCTGCCTTGGCCTGAAACCCGCCAAGGTCGATATCTGGAAATCGATGATTTTCGTCCATCCAGACCCCGACGCACCTTCCATCGCCGAATGGCTCGGCCCGGTCGAACCCCATATCGGCCCCCACGTCCCGGAAGAGCTGATCGAGTATGAAGACCTGAACAACAGCTACGAGATAAAGGCCAACTGGAAGGTTGTCGTTGAGAACTACATCGACGTTTACCACCTGAGTCATCTGCATTCGAATACGCTGCAGATGTATGACCATAAAGCCGCAAAGTACCACTGGGAAGGACCCCATTACTTGTTTTGGGAGCCGCCGGTGGCAGAGTTTCTGGAAGATCAGGAAAGCAAACTGACCGCCCCACGCGTCATACCCAAAGACATGAATGGAGCCTGGGTGCCCATGCTGTTCCCGGGTATTGGCCTGGCCGCTTCGGAAGACGGCTGGAATATCTTCATTATCGAACCCCTTGGCCCGGAACTGACACGAGTTCACAACCGTGGGCGGGTGTCCAACAGCTCGGAATGGGAATTCACCAAACAATCGATGAAGTCATCCTCTTTCTGGTCCAAGTTTGGAATAGGCGGAAAATACGAAGCCAATGACGCGATGGGCGAAGATGACCCGATGGTTACCGGCGACTTTACCGGCGAAGATATCTACGCGTGCGAGCAACAGCAGAAATCCCTGCATTCACCGTATTTTGAAGCAGGTCCGGCAGCAAACGGTGAAAGCCCCGTTATCGAGCACCAGAAAGTTGTTCTGCAATGGTTGGGGGACGGTAAATGAGCCCGCGTGACTTTTTTCCATTGCGCGTTTGCGGGACCAGAGTTGAACTGGATGGCTTGGCAAAGACCGTTATGTTCGAGATTCCTGATCGCTTGACGGACACGTTCGCCTGGAGACCGGGCCAGCACGTGTCCATTCGTTTCACTATTGATGGCGAAGAGCACCGTCGAAGCTATTCGGTCTCAAGTTCACCTTACACCGGGGGCCCGCTTCGGATCACCGTCAAACGGGTCAAGGGTGGCAGTGTCAGCAACTTCATCAACGACACTGTTCAGGAAGGACAAACCATCGACGTCATGCCGCCATTTGGCAGTTTCTGCCTGGAACCCGATGAAACGGCACGACGCACTCATTACTTTTTTGGCGCGGGCTCTGGCATTACTCCGCTCTTTGCGATGCTGAATTCCGTTTTGACAGCTGAGCCCTATTCAGTCGCGCATCTGGCATATGGCAACTCAAACGCCCAAAGCATCCTTTTTCAGGAAGAACTGAGCGTGCTGAAGGAAACACATCCTGAGCGTCTTACAATCAACCACGTTTTTTCGAAACCCGGCTGGTGGTCCAGTGCCGAGTATTGGCGGCAGGGTACAATCGACCTGCCTGCAATTGAAGCGTTGATCACCGAGTATCCTCCTTACGCTCAGGACGCTCAATACTATGTCTGTGGTCCCGGCGACATGAACCAGACCGTCAAATCGGCCTTGATGTCCATTGATGTGCCCGCGAACCGCATCCACATGGAAAGCTATGGTGCTTCACCGGATCTGGACACTGGTTTTGAAGGGGTGGAAGCAACCGCCGAACTGACGCTGGAAGGCGCCCGACATCTCATTTCGATCTCCAAGGGACAGACCCTTCTTCATGCAGCGCAGTCCGCAGGTCTGAAGCCACCCTATTCCTGCCAATCGGGGGTCTGCGGCGCGTGCCGGGCCAAACTGACCAACGGCACAGTTCATATGCGGGCGCGCATGGCGCTGGAGGATGAAGACATCAAAGCCGGAGAAATCCTGACCTGCCAGTCAATACCCACGGCGGAAAAACTGGCGATCAGCTTTGACCAGACCCGTCGCTGAAGAACGGTAGGTGAGTCTGAGGCGGGTTGTTTCATGCCGCCTCAGGCCCAGTTGCGGATCAAATCATGCGTCCGGCGCACAATCTCGGATTACGAAGTGCTTGGTTGTTTCTTCCACAACTTCCCAATAGCCACGAAAACCGTTGGGGATCAGAAAGCTGGCCCCGGTTCGAAAATCCTGACGGGTCCCGTCTTCGTGGATCAGGGCACAATGGCCTTTGACGATATAGCAATATTCGTCCTTGTCCGTAAACGCGTGCCATTTGCCCGGCGTAGAAGTCCAGGTCCCAGCAGACAGTTGTCCATCCGGGCTGGTGAAGTGCATTCCAATCTTGTGATGCGGATCACCCTCGACAACGCGATCGGGAAGATCAGCCAAACGCCTTTGGCTGCGCGTTGCGGGCTCATCGAAAAGATTGAGTACCAGTGTCGTCATGAGGTGATACCCTCCTGCTGGTCGTGTATTGCGAGATGACGTGACCGGCCAATGATCGGTCACGTGCTGGACTTGGATTTTCGCCATCCTCTAATGAAACAGGTAGACACCCGCCAATACGAGAGCAGCGATGAAGATTGTCTCGGCCACGATCAGGACGATGGCCTGCCCGCCCACATCCAGAATGCGCTTGAGTGACGTTTTCATGCCCACTGCCGCAATAGACACCAGCAGCGCCCATCGACTGAGATCGGCCATTACCGACGAGACCACGTCCGGGATCAGACCCATTGAATTCAGGACGGCAAAGATCAGAAAACCAACGACAAACATCGGCAAAATGGGTGGTCGCTTGCCGTCAGCTTCGCCGAGTTCAGCGTGGCGTCGGACAAGAATCGAGATGACCAGAACCACCGGGGCCAGCATGGCGACACGGATCAGCTTGACCAGTGTCGCGACCTCTCCGGTTTGATCCGAGACCGAGAACCCTGCCCCGACAACCTGCGCGACATCGTGGATCGTCCCGCCGAGGAAGACCCCGGAAACCTCGTCGTTGAACTCAAATGCCTCAGTGAGGATGGGATAGGCGATCATCGCTATTGTCGACAGAACAGTGACGGACAATACCGTGAAAATCAGGTTGCGTTCCGAATGCTCGTTTTTGGGCAGAATGGCAGACAGGGCCATCGCCGCCGACGCGCCGCAAATCGCGACCGAACCGCCCGTCAACACACCGAAGCGCCAGCCACGACCCAGCAGGCGCGCGCCCAGAAGGCCGAACAGAATCGTGAGGATCACACCCGCAATAACGACCGCAATCAGATCCGCGCCAAGGCTCATCATCAGTTCAACCGAAATTCGGGCCCCAAGCAGAGCCACGCCAAAACGAAGAACGGTTCGTGCCGTAAACTCGATCCCGGCTTTGCAGTCGCCTGCGTCGTCTTCGGCCAGAAAATGGAACGCAATGCCCAGCAACAAGGCCATCAGCATTGCCGGAGCGCCATAGTGCTCGGACAAAAATTTCGCCGCAACGGCAACAACCACGGAAACTAAGAATCCGCGACCGTTCAAACGAACGAAAGACCGTGCCCGAAGCCACGGCGAGTTGGATGCACTTAACGCCTGCATCTTACTTCCTTTGCAATATTTGAGCTGCCTTTTGGGCAAAGCCTGCCCCCACCCGAACCGTATTCGGTTCGGGTGGGGGCATGATCAGATTACAGCTCGACTTGATCTTTCATTTCGTCGGCTGAGATTCCGGCGACTGCGACGGGTTTTTTCATTGCGTCGCGGCGGAAGGGTTCGCC
>NZ_JBXWMI010000026.1:0-32362 GCF_059609765.1 Ruegeria sp. YTSC106
CAAAGGTATTCCTCTCGGCCATCGCTCTCGCTGCTACAGTCCTATTCTGGCTGTAATTCAATGAGTCTGGAGCCTAGCAATCAAGCGTCATTGCCGGTCCATAAGTCGCCACGATGGCGCGAAGCAGGGTCCAGAATCTCGCGTTTGGAACCCAGTCCGTGACCTCTTCTCCGCCGTGAATCGTTCGCCCGCCAGTGATCCAGTTACCCGGCTTCCGGCGGGGGTCTCCGGTGACGTCACGATGGAACCCGGAGTTCTGCATGATCTCGGCAAAATCACTGTCGATGAGTCTTGCGGAATCGCCGTCAATTATGGACTCGATCCTCTTCGCGACAGGTCGTGGCACTTTATACGCACCTCGACCTTTGTCGGCGTCTTGGGCAAGAGTGTTCGCCCGGATCAGGCGCGCACATTCGCGCTGAAGCTTTGTCCGTTCTATATAGTTCATTTTGTTGCCTTCTATTTTTTGATTGTGGTGAGTGTGGTTTTTTGTGCCTCGCCCATCCCTTTGATGGGCGAGGCACGATGTCCGGTAGTAGGAGTAGCTACCGCACATCGTGGAATTCTTGTGCAAGCAGGGCAGAGACGGTGCTTTCGACATGATGCAGGGAAAGCCTGAACTGACCGTCACCCAATCGCAGGCGTTCTTGATACCAAAGCTGCGCGCGTCGAAGCGCCTTCTTCATCGCGCGCCTGCCAGCGGCGTCACGCTGCCTTGCGGTCAGCCCAGTCCGCAATTTCCTGCTCAAGGCGCACCTCCTCATCAATAAGTTGTTGGGGCGAAAGACGTGCTCGTGCAACTTCAGCAGCCAGCCACTTTTCATCACGAAGGCGTTTGTGTTCTTCCTGCTCGGCGGTCAATCGTGGGGGCAATGGTCCACCTGCAAACAGGGATTGTGCTGCTGGGATCATCGACCGCGCCTCCGCTCTGCACGGGCCTCTGAGCGATCCACAGCGGCGATAAGGCGATTTCTTTGCCGTGTTTGCTCGTCCAGTATTCCTCGCCCATTGCGAGCCGTGACACGGGCAACCAAGGTAGCATATTCTGCTGCGCTGATCGTTACGCCTGAAAGATGGCAATAGTAGTTGCTGCCCACTTTCACGAAGTGTTCTGCGATAGTTCCACCGGCTGCACGCAATGCGGCTTCGATCTGGTTGAGGTCTGTCATTTGATCAGACCCCACGCCCGACCCTTGGCGATGCGCTCGCTTGGGGGCAATGTGAGGAGTCTACGAAGCAGGGTGGCTTCATCGGCGATGCTGGTAGGATCAGGCGTAGATGCTGAACCTGTAAGACCGAGACGCCGAGCCTCGGACATACGCTCTGTTGGAGGGAGCCGGTTCAACTCCGCGTGGGCCTCTTCTTGCCCTTGTTCCAAAGCTTCACGCAATTCGCGCTTTTTGACATGCTCTCGCGTAACTTCAAGCTGCCGCACTTCGTCGAGATACACCTCGGACAGAGGTTCGGTGGTAAGGGTGAAAAGTCTCGCCGAAGGAATCGCCACGATATCCTCACGTGACAGTTCGACACCCAGCAGACGCGAGGCATCTGACATGATCTTGTCGCTCACCGCCTCCCACCGGGCTTTCAATTTGTCATCTCCGGCTACGATGTTCCGGAACTGCTCGCCGTTATCCATTATGCTGCCTCTTTTTCATACAGATTTTCATATCGGGCGTTCGTAATTGCGTACGGCACAGCCCAGTGTTCAAAGGGTGGCAATACACTCACGTCGCCAAGTACGGCCCACTTCAAAACCGGGTCCGTCAGGATCAATTTCAGGCGCAAGGCCTCAAGGTGCTCAAAGAGCACTGAGGACTGCACAGACGCGGCAAGAGCATTGGTAAAGGTCACTCTCGCACCAAAGGCACGTTCAAGCTGTTCGCCCCTCAACCAGCCTTCGAGACGGCGCGCTCGGGGCACGGCATTGTCACCTGCCCAAAGCTCTTCACGGTCGTCAGCGGCCAGCTCAAAGAGCGCTGAAACGTGTTGCCGTTCCTTCGGCTTGATTGTCGGCAAAACGTCTGCCAGCCGATAACGACGCGCACCGTTTTGCCCGTGGGAATATTCGAGTCCACGCACCCGGGTAGTAATAGTGTTCTGGGACCGCCCGAGTGCGTTGACCATGTCGGATTGACATACAGTCAGCACTTGTTAACCTACTCACAAATAGAGATTATTTTTCTTCCGGCATTTCTGCCTTTATAAATTTACCCTATCAGATTTTTGCGATTTCGTCAAAAATCACCACAAAAACGGGTCACGGATTTGGGGGTAAAGAAAAAGCCCGCTACGCGGGCCATCGACAATATGAAAGCCGCTGGACATTTCAAAAGACTGGGGTGAAATTTCAACAACTCACAACAATAGAGAGCGAGGCTAATCGGTTGTCTAAAAATGGCATTGGATCAGAGGATCAAGCGGTTTTTGATAGATTAAAGTCGGACGGACATATCACTCATCAACTTCGTCGCATGATAACTCAACAATGGAAGACCTGTGTTTCGTGCGGCCAACCCGCGTCATCAGACAGACCAGTCTTCGCCGGATACAGCGTTGACGAGGAACCACTTCTTGTTGGCTCTTGCTGCGCGGACCGTCTGGCCCGCCTTGCTACGACGGTCTACTGGTCGAAAACTCTAAACGTGTCCGCGCCTGAAAGCTTGAAAGTTTGGCGTTACATGGACTTTTCAAAGTTCGTTGCCATGCTCATGCAGCATGGCCTCTACTTCACGACTGCCGAAAAGTTCTCTGATCCCTTCGAAGGTGCCATCGGGAGGGCAGATCGAGAGACAACTTGGGACGACTACTATTTGCAGTTTTTTAGACAGGCATTGGCGACGCCACCGCCGGGTTTCCCACCGCCAAATCTCTCGAAGACAGAGATAGAAAAACAAGCCCATGAGCTACTTGTGTCAGCAAAAGCCTCTTCGGCAGATGTCCGTAGGACACTCGTGAGTTGCTGGCATGGAAATGACGACGAGTCCGAGGCGCTTTGGCAG
Organism: Ruegeria sp. YTSC106; assembly: GCF_059609765.1. NCBI lineage: Bacteria > Pseudomonadati > Pseudomonadota > Alphaproteobacteria > Rhodobacterales > Roseobacteraceae > Ruegeria > Ruegeria sp. YTSC106. The sequence continues at coordinate 3,003 of NZ_JBXWMI010000026.1, forward strand.
CTTTATTGCTCGCCAAAAGGACCGGGGCTAGCAATCCAAAGCACGGTAGAAAAGCTCTGGGATGCAGCATCAAGCAATAGCAGAGCGATTGTTGGGCGCGTCCATTACGTTGATTATCAGAAGCACTACGCGTCCATTCAGGACGACCGCATTTTCTGCAAGCGCCAGTCTCTAAGTCACGAAAGAGAAATTAGAATTGCCATACAGAATGATCCCCGCGAGCCAATCGACGGATACCTGTTAGATTGTGATTTGCAGAGCCTAGTAAGCGGTATTGTCGTGTCTCCGTATGCCCCGCCGTGGTTCATGGATGTGCTGACAAGCACGATTGAAAAATTCGAATATAATTTCGAAATTAGGCCATCTTCAATCGGTGATGACCCATTCTATTGAGTCACTAATACTGAACAGCGTCCAACGCTTCCCGAAGGATTGTCAAACCCTCTGGCGCATCGTTCAGGCGTGTCTTGTAGTTCCTCAGATGCCCCTGTCCCGAAACGTGCCCGGTGATACCCCGGATAACATCGTCGCTGCGCTGAGCACGTTGCAAGCGGTCAACTTAAGGCGCGAGAGGGTCAACCTGCTTCAAGCAGTCAAACAGGTACTGTATGCCCGCAACTTCGCTATAGCTGCCATCAACGGAATCGTTGTTCACATGCTCAATCGAACGCCGCAAAATACCTTTACAAGAGGCACGGGGGGATAACTGTCCATAGAAGCGTCCATAGGAAAAGCGACGATTCCCTCCAATTCATTGATATATAACGATATACATGATAGAGATGGTGCCCCCACACGGACTCGAACCGCGGACCTACTGATTACAAATCAGTTGCTCTACCAGCTGAGCTATAGGGGCACTGGCTGTCGATTACTTCCTCTGGCGGTGGACTGCAAGTCTGAATTTTACCCCTAACTTAGACATTGCCCGATTTCCTGAGAACGTGCAAAAACGCCGGGCTCATTCGCAGCAGAGATCTCGCGAGAGGTGGCGAACGCGGCTATACAGAAAAGCCAGGGTTAAGGGAAACAAGATGCAGGTTGCTATCCACGCTGGTGTTGCCTTTTCGGATGAAGGGCTGGTGATGTCCTCGCTTGGCGCGAACAGGCGGATATTGGCGGATTACCGAACGGCTGTTCTGGGGCCGCGTCGGTCCCGGCAATTCGTCAAAGTTGTGTCTGACTCGATCTTGCAAGGTCAACCTGATGCAGAAACACCAAACAGCTTGGCGGACCTTGTTACCGGCAATCCCAACCTGGACCGCGTGATTTTGTCGAGCGACAAATTCTTTGGCCCCAGACGCACCGCGCTGCAACACGGGCAGATCTATCCGTTTGCGGGGAAAAGAACGGCTTACACAGAATCTCTGCTGGACGGCGCGCAGGTTGAAGTATTTGCAGGGCTGGTAAATCCCGTGGTTTTTATTCCAAAGATCCTTGCGTCGATCCATGAAGATCATCGTCAGGACATACTGGCCAGCACCGATTTAAGCTGCCTCAGTTGGCTTGGTATGGTCGAAGACCTGCTGGATCTTGCCCCGCAGGTTCAACTCACCTTGTGGGAACACGAGAATTCCCCGCTTATTTGGGGAGATATCATCCGCGCTATATCCGGATTGCCTGATGAGGCTCCACTTCATGAAGAATATGCATTCCTGTCTTCACTTTTGACGGAGGCCGGTCAACGACATGTATTGGACATCGTGAGAAAAGGGGACGCCCTTGACCGGACCAGCCGACGTGAAGAGATGGCAAATATTTTGGACGAATACGCCCGTCTGGAGCAGATCGAAGAAGAGCTCGATATGCCGGGTTGGAATGCCGACATAGTTGAAGCGTTTACAGATCTTTACGAGCAGGATCTGGCCACGATCCGGTCCATGCAGGACGTTCGTGTATTACAAATCTGATTGCCTGCGCAATGCTGTCGGCTTTGTTGCACAAATGGCGCGAAGGAAACTCTTTCCATCAACCCTGCGTGACGGCAGGAACGCATGCGTATTTGGGCTCTGCTGAATACAGGGTCGCGAACTGGTGGTCTTGCAGCGACGCGCTGATACGGAAAAGCCTGCCGATCAATGGATTGATCTGGCAGACCATGGCGTTCGACCATATAAATCAATCGGTTATCCGCAGGATGGCGTCAACTGTCCGGTTCATTTGATTGGCGCAATTCATCAGGCATCAAGGAAATCCCGCAATACCCCGTTAAACAGTTCGACTTTCTCCAGATGCGTCGCATGTGCAGAGTTCGGAATCACCGCGAGATTTGCATTCGGGATAGATTGCCACAACTGTTCTGTCTGACTCCATGGGTAGGTACGATCCCGATCCCCCCACATAACCAGTGTCGGGGTCTTGATTGCTGACAGGTTTTCAGCGCCGCTCCAGGAATTCATCGCGTCCAAACCAGTGAGCATGGCTTTCAGATTGCTTTTCTGCGCTATCGTGGCGCAAAGTTCATATTCCATCGCCTTTTCGCGCTCTAGAAACCAGGTTGCCGCAATTCGCCGCGCCGTCACTTTCGGTCCGTCTGCACAGGCACGGGTTTTCGAGGTATCAATGGTCTCAAACCGCCCGGGCAGCACTCCTACGGACCCGGTGCCATAAAGAACCAAACGGTCAACACGCTTGGGCGCACGGGCAACCATTTCCTGCGCGACCATTCCACCCATCGAGTGACCAACCAGATGGAATTTCTCGATGTTGCGCAACTTCAATTCATTCAACGCCCAGTCCGCGAAGCCCGAGATACTGCCGAATGCATCGCGTTGAGTATTTTCACCAAAACCCGGCAAATCCAGCGTGATGACATCGTAACCTTCCAGGGCCTCGACCTGCCGCTGCCATTGCCGACTGCCGCCCAGAAACCCATGGACAAATACTATGGGTGTCATTTCCGGCCGCCTTGCACAATCCGATCCAGAATCATCGCACAGAACAGAATTGAGAACCCTGCAAGGATACCCTGGCCAACATTCGCGTACTGCAACGCCTCCAGAACGTCTTCACCCAGCCCTTTGGCACCGATCAGCGACGCTACGACAACCATTGCCAATGACAGCATGATTGTCTGGTTGATCCCCGCCCGGATCGACGGGCTTGCCAGCGGCAAGTCGACCTTGGTGAGCAGATACCATTTGTTGGCGCCAAAACTGATCGCTGCTTCACGCACACTTTCGGGTACTCCGCGCAAGCCCAGAACGGTCAGGCGCACCACTGGTGTGCCGCCGAAAATCATCGTGACCACGACCGCCGCTGGTTTGCCAACACCAAAAAACGCGATCACGGGGACCATGAAAACAAAGGCGGGCATGGTTTGCATGAAGTCCATGATCGGCTGGATGAAAGCGTAAAACCGTGGCCGACGCGCCGCGAACATGCCCAATGGAATTCCGATGACAATCGACAGGCACGCCGCTGTCCCCAACAAGGCCAGTGTGGTCATTGCGCCCTCCCAGAAGCCCAACAGCCCCATATAGGCCAGAAATGCGCCCGAGTAGATTGCCGTGCTGACGCCCGCAGTCAGCCATGTCAGCAGAATGATGAGACTGGCGATCACGATCCACGGCGTCTGTACCAATATGACCTCAAGCGCGTCCAGCAGGGTACGGATACCGAATGTCAGCCCGTCAAAGAACGCTTCGCTGTTGCGCACGCACCAGGCGATGAAGTCTTCCACCCAAGTGATGCTGGTCAGGCGGATGTTGGGGTCCGTCGGGAAATGGCTGAGCAACGAGAAACGCCCCGGAAAGCTGTAATGCAGCATCGCCGCAGCAACGATCAGCGCCATGAATACCGCGCTGAACACGATCTGCGATACCGGCATTGCTGATCGGATTGAACGATCTGACAGCCATTCCGAGAAACGCGCCTCGAGCGCCCAGTTTGCCACCTGTGACTGAACAAGCTTGACGATGATCAGAATGATCAGGCCGGTCAAAACAATGTACGGGCCCTCGGCGGCCATCGCCTCGGCTTCAGCGCGGATGCCGCCTATGTTTTCCTCAAGCGAATCCACCGTTCGCTGATAGACATCGATCTTGTCCGAATTGTTTTCAATGGCAGCGGCCAACTGCTGACGGCGCAGTTCAAGCGTCCCTTCAATAGAAGCGATGCGTTCCATAGCCTCGGCCGCCAGATCGCCGAACATCCCTCGCGCGATCTGCACATAGGCTATTGTTTCGAGGATCAGAAATGGAAGCGCCCATGACCACAAGCCCCGGGCACCGAACCAGACCGGACCAAATAATCCGGCCATCAGATTGAAGGTTGGTGTAAAGCGGGACGACGCGCCGATCTTGTCGAAGTTGCGGATGTAGTAGTCGGGGCTGGTGCGTACAAATGCCCGAATGTTCTTGCGCCGCTCTTCGGCATACGCCAAAGCAGCTTCGCTTTCGGTATCTTCCAGCGGGTTCACATCAGATGTGCTCATGACACTTCGGTCCCTTCGATCACGGTGCGCAACAGATCGGCACGGGTTATGACGCCAACATCCACGCCGCCGTCCTCCACTAGGATTGCGCTGTCGTTGTCGATTGCCAGATTGATCAGCGTGCTCAGGTTCTCACTCTCATTTACACGTGGGGCATCTGCCGATAGCGGCCCATGGGTCGCAACATGCTCTGGTATGGGCCGCATGACCGCATGGGCGCGCACCACTTTGAGCCGCGATATGCCCGCAACGAAATCGGCCACATAGTCGTCGGCGGGGTTCATGACGATGTCTTCGGCCGTCCCGATCTGCACCACCTTGCCGTCGCGCATGATCGCGATCCGGTTCCCGATGCGAACTGCTTCATCCAGGTCGTGGGTGATGAAGATCGTCGTCTTTTTCAGGATTTTGCTCAGTCGGATGAACTCATCCTGCAACTGCCGCCGGATCAACGGGTCCAGCGCCGAGAACGGTTCGTCCATTAACAACACATCCGGGTTCGCCGCCAGTGCCCGGGCAAGGCCCACACGTTGCTGCATACCACCGGACAGCTCGTGTGCGAATTTCGATCCCCAGGCTCCGAGTTCGACGATATCCAGAATAGCGGCGGCCTGTCGCATGCGTTCATTCTTGCTGACCTGCCGGATTTCCAGCGGCATCGCGACATTGTCCAGCACAGATCGATGCGGCATCAGCGCAAAGTTCTGAAAAACCATACCGATCTTGTTGTTGCGAAACTGCTGGAGCTCTTTCGGACCCAGAGCCATCACGTCAGTGCCCTCGATTTCGATCTTGCCGGCGGTAGGCTCCAACAACCTGTTGAAGTGGCGGACCAGAGTGGATTTTCCGCTGCCTGACAGGCCCATGATGCAGAATATCTCGCCCCGATTGACCGACAGGCTGACATCCGCCACGCCGACAACGCAGTTGTATTCAGCCAGCACTTGGGCCTTGTCCAACCCGCGGTCGCGGATCGCCTGCAGCGCCACCTCTGGCCTGCTCCCGAATATCTTCCAGACATTCGAGATTTCAATAACGGTATCGTCGCTCATAGGTCCCCCAGAGGTGCGCATTTGGGCGGCGCCGCCAATCGCCGCCACCCTGTTTCTGGACGTGAGATCAGAGACCCAGCCAGGCGTCGACACGACCCGGGTTCGCTTCGACCCATTCACGGGCAACCTCTGCCGGATCCCGGCCCTTGCCGCTGATCTCATAGGCGAACCCGCTCACATCATCTGCTGTCAGCGCGAAATTCGTGAAGAAATCAGCAATCGCCGGAGAGCGCTCTGGCAGCGTGTTGGACCATGCAATCTGCACGTTCTTGAGCGCGTCCTTGGTCGCAACACTGGATTTGTTGTACCAGTCCGGATCATCAGACGGCTGGACCATCACGTATTTTGCCGGGTCAAATGTCGGCTCGGTCAACATCTGAACGTCGAACATGTACCAGACCGCATGCGGCTTGTAGCAATAGAAGGCGTATCCTTCACCCTTGGCTATGCTGTCCTTGATCCGCGCGGTCTTCACGCTTTCCTCGGCACGTACCGGCTCGATGAAATCAAGCAGACCATAGTCGCGGGTTTTGACTTCGTTCACATTGGCCGAAGCCCAACCCGGGGCGCCAATCCACATTTCACCTTTGCCATTGCCGTCACTGTCCATCAATGCGGCTACATCCGGGCGACCCAGATCAGCGATGTCGGTGATGTTGTTGGCTTCACCAAAGTCTTTGCTGACGCAAAAGCCCTGATTGCCCTCGTAGGGGTTCGACGACAAGGTAACGGTGCCGGCTTCGTCCACATACTTCTTGGTGAAGCTTTCCTGGTTGGGCAGCCAAACGTCGGGATGCACATCGATATCGCCCTTGCCCTGATCCATCGCCTGAAAGATCGTGGCGTTGTTGCCGGGCACATATTCCACTTTGCCACCGATGCGCATTTCCACGACCGCGCCCAGCAGATGGGCAATGGCCTGTGCGCCGGTCCAGGATGGCACGCCGATCTTCACTTCTTCGGCTGCGAATGCAGGCACGGCGCAGATGCTGACCGCAGCAGCCATCCCCAGCGTTTTTAGATTGGTTCTCATGGTCTTCTCCTCTGTTGAAATGCGCCGTGGTTCGGCGTCGTTTTTTCCGTCGTTCGACTTTCCTATTGCGCAATAGGGTCGTGCCAACATGCATTTGGCCGCAACTTCGGACGGAAGGCTGAAAAGAGGACCAACCGCCAGACCCTACCCAGAAGTCTAGAACAGGAACTTTTCCGAGAGCCAATTCGAACATTTCATCAAACTATTCTGTTTCTGCATAGTTCCTGTATGCTTGTTGAAAACGTTCGTTAACAAGCGGGGATACTCATTGGATCTGAATTGGCTACGCGACTTTGAATGCCTCGCCCGGACCTTGAACTTCACCCGTGCATCCGATGAGCGTAACATCACGCAATCCGCATTCAGTCGCAGAATCAAGGCGTTGGAGAGCTGGGTCGGGCTGCCCTTGGTCAATCGGGCAACGTATCCGGTGCAACTGACAGAAGCCGGCAAACAATTCCTGCCTGTTGCTCAGGCGGCGATTTCACAGCTGTCAGAATCCCGCCAATCCCTGCGGGACGCCGACCGGGGCGACAGTCGGTTCATCCGTTTTTCGGTTCTACACACCATCGCGGTGAATTTTTTGGCGACCCGCATAGAGGAATTGCAGAAGCAAATCCCGGATCTGCGAACACGCGTTCTGTCTGATTCTCTGAGCACCTGCTGTGATCTCTTGGTCGAGGGCGCGGTGGATATCCTGCTGTGCTACTATCACCACTCTGTCTCGCCCATGATCGACGAAACCGCGTTTGAGCGTAAGGATCTGCTGAAGGATCGTCTGATACCCGTAGCTGCTGTTGAGCCGGTACGGACAATGGGATGGGATTTGTCCAGACAGGATGGTCCGCAGATCCCCTATCTGGCCTATGACCGATCGTCGTTTTTGGGCATGGTCGTCGAAAACACCGTTGACCGGAAACCCCAGAATACCGAAACGATATATGTCGATAGTCTGGTCGAAACGATCAAGCGACGATTGATGACAGGCAGCGGATTTGCCTGGATGCCCGAAACGGCGATTGCCGAGGAACTTGATCAGGGGGTACTGGTGCCGGTCGGCGATGATACATGGTGCGCGACGTTGACGATTTCAGCCTTTTCCAATCCAGTCAGCTTGGATCAGATTGCGTACCAGCTTTGGCAGCGTTTGTGACCAAACGAAACCGTTTTGGGCCCACCGACTGCCGTTGAAAAAAGCCCTACGCTAACTCGCAGAGCAGCCCGTCTGAGAAAAACCGACGATCGCGCGGACCAGTAGATCGACCGTGTCCACTGCTTTGGCGTCGTCCGTGACGCTGTCAGCAATGAGAGAAAACTCGGAGCAAGCGATAAGTTGCAAGTCCGCCCCCGCCTTGACCAGTGCCTTTGAAGACGCTTGCAGTGTTTCGCGCGCTTTGTCACTTGGGCCGTTGACCTTAATCTCGCGGATCGCCGCCAGCATCATGTCATCATCCGCTGGCCAAACAGGTGATAGCCCGCGCGCCTGCAGTGCTGTATCGAAAAGACAAGTACGGCGCACTGCAGGAGAAGCGAGCATACCAACGCAACCGCCTGCCCCCAGTTCACGGAGGGCATGATCCGCTGCCAGATCAACCATATTCAATAGCGGAACAGTCACGGCTTCGGTGATCGCCTTGGCATAGTAATGCGCTGTGTTGCAGGGCATCGCCAGTGCCACGGCGCCAGCATCCTGAAGGCGTCGCGCCATTGCTGCCAGTGTCGGCCCCGGATCTTCGCCCGACCCTTCGATCAGATGAGTGATCCGCGATGGCACCTGTGTGTTCATGTCGATCAGAAGCGGAATGTGGTCCCGATCATCGCGCACCGGTACAGCCTCCACCAGCTTACGCTGGAGGAGGATCGTTGCCTCGGGGCCCATGCCGCCAAGAATGCCGATGGGGTGCAGCATCATTGCTCAGATATTCACCCAGCGGTTTTTGTGATCGAACGCAAAGTCATACCCCGCCAAAGCCGCGGCGCCGCCCGTGTGAAGGAAAACGACCCGCTGATCTTTGAACTCGCCTTTACGCGCCAGATCGATCAGACCCGCAGCGCCCTTGGCCGAGTAGCAGGGATCCAGAAGAATACCTTCCAATTCAGCAAACATCTGAATCGCTTCGATACCGCTTTCAGTGGGCAGTCCATAGCCTTCACCGACATAGTCGGTATTGGCCATGACATCTTCGCGCTTTACCACGCCTGCGCACCCCAGTTTTTCGGCTGTCTTGCAGGCGAGGTCGTAAACCATCTGTTCCTGCTTTGGCTGAGGTGCCCTTGTCCCGATGCCAAGCACCGGCACCTGCGCATTCATGGCGCACATTCCTGTCACCAAACCTGCCTGCGTACCGGATGACCCGGTTGCATGTACCAGACGGTCAATCTGCAATCCGCTGTCATTGGCCTGCCCCAACAGTTCAAAGGCCGCGTTTACGTAGCCAAGCGCCCCGGTCGGGTTCGAGCCGCCGCCGGGAATGACATAGACGTTGCGGCCTTCTGCCCGTTTCTTCTCGGCAGCCTTTTCCATTTCGCCCGGCATATCGTGACCTCCGGGAAACTTCTCGGTCGTCGCACCGTGCAAGTGGTCCAGCAGGACATTGCCGTTTGTATTGTAGTTGCCATCTTGATAGCCGGTGCGGTCTTCCAGAAGAATATGGCATTCAAGGCCCAGTTTGGCGGCAAATGCTGCGGTTTGTCGACCGTGGTTGGTTTGAGTGGCACCTTGCGTCATCACCATGTCCGCGCCCTGCGCTTCCGCTTCGGCCATCAGGAATTCCAGCTTGCGGGTCTTGTTGCCGCCGGTTGACATGCCGGTGCAATCGTCGCGCTTGATCCAGATTTCCACACCCAGCTCTTTGGAAAGCCGCTTCATCGGTTCAAGTGGTGTCGGAAGATGGGCGAGGTGAAGGCGGGGGAAGCGGGCGAGATGCATATCACAATTCCTAATATTGATTTTCGTCAATTTATACTTTCAATTACCGCGCTGCTAATTCGAAATTCAGCAAATATGTTGCAACAATTGCATGTTAATCGGGGCTGCGGTATCTGGTACACATGCGCCTGGAATGGATCGATGACATATTGGCCGTGTTGGACAGCGGATCGCTGACACGCGCCGCGGAAAAACGGCTGCTGACCCAATCTGCCTTTACCCGTCGGGTGCGGCTCATCGAAGGTAGTATCGGTGCGACCCTGTTTGATCGTCGCCGCAAGCCCGTATCCCTGATGCCGGGTGTGCAGGCGTTGGAACCGGAATTGCGCGAGCTGAGTGCGCGTCTGCACAAACTTCGACATACCCTGAAAACCGAGAGTGATCAGGCCAGCCAGTCTCTGTCTTTTGTCTGCCAACATGCACTCACGACAACCGTTTCACCGAAAGTGGTCCGCACTTTGACTGCAGATGACGACATCTCGGTTCGAGTGCGATCAGGGAATCAGGACGAGTGTCTGTTGCAACTGATCTCAAAAGAAGTCGATTTCGCGATCATGTACGCGATCTCGGACGGCAGGATGCAAAACCTCGAAAATGCATTTGAGGCAAAGACGCTTGGCGCTGATACTTTGATCCCGGTATGCGCACCCGCAATGCGCAGGGAATTGGATGGTGAGACTGTTCCCGCGATTATCTATCCGCCTGATGTATTTCTTGGGCAGGTGTTTTCCCGATTGATTGCACCCCGTTTGCCCGACAAAACCAGAATCATGGCCAAAGCCGAGACGGCCCTGACGTTGGCGATGCTGCAATATGCCGTGAATGAAATCGGCGTTGCATGGCTACCCCATTCTTTGGTCGCCACGCCGCTTGCTCAGGGGCAGCTTGTAAGCGTTGAAGAAGCTCTGCCTGCACAGGCGCTGACAATAAGAATGGTCCGTTTGGCTGGACCGCAGTCGGAGTACAGTGAACAGATTTGGCAACGTCTTGCCGGGCAATTGCAAAGCTTTTGGTAGTCGCAAGATCAAAGCAACGCGGCGACCGGCGCAGTTCGAAGATAAAGACGCCGGGTCTGCCGATCGACATCGGAAGAATACGCAACGGAATGGTAGCAAAACCGAGTTGGTTGTATCTAACCTGAGCTGAAAAGACAGCAACAGGGCAGGTCTGCGGATGTTCACGAAGGTATTGAAAACGGGTCTAGGTGTCGTGGTTCTGGGCATCGTGGGTTTGCTTGGTTATCTGCTGATCGCCCCCCCGGACTTGCTGAAAGTGGGCACGAATTACTCGGCCAAGATTGTCTGTTCGAACGTTTTCATTGCCGGACGTGATCCGGACGAGGTCCTTACGGTGGATGTGCAGGCCCCGGGGCATCCGCTGCTCAAACACGTTTCGATTGAAGTTGATCGAGAGGCGCAGACTGTTCGCGCGCGACTCTTTCGGTTCTTCGCGCCCGCCACGTCGCAGTTCCGGCAGGGGCTTGGTTGCACCAACGTCCATGGTACATCCCTGAGTGAGCAGCGGCTTGAGGCCGCCAAGTCCTCGCCGACAGGTCTTTGGCCAAGTGGAACCGACGTTGCGCTGTCTGATGATCCAAAAGTTCGGGCTGTATTGTCGGATGACAAGCTGCTTGGCGAAGGATACCGCGCCGTAGTGGTGGTTCAAGGCGGGCGCATCGTGGCCGAACGCTATGCCGAAGGGTTTGACGCCGACACACCGTTGCTGGGCTGGTCCATGACCAAGACGGTCACTGCGGGGCTGATCGGAACGTTGATTGACGTGGGTCGGATGAACGTATCGGACACCCTCGTGGACAGCTTTCCCGAATGGGCAGAAGATGCAAGGCGAGACATCACTGTTGCCGACATGCTGGGCATGACAAGCGGTCTGCAATGGAATGAAGAATACGGAGACGTGTCGGACGTGACCAGGATGCTGTATCTCAGCGATGACATGGCCAGTTTCGCTGCTGACCGTGCACTGGAAGCCGGCATTGGAACCGACTTCAACTATTCCTCTGGTACATCCACCGCATTGTCCCGGGTGTGGCAGGACAAGCTGCCCGATGGCGGTTTGAGCTATCCTCGGGTTTCGCTTTTTGAACCGCTCGGCATGACTTCGGCGATCATCGAGACAGATGTCGCCGATACATTCATCGGGTCCAGCTATATGTACGCAACGGCCCGTGACTGGGCGAGGTATGGCCAGTTTCTGCTGCAAAAGGGGGTGTGGGACGGCACGCGGATCTTGCCCGCAGGTTTTGTAGACTGGATGTTCGAGCCCGTTGCGGTTTCTGACGGGAAATATGCCAAAGGTCATCTTTGGCTGAAGTCGCCGGGCGACCTGCCATCCTTTGAGGACGCGGTTTGGTTACAAGGGCATGATGGTCAGTCCATCGGAATTTTCCCTTCGCATGACATGGTTGTCGTGCGGATGGGGCTTACACCGTCACGGTTGGGCTATTCTTCTTTGCCGCTGGCGAAAAAGCTTGTTTCGGCTTTCGGGGGGTAAGGGATCGAGCCTTGTGATCGACGCTGCGCCGACCATTTCGGCGGACGTTGCATGTGGGCAGGACACCGGGTCGCAGATCGATATCTTGCATCTCGGCAAGTTTTGGTATACCGCCGCATACAAACATAAGGTGCCGGTCCTTTTGTCGGCTCGGTGCATCAGCTAAATGGTCGGAACCCTCATGAGCCTTTACACAGAATACCTGAACGAAATCGAAACGCGCAAAGAACAGGGTCTGCACCCCAAACCCATCGAGGACGGCGCCCTTTTGCAGGAAATCATCGGGCAGATCAAAGATGCGGATAACGCGCATCGCACCGATTCACTGAACCACCTAATCTACAACACGCTGCCGGGCACAACCAGTGCCGCAGGTGAAAAGGCACGCTTTCTGAAAGAGATAATCCCGGGTGACGCGATGGTCGAAGAAATCTCGCAGGATTTCGCGTTTGAATTGCTGTCGCATATGAAGGGCGGCCCATCAGTGGAGGTTCTGCTTGATCTGGCGCTGGGCGACGATGCAGACATTGCGCAGAAGGCGGCGGCAGTTCTGAAAACACAGGTATTCCTGTACGACGCAGACACGGACCGTTTGAAAGCGGCGATTGAGGCCGGGAACGCCGTCGCCAAGGACATTCTGGAAAGCTATGCCAAGGCCGAGTTCCTTATCCGGCTTCCCGACATCGAAGAAGAAATTAAGGTTGTGACCTATGTGGCGGCTGAAGGGGACATCTCGACCGACCTTTTGTCGCCCGGCAATCAGGCGCATTCGCGGTCGGACCGTGAATTGCACGGCAAGTGCATGATCTCACCTGAAGCACAGGCCGAAATTCAGAACTTGCAAAAGCAGCATCCGGATAAACGCGTCATGCTGGTGGCTGAAAAAGGGACGATGGGCGTTGGATCGTCGCGCATGTCCGGAGTCAACAACGTCGCATTGTGGACCGGAAAGCCAGCCAGCCCCTATGTGCCTTTCGTGAACATCGCGCCGGTTGTTGCCGGTACAAACGGGATTTCACCGATCTTTCTGACCACCGTCGGCGTGACCGGTGGGATCGGCATCGATCTCAAGAACTGGGTCAAAAAAGTGGATGCCGACGGCAATCCGATCCTGAACAATGACGGTAATCCAATCCTTGAGCAGAAGTATTCCGTCGAGACCGGAACGGTGCTGACCATCAACACCAAGGACAAAAAGCTGTACAATGACAAAGGCGACAAAGAGCTTGTCGACCTATCATCGTCCTTCACGCCGCAAAAGATCGAATTCATAAAGGCCGGAGGATCTTATGCCATTGTCTTTGGCAAAAAGCTCCAGACATTCGCAGCCGAGACGCTCGGTATCGAGCTGAAATCCGCTTTCGCACCGTCCAAGGAGATCTCGCATGAAGGGCAGGGCCTGACGGCGGTTGAAAAGATATTCAACAAGAACGCGGTTGGCGTGGCCGACGGCAAAGTTCTGCATGCGGGCTCGGACGTTCGGGTGAAGGTCAACATCGTCGGTTCGCAGGACACCACCGGTCTGATGACGTCGCAGGAACTGGAAGCGATGGCGGCGACAGTGATATCGCCCACCGTTGACGGTGCCTATCAGTCTGGCTGTCATACTGCTTCGGTTTGGGATTCCAAAGCGCAGGCAAATATCCCAAAATTGATGAAATTCATGAACAACTTCGGCCTGATCACCGCGCGTGACCCCAAAGGTGTTTATCACTCGATGACAGACGTGATTCACAAGGTCTTGAACGACATCACTGTGGATGACTGGGCAATCATCATCGGTGGGGACTCGCATACACGTATGTCCAAAGGCGTCGCATTTGGTGCGGATTCGGGTACTGTTGCACTGGCGCTGGCCACTGGCGAAGCCACCATGCCGATCCCGGAATCGGTCAAGGTGACCTTCAAGGGCCAGATGGCGGATCACATGGATTTCCGCGATGTGGTTCACGCCACCCAGGCGCAGATGCTCAAGAAATTCGGTGACAACGTGTTCCAGGGCCGGATCATCGAAGTTCATATCGGAACGTTGCTGGCGGATCAGGCATTTACCTTCACCGACTGGACAGCCGAAATGAAGGCCAAGGCATCGATCTGCATCTCTGCGGATGACACGTTGATCGAATCTCTGGAAATTGCGAAAAACCGTATCCAGATCATGATCGACAAAGATATGGATAACGAAGCCCGGACACTGCAAGGTCTGATCGACAAGGCCGACGCGCGGATCGCGGAAATCAAGTCGGGTGAAAAGCCGGCCCTGAAACCGGATGAGAACGCCAAGTACTTTGCCGAGCTGGTGGTTGATCTGGATGAGATTAGCGAACCCATGATTGCCGACCCGGATGTCAACAACGCGGATGTATCCAAGCGTTATACCCATGACACGATCCGGCCGGTTTCCCACTACAAGGGGGAAAAGAAGGTCGATCTGGGATTTGTTGGATCGTGCATGGTGCACAAGGGCGATCTGGTCATCGTCTCGCAGATGCTGAAAAACATCGAGCAGGAGACGGGCACAGTAGAGTTCAAGGCCCCGCTGGTCGTCGCAGCGCCGACCTACAACATCATTGATGAGCTGAAAGAAGAAGGCGAGTGGAGCATTCTTCAGAAGTATTCAGGCTTTGAATTCGACGATCTGTTCCCAAAGAGCAAAGCGCGGACGGAATACGAGAACATCCTGTATCTGGAGCGTCCGGGATGTAACCTTTGCATGGGCAACCAGGAGAAAGCCGCAAAGGGCGACACTGTCCTGGCCACGTCCACACGTCTGTTCCAGGGGCGTGTTGTTGAGGACGCGTCGGAGAAGAAAGGCGAATCCCTTCTGGCATCGACCCCGGTGGTGGTGCTGTCGGCTGTTTTGGGCCGGATGCCGACCGCCGAGGAATACAAGTCGGCCGTGAAAGGTATCGACCTGACCAAATTTGCGCCTCCGATGGAAAAGCCAGCAGGCACGAAGTCAGCGCATTTCTAAACGCAAGGCACTTCATTGATTGCCCGGCCACCCCTTCAGGTGGCCGGGTGATTGAATCTCGGTGCGTTCAGGCTTGGTTGCAGCGTGTGCCGCGATGACTCTAATCCAAAAGCGCGGCATGAGAATGCCCCCGGACCATTCGCACGACTTCGCGTGGACCACTCGGAAAATCCATGACCCACGGTCAAACGGTCGCTGTTCGGCGTCAGGCTGACAGCTCTTTATACATGTAAGTTGTGGGTTCCAATTTGGTTTCGAACGGGTTCCGGCAGTAGTTCGGAATTTCCCCTGCGATCTGAAACCCAAGGTCCAGATAGAGCATTCGAGAAGGATCGGTACTGCGCGTATCAAGAACCAGCATCGTACGCTCCAACTCTTTTGTTCGTTGTAAGAGGGCTTCCATCAGGGCGCGGCCCAAACCACGCCGTCTGGCGTTCGGGTGTACCAGAAGCTTTGCGACATCAGCGCGGTGTGGCTGATTTGGCATGATCGCGGGGATCAGTTGAACCGTGCCCTGAATGCTCCAGTTGTCATGGGTGACAAACACCTCCAATGCACCGGATTTCAGTCCAGGCTGAACGTTTTGCAACCAGTACCTCCGTGCATCGTCCAAGGTAAACGGAAGGACAAAGCCGATGCTGGCCCCGTCATGTACACAGGCGTGGAGGATTTCCGCCAGATCATCAACTGCCGCGCTGAAATCGAGATCGGTCAGACGCGAGATCATGTCAGCACCAAGAGATAACGCGCACCGCGAGATGCGCCGGTTTCGAACCGGGTTGGGCCTGACAGGTGATAGCGCAGGCAATCTCCGGTGCTCAGCGCATGGGGCGTTCCGTCAACAGTCAGTGTCAGCGCGCCATCGATCAGGATCAGATGGTGTTCCTGTCCTGATTTTGGTGGCGTCTCGTAAGTGATGACCGTGTCACGCGGCAGGTGGCATTCCACGACCTCGGCGTTCAGACCGTTTGCTGGGGGTGAAACTGAACGGCGGGTAAAGCCCGTCGCGGGATCGCGCCATTCGGTCTGGCGTTCAAATGGCACTTTGGGGTCAAAGCTGTCTTCGACCATCATCAAAAGCCGTGACATTGGCAGGTCAAAAGCGGCACAGAGACGGCCAAGATTCTCAGCGGTGGGGCTGACGTCTCCTTTCTCCATGCGGGACAGTGTGGCCCGACTGATTCCGCTGTGAGCGGCCAGTTGATCCAGCGACCATCCGCGCCCGTGGCGGAGTTCGTTCAGACGTGCGGCGAGGCGGTTCGAAAGGTTATCAAGCATGGATCAAAAGAGAGAGGGAATTTCATTTGCGAGAAAAATATTAAAAAAATATGAATTTGTAAACGAGAAAGGACGCGGAAACTCCGCGCCCTTGGAAAATCGCTGACGATGTTGCGGATTATTTCCAGCCAACTTCGTTGAAGATTTTCTGTGCTTCCGGGATGTTCTTGGCGACGTCTGACAGGTTCACGTCGTCAGCTTTGAAGTCACCCAGTGCTTTTACCGAATCTGCCAGCTCAACGCTCTGTACTGCCGGGAATTCGTCATTTCCTGCCGAAAAGTACTCCTGCGCCTGATCGCTTGCCAGATACTCAAGGAACAGGATTGCGTTTTCCTTATTCGGTGCGTGCGCCGCGACGCCACCGCCCGACAGGTTCATATGCGCACCATAGCTGTCCTGATTGGGGAAGACCCAACCGATCATGTCGAGGTCAGAGGAAAGACCTTTGACGTCTTTGCGGATGGCCCGAGCATAGTAGTAAGTGTTCGACACAGCGATATCGCATTCACCCGAAACGATGCCACGCAGCTGGTCGGTGTCACCCCCTTGCGGGTCTCGCGCCATGTTGGCGACAACGCCTTCCGCCCAGGACTTTGCAGCTTCTGCGCCTTCATGTGTGATGATCGAGGCGAGCAGTGTCTGGTTGTAGGTGTTGGTCGAGGACCGGATGCAGATCAAGTCCTTGTACTCCGGCTTGGCCAGGTCTGCGTAAGTGGCTGGCGGGTTGGTGACGTTTTCTTTGTTGTAAAAGATGATCCGACCGCGCTGTGAGAAGCCGAACCACTGGTTGTCTTCGTCCTGAAGGTTGGCGGGGATGCGCTCTTCCATGGTTTCGCTGTCGATTACTTGCAGAATGCCCGCATCTTTGGCACGCGCCAGACGAGAAGTGTCGACGGTCAGCATAACGTCGGCAGGAGAGTTCGCGCCTTCTGCTTCCATGCGCGCGATCAACTCGTCTGCCTTGCCTTCGATCCGGTTGATCTTGATACCAGTCGCATCTTCGAAGTCCGTGTACAGACGTTCGTCGGTGTCATAGTGGCGCGACGAATAAAGGTTCAGCTCGCCTTCAGCCGCGGCGGATGTTGCGATCAATGCCGACAGAGCGGCGGCCAGGCAGGTTGTGGATTTCAGCATAGTTTGCCCCAACAATTGAATTTCGTGTCGGTCGATAACCCGACTGATTTGCTCAATTATACGATTCTCGGCGGGATGCAAGAAAAACTGACAAATTTACTTGGTCATATAATGTCGCAGCGCTTACTGGGGCTTTTTCATTTGTTAACCATGTCGGGATCAGTTGGTAGGGCCGCCGCCGGACACCGGCAAGTGCTCAGGTGTCAGGCAGCCCGATTTTCCGTCCGGGTTCACCTGTAGCTTCGTGGTCGTCGTCGGTCTGACCATCCTGTTTTCGTGGTGGCGCGACTACGCGCTTGGTCTGGAGTTGTTTGCAATGGGGGTCGATCTTGACGGTTTTACGACCGATGAGCGGATGCGCGGCGTCGCGCCACATTTGCGAGACCAGGCGGAGAGCGTGGTCTTTTCCCCCGAACGGTTGGGTGTCGGCTGGCCGATAAAGACAGGATTCGCCCTGTTCGATTCAGTTCCCGCCGCGATTGCGGTCTGTTCCATTCCATGGATGGTGCGGATGGTTCTCAGACGGCGCCGCGGGGTCGAGATAACACAAAAAACCGCGCCCGAAGGCGCGGCTCTTTAAAGCGGTGTTTCGCCGTTCTCAGCCCTGACGAGCTTTGAACTTGCGCTGCGTCTTGTTGATAACGTAGACGCGGCCTTTGCGACGCACAATACGGCAGTCACGGTGCCGGTTCTTGAGCGAGCGGAGCGAGTTCTTGACCTTCATGGTCTGTCTCCAATCTGCGGCGCCTTCATCAAGGACGTGGCCAGCGCCTGGGTTACTCGGGTGTCCCGGATATCCGGAACAGTGAAAACATGGTGGGCGGTACAAGGATCGAACTTGTGACCCCTTCGATGTCAACGAAGTGCTCTACCGCTGAGCTAACCGCCCACTTTCCCTTTGCGTGCCCTGCCCCATAACGAAATGGGGCGCGGATCCCCGCGCCGGTAGCGGGGTCTATAAAAGGAGTCGCAAAGGGGTTCAAGGGGTTTGGAAGAACTATTTTCCGGTCTATGTTGATTGCGAAGAGGGAGGGATCATGCAGAACGCAGCCTTTGTATTGGATATGCCGGAAAACCGCAGTTCATGTGTGGTTTTTTCATCCCCACATAGCGGGCGGGACTACCCCGAAGCGTTTCTGAAGCGGTCCGTTCTGAACCAAAGCGTGATTCGGTCCTCGGAAGACGCATTTGTCGATCAATTGTTTGCGGCAGCAGCCGAGAATGGCGCGCCTTTGATCAAAGCAACCATGCCGCGCGCTTATCTGGACCTGAATCGCAGTCTGGACGAATTGGACCCGGCGTTGATCAGCGGCGCCCGCAGGCACGGGCATAACCCAAGGGTCGCATCGGGGTTAGGCGTGATTCCCCGCGTCGTGGCCAATGGACGAGCAATTTACAGCGGCAAGCTGACCATGGACGAAGCACGGCTGCGCTTAGATACCTATTGGCGTCCTTATCATGCACGATTGAAGTCCTTGTTGGCCGAATCGCATGAGAAGTTCGGGCAGGCCATTCTGGTGGATTGCCACTCAATGCCGCATGAGGCGGTGTCCATGGCTGGTACGACCCGAAACAAACGGCCCGAAATCGTGCTGGGTGATCGGTTCGGTGCTTCGGCCTCGTCCGAGATTGTGGACTTCATCGAATCGGCGTTTTCTGCGGCAGGACTGAATGTGGCGCGCAATGCCCCGTTTGCCGGGGCCTATGTAACGCAGACATATGGCCGCCCCACCCGCCAGCAACACGCGATTCAGATCGAAATTGACCGCGCCCTGTATATGAACGAAGAGAAGATTGCGCCGAACGCCAATTTTATGACGTTTTCGAAACTCCTCCGGCAAGTGGTTCGCGAGATATGCAGCATCGGTTCCAAGCCGGTCCGTCTGGCTGCGGAATGAGCCTAGCGCAAAGCGCGGCCCTTCACGATTGCGTCTGCGCCGAATCTCTGACGGATTTCGTCGGTGGCCCGCTCGGCCCGCGATCTGCGGACGGCGCCGGGATCAAGCAGGTCGCCGGAAATGTCGGCCAGATCCGCCGGGCACAGGTCAGACAGACCACACCCCAACAGGCGGTACGGCCCCTGATCCCCCACCTGATCAAAAAGCCCCCTTGCCGTGCGATAAATCCGGTCTGCGATCTGCGTCGCGTCCCGCAACGACACGCGCCGTGTCAGAATCTTATGATTGGCTTTCTTCAGCTTCAGCGTAACGACCCGGCCAGCTAGATCCTTGGCCTTGGCCCGGTCCGAGACCTTCAGGGCCATGCGCCACAAATGCCCGTCCAGAACGTCAATATTGGCGGTGTCCTCGAAAAATGTGGTCTCATTGCTGATCGATTTCATCGGCTCATGAGTTGAAACGCGTCGTTTGTCTTGACCTCGTGCCAAATGCCACAGGCGATACCCCATCGAGCCGAAACGCGCAGTCAAAGCCTCCTGATCCCAACGCAGCAGGTCGTTGAAGGTTCGAATCCCTGCACGGTCCAGTGATTCCTGCGCGGCGGGGCCAATGCCCCAGATCAACCGTACGGGTTTGTCATTCAAAAACTCTGCCGTCTCGGCCTTGCCAATCACCGAAAACCCGCGGGGCTTATCGAGGTCCGAGGCAACCTTGGCCAGGAACTTGTTGTGACTCAGCCCGATAGATCCGGTCACACCCAGTTCATCTTTCATGCGTTTGACGAGGCGCGCCAACATGGCGGCAGGAGGTGCCCCGTGCAGGCGTTGGGTGCCGGACAAGTCCATGAAGGCTTCGTCCAGGGACAGAGGTTCGACCACTGGCGTCAGTTCATCCATCATGGCTCGGATGTCGCGTGACACCTGGGCATACACAGACATGCGTGGTTTGATCACGACGGCATCAGGGCACAGTTGCAGCGCTTTGAACATGGGCATGGCGGATCGTACACCCCGAATTCGGGCCACGTAGCATGCCGTGGAAACAACGCCGCGTTTGCCGCCGCCGATGATGACAGGTTTGTCTGCCAGTTCCGGATTGTCCCGTTTTTCCACCGAAGCATAAAAGGCATCGCAATCCATATGAGCGATGGTCAAGTCAAGGAGTTCGGGGTGTGACTTTACCCTGGGGCTACCGCAGCCCGTGCAGCGCCGTTCGTTTGTTAAAAGGGTCAGGCAATCTCGGCAAAGACCGGGCATCTGCGTCCTCGTGTGTTCCGCAGTTGGCTTGGGAGTTCTTTATATCATGCAGTGATATCGATCAAAGATCATTCAGATAAAAGAAAACCCCCCGCAGCATCGCGGGGGGAAGTAACGAACCTCAGGAAGAAAAGGTTCGTTGGGGAGTTAATCCCCTTAAGAATCGCCAAGATTTCCCTACGGAGATAGAGTGAAGGCTGCTTTGGAAAAACTCACTTTCTGAATGTGTGTTTTCTGGCACAGGGACGATTTGGCGCGGATTCGTCAAAAATTGACGTAAGGTCAACCTGTTGCGGCGGTTTTTTCAGTACGAATACCGGCTGAAACGATGATTCCGGTCATCACGTTTTCAGAGAACTTAGCTCGGTCAAAACGGCTGCGGCTGCGGATTTCGGGTCTTCCGCCTGATAAATGGGACGGCCAACAACGATATGATCCGCTCCGTCCTGGATGGCGCTGGCTGGTGTGGCCACACGTTTTTGATCTCCAAGTGCCGCGCCAGCCGGACGCACGCCGGGGGTTACGATCAGTCGGCCCCTTGCCTGGGGCAAGGCGCGGATCAGGGCGGCCTCCTGCGGGCTTGCGATCACGCCATCGGCCCCGGCCTCAAAGGCGCGGGCGGCGCGTTCCACCACCATGTCCTGCATGGCTCCGGTCTTCATCAAGCCCGCATCCAGATCGTCGCGGTTCAGCGAGGTCAGGATGGTCACCGCCAGGATCTTCAGATCCTTGCCCGCCGCCCCTTCCTTGGCGGCGCGCACCACATGCGGGTCACCATGCACGGTCAGGAAATCCAGATCGAACTGCGCCAGCCCCCGCACCGCGTTTTCCACCGTGTTGCCGATGTCGAACAGCTTCATGTCCAGAAAGATTCGCTTGCCGTGTTCCTGCTTCAGCTCATTGGCCAAGGCCAGCCCGCCGCCGGTCAGCATACCCAGGCCGATCTTGTAGAACGAAACGACGTCGCCCAGCGTCTCGGCCAGCTTCAGCCCCTCCAGTGCGTTGGGGACATCGAGGGCTACGATCAGGCGGTCATCGGCGGTTTGGGGCATTGTTTCGACCTTTCAGGCTTGGCGGGATGGGCGCTTCTGTAGAGCGTGTGGCGCATTGAGACAAGAAAAGACGCAGGAAAATACGGGATGATACGGTTGGGTGTGGTGGCCTCGGCGGCATTTTAGGCCGGGGCGGGCGCGGTCTGGGCCGGTGAGACGGATTGCGGCGAGGCCCAACTAGCGCGCGATCTGCTGGCGGGGCTGATGGGTGGCGCTCCCGCGCCGGCAAAGGCTGACGCCCCCAAGGAACCGCAACGGCGCCTGCGGGTCTCCGACCTTCGCCCTCGCGCTGGTGAAGGGAGGCAGGCTGGAACTGGCGCTCGCGTTTTCGGAACTGGCCGTGATGGAGGGTAGCGGGCTGGCGATGAACACGCTGGCCACGCTCTATAACGATGGCGAGATCGTTCCCGAGGACGACGAAACCGCGTTTGCCTGGTACATGGCGGCCACCGAATCCGGTCTGTCGATGGGGATGCATAACGTTGCGTATGGCTACGAGAACGGGGACGGTGTGGCGCGCGACATCGACAAGGCGCTGTACTATTTTCAAAAGGCCGCGTTCCTCGGGAATGAGCCGTCTCTGCTACGCCTCGGCACATTCTATCGCGACGGAACGCATGTCACGCGCGACATGCAGCGTGCGGTCGACTATCTGAAGATGGCGGCCCGTAACGGCAGCGCCGATGCTGCGGCGCATCTGGGCTTCATCTAAGAGACCGGCGAGAACGGATATGTAAAAGACATCGAACAGGCGCTGGACTATTATTTCCAGGCCGCCGAGCAGGACGATGTCGTCGCACTGCACAACCTTGGTTCTCTGACCTATCACTGGCGGGACGGCGTGCCTCAGGACACCTAGGCAGCCTTTGTTTTCTGGGGCAGGGCTGCGAAACTCGGCGATATGAAGTCGCAGCGCAAGTTCGGCCGGTTGCTGTACGAATCCGGCGATGTCGCGGGGGCGTTGAAGTTTTATCGCCTCGCGGCCGGGCAGGGGACGACGTGGCGCAACAACTGATCCGGCAGATCGAAGGCGATTGAGACCTGAGTCCGGGGGACGTGGTTTCCCCGCACTGTCTCAACTGTGCTATGGTGCGGCCGTTCAGAAACGGAATTGCACCAAAGGGACAGACCATGAAGCACCTCATTCCGCTGGCTGCGGCAGCGGCCCTAGCGGCCTGCACCGACACGCCGCCGAGCGCACCCGAAACCGGTGCCGCCCCGGCCCCCACCAATGACGACCTTTACCTCGTCCGCGGTTATCGGTCCGAGGATGACTGGTGCCAGTTGACCGGCGAAACCGCCTTTACAGGCAATTTCCTTGACCACACCGCCGATCTTGTATCCTGCCCCACAGGCAGCGCCGCCGCGCAGTCTCTGGTCGAGATGCACGATGCCCAGCAGGTGGCCGAAACCGGAGGCTACACAGTCTATACAATTTCGCGCGGCTGACGGCATTTTTTCACTCTCCAGCCTCTTGAAGCGGTGGGGATATTTCCCAGATTGAGGACAAGGCCCGGACCACTGCGTGCTGCCAAGCGGGCGCAAATCCACCGGGCGCTTGGAAAAGGAGAATACCATGGACTTGAACAAGTTCACCGAACGGGCACGGGGGTTCGTGCAGGCGGCGCAGACCATTGCGCTGCGCGAGGGGCACCAGAGGCTGGAGCCCACACATATACTCAAGGCATTGATGGATGACGATCAGGGGCTGGCGAGCAATCTGATCACGCGCGCGGGCGGCGCGCCGGACCGCGTAGTTGAGGCGCTCGACGCTGCAATGGGCAAGATTCCGAAAGTCAGCGGCGATGCGAGCCAGATTTACATGGACGGCCAGACTGCCAAGGTTCTGGACGAGGCCGAGAAGATCGCCACCAAAGCGGGCGACAGCTTTGTGCCTGTCGAACGCGTGTTGATGGCGCTGTGCATGGTCAAATCCAAAGCCAAAGAGGCGCTGGAAGCCGGTGCCGTATCTGCGCAAAAACTCAATGAAGCCATCAACGACATCCGCAAAGGTCGCACTGCTGACACCGCATCGGCGGAAGAGGGCTATGATGCACTCAAGAAATATGCCCGCGACCTGACCGAGGCCGCGCGCGAAGGCAAGATCGACCCGATCATCGGGCGGGATGAGGAAATCCGCCGCGCGATGCAGGTCCTGTCGCGCCGCACCAAGAACAACCCGGTTCTGATCGGTGAACCCGGCGTCGGTAAAACCGCGATTGCCGAGGGCATGGCCCTGCGCATCGTCAACGGCGACGTACCGGAATCGCTGAAGGACAAGAAGCTGCTTGCGCTCGACATGGGTGCGCTGATTGCCGGTGCAAAATACCGTGGTGAATTCGAAGAACGCCTCAAGGCCGTTCTGACCGAGGTCACCGAGGCCGCCGGTGAGATCATCCTGTTCATCGACGAGATGCACACGCTGGTTGGTGCGGGTAAATCCGACGGTGCCATGGATGCTGCCAACCTGATCAAGCCTGCGCTTGCTCGGGGTGAGCTGCATTGTATCGGCGCGACCACGCTGGACGAGTACCGCAAATACGTCGAAAAAGATGCGGCCCTCGCGCGGCGTTTCCAGCCCGTGATAGTGCAGGAGCCGACGGTCGAGGATACGATCAGCATCCTGCGCGGTATCAAGGAAAAGTACGAGCTGCACCACGGAGTCCGTATTTCGGATTCGGCGTTGGTATCGGCCGCGACCCTGTCGCATCGGTACATCACCGACCGCTTCCTGCCGGACAAGGCTATCGACCTCGTCGACGAGGCCGCCGCGCGTCTGCGCATGGAAGTGGACAGCAAGCCTGAAGAACTGGACCAGTTGGATCGCCAGATCCTGCAGTTGCAGATCGAGGAAGAAGCGTTGAAACTTGAAGATGACGCGGCCTCCAAGGATCGGCTTGAAACGTTGCAAAAGGAATTGGCCGACCTCAAGGAGAAATCCGCCGAGATGACCGCTCAGTGGCAGGCCGAACGCGACAAGCTGGCGGGCGCGCGGGAGTTGAAGGAACAGCTCGACAAGGCGCGGGCTGATCTGGAAATCGCCAAGCGCGAAGGCAACCTCGCCAAGGCGGGTGAGCTGTCCTATGGCATCATCCCCGAGCTTGAGAAAAAGCTGTCCGAGGCCGAGAATGCCGAAAGCAACGCCATGATGGCCGAGGAAACGGTGCGTCCGGAACAGATCGCCAGCGTTGTCGAACGCTGGACGGGCATCCCGACCGCAAAAATGCTCGAAGGCGAGCGCGACAAGCTGCTGCGTATGGAAGAAGCGCTGCACACCCGCGTGGTCGGCCAGGACGAGGCCGTTACAGCTGTGGCCAACGCCGTGCGCCGGGCCCGTGCCGGTCTGAATGACGAAGGGCGGCCGCTGGGTTCGTTCCTGTTCCTTGGGCCAACCGGTGTCGGTAAGACCGAGCTGACCAAAGCCGTCGCCGAGTATCTGTTCGACGATGAAAACGCTATGGTGCGGGTCGACATGTCGGAATTCATGGAGAAACACGCCGTTGCCCGTCTGATCGGTGCCCCGCCGGGTTATGTCGGCTATGACGAAGGCGGCGTTCTGACCGAAGCAGTCCGGCGCAGGCCGTATCAGGTTGTCCTGTTCGACGAGGTCGAAAAGGCTCATCCGGACGTGTTCAACGTGCTGTTGCAGGTGCTGGATGACGGTGTCCTGACCGACGGTCAGGGTCGTACGGTTGATTTCAAGCAGACGCTGATCATTCTGACCTCGAACCTTGGTAGCCAGGCACTCAGCCAATTGCCTGAGGGTGCCGATAGTGCGCAGGCCAAGCATGACGTGATGGATGCCGTAAGAGCCCATTTCCGGCCCGAATTCCTGAACCGTCTGGACGAAACGATCATCTTCGACCGGCTGAAACGGTCGGATATGGCTGCGATTGTTGACATCCAGCTGGGTCGTCTTCTCAAACGTCTGGCCGCGCGCAAGATCGACTTGGTACTGGACGATGCCGCCAAGGAGTGGTTGGCAAACGAAGGCTATGACCCGGTCTTCGGTGCCCGCCCGCTGAAACGCGTCATCCAGCGCGCCTTGCAGAACCCGTTGGCAGAAGCTCTGCTGGCCGGTGAGATAAAGGACGGCGAGACTGTTCCTGTGACCGTTGGGACCGATGGTCTGATCATCGGTGACCGGTTGGGAACTTCAAAACGACCCCGCCCGGATGATGCTGTGGTGCATTGATCTGACACCGGAAACTGGAAAGGCCCGCCTTAAAGGCGGGCCTTTTTTCATGTCGGCTTTCCATAGCCTTTGTTCAGATACTCGTTGAGCGCTTTCATCCAGACCTGCGCTTCCTCCAATGGAAACTGGGCTGTAAACCTAAGCTTCATAATACAATTGTCCACGACGCCAACCGCCAGAAACTCGGACAGGCCATCTGATGCTTTGGCCTCGGCCCGAAATGGCAACACCTGCGACGGATCACGCAACTGATAGGCGTTGATTTCGCCGAGTTCAGCACCGCGCCGCGCAGCTATTGCAGCGATATCGCGTGCGGCTTGTTTAAAGCTTTCAAGGGCCATTTCGGATGAGACGACACTTTGTTGGTGGTCATAGAAGAAAACTGTGATCTTGGAGGATGGGTCTGCAAACGTGGCGGAATAGCCAAGGCCCGGGTGGCTGTCTTCATAAACTTCAGACCCGATCTGGTTCAGATCGCTCAGGACCTGCGGCGCGCGCTCAAACAGCTTTTTGCAGGATTGCACATCAGCCAATGCCGATCCGCACAGTAAAGACAGAGAAATAACCAGTGGTCTGAGCAACATGGAGGCAGGGCGTCCCGAACAGTTCAAGAAAGCACAAAGTCTTGGTTTGCAACTGTGGCGGAAATTTGGCCCTGCCGGAAAGATGGCCGGGCGGGCGTTGGTCAGCCGCCCGGGAATTTGTCAGATCAACGCAAAGATCCGGGCCGGCCCGCCGGTGCCGCCTTGGTGCTTGGGCGCGCCGACCACCAGCGTTGCACCAGACGCAGGCACGCGATCCAACCCAGCCAGGCATTCGATCCCGAATCGGCCTGACGGCAACCACGCGTAATGCGTCGCGAAATCTGCGGACATGCCGTGATCCAGGGACAGGGTATCAACGGCAATTGATCGTGCTCCGGTCTCCTCCATCAGCATCTGCGCTGCTTCAACGTGGAAGCCCGGGTAATGCTGCGCTTCGCCGTCGAAATTGCGGAACTCATCCGTGGCGGTTTTGCCTGCCCATCCGGAATGCATCGCCACGCAGGCACCATCAGGGATATCGCCATTGGCCGCAATCCAGGCTTTCAGATCATCCGGGGTGACGCGCGTGTCAGCATCCTCGGCAGCTCGGGCAGCGATGTCCACGACGCACAAGGAGGCGACCAGATCCCTGACAGGGATTTCGTCAACTGATGTCCCATCCGCCGAGAAGTGAAGCGGTGCATCGATATGCGTACCCGTATGTTCGTTGATTGACAGGTTGAACAGATTGAAGCCGTGATCAGTAAAGTTGAAAGCTTGCTCGGCCGAGATGCCGGGCTCGCCGCCCCATGTCGGGAAATCCGGGCTTAGCGTGTGGGTCATATCCTCGACACCGCCATGCCCAGCCGCCAATGCTGCCGGCGCGACGGCCCCGGTTGCGGCTGCTGCAACACCCGAAGCGGCAGCAGCTTTGAAGAATCCGCGACGAGACAGCATCTTGTCTTTGACGGCATTCATTACACAAATATCACACATTTTCTTCCTCCCATTGCGGCCAAAAGGCTGCAACCGCAGCCTTGCCTCGCGTTCGGCTTGGCGTGGCGCCCGTATGACAGAGTGCAGCTTTGCGTCAGCAGTTGTAAAGTTTTGTGCCCGTGTTTTGATTGTAATCCAAGAAAAACCCGGTTTTCTGCCGGGCGCTAAAGGTTTTCGCGTCTATGGTTTTCGTTGCTGACACCGTTCCCCGAAGGTCCGGCCACACCGGAACGTTACAATCACTTCGCTCAATCGTTACGCCTGTTTCTGTGGCTCTGTGCTATCAGCACACTACGTCAACACTGACTGTTGCATATGACGGAGACCCATATGGCGCATCGCTGGACCAACACTTTGACACATGCCGACGTCACCCCCCGGGCGGCGTTTCTCTACCGGAGGCAGGTTATGGCCGGGCTGGCAGGTGTCGGCCTGACTGCGATGGCCAAACCGGCGGCAGCACAGGATGGGTTGGAGCCGAACACCTGGGAAGAGATCACCACGTACAACAACTACTATGAGTTCGGGACCGGAAAAGATGACCCGGCGAAATATGCTCACACGCTGGTGACCGAACCCTGGAGCGTGCAGATCGACGGTCTGGTTGACCGCCCGGGCGACTATGATTTCCACAGTATCCTGTCCGAGATGACGATCGAGGAACGGATCTATCGCTTCCGCTGTGTAGAAGCGTGGTCGATGGTCGTTCCATGGAACGGCTTCGAGCTGGCTGACCTTCTGAACCTGGCAGGTGTGCAGGAGGGTGCAAAATATGCGGCATTCGAAACGGCCTATCGCCCAGACGAGATGCCGGGAACGCGGTTTCCCATTCTCGAATGGCCGTACCGGGAGGGCTTGCGCCTGGACGAGGCGATGCACCCTCTGACAATCATGGCAACCGGAATCTACGACCGACCGATTCCCAACCAGAACGGCGCGCCTTTGCGTTTGGTCGTTCCGTGGAAATATGGCTTCAAATCGATCAAGTCGATCGTTCGGATCACTCTGACCGAGGAGGAACCGCCCACCAGCTGGAACATGTCCAATCCGCGCGAATACGGGTTCTATAGTAATGTGAACCCGAATGTGGACCATCCACGTTGGTCTCAGGCTTCCGAACGCGAGATCGGGGGCGGGCTTTTCGCGTCACGTAAGCCGACCCTGATGTTCAACGGGTATGAAGAAGAGGTCGCCAGTCTTTACGAGGGCATGGATTTGGCCAAGAACTATTAGAATCATGCAGTCGATTAACCAGACACTCCGCCGTATTCCGGTATGGGCGATATATCTGCTGGGGGCGTTGCCTGCGCCTTGGCTGTTTTATCTTGGCCTTACCGGTGGTCTGGGGGTCGAACCGATTGAGGCGTTGGAGCATAGATATGGTGAACTGGCCCTGCAGTTGCTGATTGCCGGTCTGGCCGTCACGCCTCTGCGCCGGCATGTCGGTTTGAACCTGATGAAGTATCGCCGAGCGATCGGAGTGCTCACTTTTGTATACGTCGCGTTGCATCTTCTTGTGTGGCTGGTTCTGGATGTGCAGCTTCCCAGCCAGATCTGGGCGGATATCCTCAAGCGCCCGTACATAACGGTCGGCATGGGGGCGTTCCTTCTCCTGCTTCCGTTGGCGTTGACGTCCAATAATTGGTCGGTGCGCCGACTGGGATCACGCTGGCGCAAGCTGCACTGCCTTGTGTACGCGGCTGCGCTGTTGGGGGGCGTGCATTACGTCATGCTGGCAAAAGGATTTCAGATCGAGCCGCTTGCTTATCTGGCAACCATCATCGCCCTGCTTGCCCTGCGTCTTCAGATTCCAATCCTGTCTTTGTGGTCCAACAGGGCAGATTCCGCCTGACTCGGAGGTGAGTCTGTGGGTAATCATGTACATAACGCGTTGAGCCGCGAATTCCGACCTGCATTTTCTTGGATTTCGACGGCGACGCGCCTGATGAAATGTTCTTAAGATGCTGTAATTAATTGGTAAATTATCTTTATGAGAATTTCTTCTGTTTTTGTGAATTTTCCACTTGCGGCTTTGTCGGGTTATACTTAGAACCCCCTTCACCGGCGCTGCTGAGGCGGTGCTGACGGGCTG
>NZ_JBXWMI010000027.1:0-21866 GCF_059609765.1 Ruegeria sp. YTSC106
CAAAGGTATTCCTCTCGGCCATCGCTCTCGCTGCTACAGTCCTATTCTGGCTGTAATTCAATGAGTCTGGAGCCTAGTCAATTGGGTGCTGAGAATTGCGTACTTATAAGTGTGACGCTAAGGTGAGACACACTATAAACCAACACACCACAATAATGTTTACTATCAGTGCATTAGACGTTCGGCGGCGTTTCCCCTAGGCTCCACCAAATTATCACACAACTACAAGCATTTACGAGCTATCTCGGCTCGTCTTGGTCAGGCGCGCGCCCCTCGGGGGTACGTTGGGGGTTCGCTATCGTCCGCAGTATGGGCAATATGCGCTAGTTTGACCGACGACTCACCCACCCACTGTCAACAAAAAAGATGTCAAAAACACTGTATCTTTTCGGTTTTAACCAAGCGCTGGACAGTTCAAGCTAATGGGTATGAGCAGTACCGCTCTAAGCCTGATTGATGTCATAACCGTAATTGGAACGGTAGCATCGGTGGCAGGTCTGGTCGTCGCACTGAGAAAGTTTGGCCACAAGTAACAGTGCAACGACCCAAGTGTAGAAACTAGTCTAGCAGACGGACACTGGAAACAGTGTCCGTCATGACTCACAGTAGTCACTAATTTTGCCGACGCATCAAGTTCAAAGCGCGACAACCGGTTGACCCGTGACAGAACAAAGATAGAACACACGTCATGAAGAAATGGCCACGAACAATCCCGTATGACCTGAAATGTCGGCTTGAACAGTTGCGTGAGTACCGCAGCACACTAAGCATTCAAACCCAGTGGGGAGAAGTGTTGGAATGGCTGGAAAAGCATGGCGTGGAACCACCTGATCACGCGTTACCGACCGAACCGGAACTACGCGGGCCAGTCGGTCAGAGTTAGCTATACTTTTGGATAGCCCCCTATCCTTATGCCCGCTTAACGGTGTCGGTCATTTCTTGTTAGACTTCATAAGCCTACATTTTTATTCAATTATCACGATGTTTGCAATATTATCCTGAAGTGCTATGCTTAACATCAGTGTCGTGGGGGTGAGTTATGAGAGTTATTTGCGCATTAGTGGTTCTGTTTTGCGCCGGAGATTCAGAAGCTTTGACCATCTCGGATGGGTCGGGAAGCGTGACTGTGGATGATGATGAAGTTCTATCCGAGCTTCTCTCAGACTTTGACAGCGAAAAACATCTAGCAGAATTGGAATGGGAAAACCTCCGTTTGACCCAGATCTCTGAAACCTATGACAACGATCGGCATCTTGAAGAGCTGGAATTGTTGCGGGAACCTACAGATCAAGAGGAGGGCGTGACGGAAGGCACCGTGGCGCAGGCAAACCTTGCGGCTGTTCCGATACCAGCCAGTTGGCTGCTGCTGCTTGGGGCTTTGGGCGGGCTGTTTGGTTTGGGCAAACTTCGCGGAAACCGGTCAGCTTAATTGCTGCAACTGCTTTCATCCATTAGAGTTTTGACTGGGACGCCGGAGTTTGGTTGCTTCGTGCGTAAGTGTCGAGAAACCCAATTCCGTTAGCCGGGCTATAGCCAAGCTTTCACCATTAGGCCCGGATCGATTGAAGGTATTTTGGTGCGGTCAGTGCCAGATGCTGATAAATTCGCTTGTATTGCGCGGAGTGCCCGGCTGAAGCCCGGCCAACCATGGTCATCCCCGGTCGAAAACAACGCAAGACGCCGGTCAAGTACGACAAGCGCATATACAAATCGCATCGAGATTCTGTTTGGCAGGCTCAGGGACCGGGGGCGCGTGGCGACACGCCATGACCTTTGTCCCAAGGTCTTCATCTCAGCAATCGCATTCGCGGCAACCGACATTTGCTGGTTATGAATACTGACCCTAGCTTAACCTTTTAAAGCGTTCCGGCATTTGCGAACTGCCATTTCGGAACCGATGCCGCGACTGGCATGGATACAATCATCTGTGAAACGGAAGGTGGTCATTCCAGTTGGGGGACCATGATAGCCGAGGCTTAACCTTTGTTTTGACAGCGCCCTGTCTTGATCGTTGATACAGCTGAACCTGCCGCTATCCAGTGAAAAGTGCTCCACGTCACAGGGTCAGCATCCGTGGAAAGCCCAAGCTAAAGCTGGTCGCGACTGAAAAAACAGAGGTGCTGACGTTGTCATGCGTATTCCCATACAGTAGCGTCCTTTGCCATGGTCATCCGACGATACTCACTTTCGCTACTGATCAGCATTCTGGTCATCCTGACTGGATTTGGCGGCGTTGCTCATACGTTGTCAAATGGCTGCGTTGGCCTTCACAGCAAGGACCATGTGCTATCAACGGAACACTCTGCTGTGGCAAAGCACATCGATGATGTCTCGGCCCCAAGCCGCCACCATGACCCTGAAAGTTTCGGAACCGGAGAGTGTAACCCCTCTCTTTGCCAAGCAGTTGTATTGCTCTCCCTGAGCGGCGAAGTTGTGTGGAACCAATCTGAGATTGACCGAGAGTTACAGATTGGAGCTCTAGCCAAGCTGATTGAACCAGATAGCCCCTACAGACCCCCTGACGTTTGAAGCAACGTAATCCTCGCGCACCTAAGTGATCAGCACGTGCTGCTGTTCGCGATGTGTCGCAGTACTACCAGCCTCCACAAAGTCAGGATCAATCCATGAAAAAAAGCCACTTACTAATCGGCGTATGCGCCGTTGTCGTCGTTGCCGCTTTCATTGCTGTTCGCTCTGGCCCAGTCGAAGAAGCCGCGCCACAAGGCACACTTGAGGGCGAAGCCATGGTCGCAATTCAGATGCCGCCCATCGAGGGCAATGCGACAATCGGCCAGCGTATCTTTGATGTTTCCTGCGCCTCTTGCCATGGCGTCAATGCGGTCGGAGCAGAAGGCTCAGGACCGCCGCTGATCCACAAAATATACGAACCCAGCCACCACGCTGACAAAGCCTTTCAAAGGGCGGTTTCACAGGGTGTAAGAAGTCATCATTGGCAGTTTGGTGACATGCCACCCGTCGAAGGTTTGACGCGTGGTGACGTCTCCATGGTGATCGCGTACATTCGTGAAATTCAACGTGCCAACGGGATAAATTAAGGACAGCACCATGAAAAAGATCATAACGCTCGCACTCATGGCTGCTCTTCCCAGCGGCGTACTGGCGCATTCCAAGGTCGAAGAAACAACCCCTGCCGACGGAGCCACAATAATCGGTGTGCCCGCTGAAATTGGCTTCAACTTCTCCAAGGACATTCGGCTGACACGGATAGAAATGGCCCATGAAGAACACTCGGCAGTAAGCCTGGATTTGGGCGACCAGACAAGTTTTGGTCAAGAATTCACGATCCCATTGCCGAGCAATGGAACCGGCACCTATGTCATCGAGTGGCGTGGTTTAGGTGAAGACGGCCATGCGATGCAAGGCGAGTTTTCCTTCACCGTGGAATGAGCATGCCAGACATTTGGGGTATTGCCGCAATCCTCGCAAAGCTGGCGCTTTACGTCGGCTTTGCGGGGTCCACCGGGCTTATGATTGTTAGCTGCCTTTATTGCGGCTACGTCGCACCGATACACCGCGTGATGAAGCGCCAAGCCAGGGCCTTAGCGTGCCTTGCTCTCGCCGCAACAGTAGTTGGCTTCATGCTACGTGGAGCCGCCTTAACAGGCGGATTAGACGGCATGGTCGACCCGGAGATGCTTGGTTTACTTTGGCAGACCCCCGTAGGCGACGTACTAGTTTACCGGCTTGTCGGCGCAGCATTGATCCTTGTGGGATTGTCTATTCCTCGATTTGGCCACTGGATCGCACTCGTGGGAGGTACATTGGCTCTGTGGTCCTTTGCGCAGATAGGGCACGTGCCGGAACTGGAGAGTGTTGGCGTCCAACTCTTGCTCCTATTGCACCTGCTATGTGTAGCCTTCTGGGTAGGCATCTTTTGCCCGCTACGGAGTATGGCTCTCATGCCTGAACACCTGACAGATACCGCTGAACTAGGGTATAGGTTTGGGCAAACTGCTGCATTGATTGTACCGACTTTAATCGGTGCGGGCCTATGGATGGCCTGGTTGTTTGTCGGCAACCTCCAAGGGCTCGTGTTCACTGGCTACGGGCAAGCACTGTTGTTCAAAGTACTTCTTGTGTCGCTGCTGATGATCCTCGCCGCTGCGAACAAGCTCCGATTTGTTCCGGCTATGCAAAAGGGAGAGGGAAAGGCAGCCCAACGCCTAGCCCGATCCATCGAGGTTGAGGCAATAGTCTTATTAGCGGTGCTGGCAACAACGGCAACACTCACGAGCGTACTTACGCTTCCGAGTTAAGGTAGATAGAGATGAAGAAACACCTGTGTGTACTCGCTATATGCAGTATTGGGACTAGCGTCACTGCAGATCATGAGTTGTTAGATAGAGACCTGGCGAATGGGCAGGAAATCTACGTAGTGCACTGTGCCTCTTGCCATGGAGTTAATCTGGAAGGCGAACCCAACTGGCAGACACCTGATGATGACGGAGTGTTGCCTGCGCCACCACATGACGTGACAGGGCACACATGGCACCATGATAACCAGCTACTGTTCGAATATACCAAACTAGGTGGGGCAGATGCATTGGCAGCACGCGGTATCGAAGACTTCAACAGTGGCATGCCGGGCTTTGAGGGCACTCTGACCAACGAAGACATATGGGACGTGCTGGCCTACATAGGCTCCACTTGGCCCGACGATGTTCAGCAAATGCAAGCCAGCCGCAACCTTCCGCACCAGTAGAAGACAGTGGTCTGGTGCAGG
Organism: Ruegeria sp. YTSC106; assembly: GCF_059609765.1. Lineage (NCBI taxonomy): Bacteria > Pseudomonadati > Pseudomonadota > Alphaproteobacteria > Rhodobacterales > Roseobacteraceae > Ruegeria > Ruegeria sp. YTSC106. The sequence continues at coordinate 4,745 of NZ_JBXWMI010000027.1, forward strand.
TTTGGGTATATACAGTTCAACTCAGCTGGTTGTGTAGTTCCTGGTGTGACACACTACAAAATCAACATACCACAATAGTGTTTGCTATCAGTATATTAGACGCTCAGCGGCGTTTCCCCCAGGCTCCACCGAAACCTGAACAGAGCTAACTTATAGACGCGGACTTAAAGGGGAGCAGGTCACGAACCCAGGAGGCGGAGAGGCAATGTTATTTGACAGAGGTGGTGCAGCCCACTGGCGTAAACGAAGATACGGCGCCGACCAACAGGGTTGCCCGAGGACCTTGTCTCCAATTGGCGTAGCGAAAACGCCAGCTTGATATTCCAAATCGGCTTTTGGTACCGCACCAGGCGAGTTTTTGAGCCGTGTACTACGATTGTGCTGTTGGTTTTTACACTTAAGTAATTAAAAGATAAATCTTTTCCAAAAAAATTGATTAAAAGTTTTTCAAGTAACCTCAGATTTCGTCAATACGTTTACAAAATTTTGTTTCAAATCCAGTAATTTGTTGTGAAATTTTCCATCGCCTTTCCATTATTGAAGTGCACATAAGTGCGCTTTCGTCTGCTGGAAGAGGAGCCAGACGACGAGAGAAAGGGAAATGGGAGGAATTAATGACCAACAAATCTGTCACACGCCGCGGCGTGTTGAAGTCTGGTGCCGTTGCAGGTGCCGGTCTGGCCCTGCCTACGATCTTCACGGCTTCGTCGGCTGCCGCTTACACAAACGAACCAACCGGAGGGTCCGTAACCCTGGGCTTCAACGTTCCCCAGACCGGGCCATATGCCGAAGAGGGCAATGACGAGCTGCTGGCGCAACAGCTGGCAGTGGAACACCTGAACGGAGAGGGTGACGGCGGTTGCCTGAACACCTTCACGTCGAAGGCGCTGAAGGGCAATGGCATCCTCGGCAAGAAGGTCGAGTTCGTCACAGGTGACACCCAGACCAAGTCGGACGCCGCGCGTGCATCCGCAAAGTCGATGATCGAAAAAGACGGCGCGATCATGATCAACGGCGGGTCGTCCTCGGGCGTGGCCGTCGCAGTTCAGGGCCTGTGTCAAGAAGCAGGTGTGATCTTTATGGCGGGTCTGACCCACGCCAACGACACGACCGGCAAGGACAAGAAGGCCAATGGTTTCCGCCATTTCTTCAACGCCTACATGTCGGGCGCTGCGCTTGCGCCGGTGCTGGCTGCCGAAATGGGCACCGACCGCCGCGCCTATCACCTGACGGCTGACTACAACTGGGGCTGGACCCAGGAAGAGTCGATCGTCGCCTCGACCGAAGCCCTGGGATGGGAAACAGTCAACACTGTCAAAACGCCACTCGCGTCAACAGACTTCTCGTCCTATATCACTCCGGTTCTGAACTCCGGCGCGGACGTTCTGGTTCTGAATCACTATGGCGGCAACATGGTGAACTCGCTGACCAACGCGATTCAGTTCGGCCTGCTCGACAAAGTGGCCAATGGCAAGGACTTCAAGATCGTCGTGCCGCTGTATTCGGAACTGATGGCTGCTGGTGCGGGCGAGAACATCAAGGGCGTGCTGGGTTCGATGAACTGGAACTGGCAGCTGCAGGATGAAGGCACCAAAGCCTTCGTGAAATCCTTCGGTGAGAAGTACGGCAAACCACCGTCCAACTCGGCGCAGACCTGCTATGCACAGGTTCTGCTTTATGCTGATGCTTGCGAGCGTGCCGGCACTTTCAATCCGTGCGGTGTTGCGGAAGCGCTGGAAGACTTCGAGTTCGACGGCCTGGGCAACGGCCCGACCTGGTATCGCGGCGCCGACCACCAGTGCTTCAAGGACGTGCTGGTCGTTCGGGGCAACGAGAACCCGACCAACGCCTACGACACTCTGGAAATTGTCGAGATCACGCCACGCGCGCAGGTCGAATACGATCCGGAGCATCCGATGTTCGCAGGTGGCGCACTGGGTAAGTGTAACCCGGGCGCATAAGGCCTCGTATCATAGTCTGGCCGCCAAAAAGGTGGCCAGACATCTACAGCAGGGTTGATCCTGTTGTGCCACTCAATTCACACTGACCAACCCTGAGGTGGGCCAATGGACGCCATCCTATTGCAAATTCTGAACGGTCTGGACAAAGGGTCGGCTTATGCGCTGATTGCGCTGGGGCTGACGCTTATTTTTGGGACGCTCGGCGTTGTGAACTTTGCCCACGGGGCCCTGTTCATGATCGGTGCGTTCTGTGCCGTCACTTTGCAAAAACTCATGAACTTGAGCTTTGTTACCATCGACGAGAGCCAAACCGACTTTCTGGGCAACCCACTGAAGGTTGAAACGCCCTTTATTGAGGCGTGGTTTGGCCCAGAGGTTGGTGCGACGATTATCGACTGGACTGTCCCCCTGGCCATCCTGTTTGCGATCCCAATCATGTTGACGGTTGGCTATGTGATGGAACGCGGGCTTATCAAGCATTTCTACAAACGCCCCCACGCTGACCAGATCCTTGTCACGTTCGGTCTGGCGATCGTGTTGCAAGAAATCGTGAAGTATTTCTTCGGTGCCAACCCAATCCAAACTCCGCCGCCCGACGCACTGAGCGGCTCTATCGACCTTGGCACAATGATCGGGTTTGATCCCAACGCGATCATCTACCCGATCTGGCGTTTGGTTTATTTTGGCTTTGCTGTCGCCATTATCGGCGCCGTCTTCTCATTCCTGCAATTCACCACGTTTGGCATGGTCGTGCGGGCCGGCATGGCGGATCGCGAAACTGTTGGCTTGCTGGGAATCAACATCGACCGGCGCTTTACGATCATGTTCGGTATCGCTGCCGCGGTGGCTGGTTTGGCCGGCGTAATGTACGGGCCGCTCAACCCACCAAACTATCACATGGGGATGGATTTTCTGGTCCTCAGTTTCGTTGTGGTTGTTGTCGGCGGCATGGGTTCACTCCCCGGAGCCGTGCTTGCCGGCTTTCTGCTGGGCATTCTGGAAAGCTTTGCCTCAACGACCTGGGCCACAACGACGATCCCGGGCATCAACCAAATCATCATCTACCTTGTTGCCATTATTGTGCTGCTCACACGCCCGCGCGGGTTGATGGGACGCAAAGGCGTGATGGAGGAATAATCGATGTTGGGACTGAACAAGAAAGACACCAGCCTGCTGATCATCGTCGGCTTCCTTACGATGCTGGCGCCCTTCATCCTGAACCCGTTCCCGGAAGGCAGCGCCATGGCGCAATTCAACGCGGGCTATCCGGATTTGATGCAGCGCTTTGTCATCTTTGGCATCTTTGCCATAGGCTTCAACATCCTGTTTGGCCTTACCGGATATTTGTCATTCGGTCACGCGGCCTTTCTGGGCGTTGGATCCTATTCAGCCGTTTGGATGTTCAAGCTGCTGAGCTACAATATCATCCCGGCCATCGCACTCAGCGTTGTGGTTGCCGGAGTGTTCTCATTGCTGATTGGGTTTGTCAGCCTGCGCCGGTCGGGTATCTATTTTTCGATCCTCACGCTGGCCTTCGCTCAGATGAGCTTTGCGTTGGCTTACTCGGTTTTGTCAAACCCCAAGTTCAACCTGACAAATGGGGAAACCGGATTGCAGGTTTACGCGGACGATCCGCAGATTCTGCAGGGCGCGAACTCGCCGGACCTGCCGCATCTGTTCGGGTTGCCGATGCGCGCAACCTACACATTGGACGTGGGTGCGTGGAGCTTTGATTTCAACGCGGGATACTATCTGTGTGCGGTGATTATGATGGTGGTCTTCTATCTGTCCATCCGAATTTTCCGTTCACCTTTCGGGATGATGCTGCGGGCGGTCAAATCGAACCAGCAGCGGATGAACTATACCGGCCTGAACTCAAAACCGTATACTCTGGCAGCATTTGTCATCTCTGGCATGTATGCCGGCCTGGCTGGAGGTCTGATGGCCGCAATGGACCCGCTGGCAGGCGCTGAACGTATGCAGTGGACCGCATCGGGCGAGGTCGTTTTGATGACGATCCTGGGCGGCACAGGAACCTTGATAGGTCCGGTGCTGGGTGCAGGCTTCATCAAATATTTCGAGAACATCTTCTCGAAAATCAACGACAACGTCTTGCACAGTTGGTTTGCTTTCCTGCCTGACGGGTTGGAGGACGCGATTGTGTTTGTGATCCATCCGTTCATCGGAAAAGGCTGGCATCTGACGCTGGGCATTCTTTTCATGCTTGTCGTTATCTACTTGCCGGGTGGTCTGGTCGAAGGAGGTCAACGTTTGCTCAACCGGGTCAAGCGCAAGAAATCGAAATCCGACGACGCGACGTCGGGAAAAACGGAACCGGCGGAATAAGGGGCGAGCCATGGCAATTCTAAGAGTCAAAGACGTCAGCAAGCGCTTCGGCGGTCTCAAGGCACTCACGGATGTGAATCTCAGCGTCGAGGAGAATTCGGTTCACGCGATTATCGGGCCCAATGGGGCGGGCAAGTCGACCTTGCTGAATTGTCTGGTCGGCAAGCTCATGCCGGACACCGGGTCCGTGTTGTTCGACAACGCCTCGGTCTTGGGGCTTGAACCCTTCCAGATCAACCAGATGGGCATAAGCCGCGTGTTTCAAACACCAGAGATTTTTGGTGAACTGACGGTGATGGAGAACATGTTGATTCCGATTTTCGCCATGCGGGATGGGGCGTTCCGGATGCATGCTTATGAGACCATCGCCAACGAAAAGGCTGTTGTCGAACAGGCCGAAGCGATGCTGGAAGAGATGAACATGGCCGACAAGCGTGAGATGCACGCGGCGTCGCTGTCTCGGGGCGACAAGCGGCGACTTGAGATTGGCATGTGCCTCAGTCAAAATCCGCGGCTGTTGTTGCTGGACGAACCTACAGCGGGCATGGCGCGGGCGGACACCAACAACACCATTGATCTGCTAAAACAGATCAAGGATGAGCGCGACATAACCATCGCCATTATCGAGCATGACATGCATGTGGTCTTCAGCCTTGCGGAACGCATCACAGTTCTGGCGCAAGGGACGCCGCTGGTCGAAGATACTCCAGAAAAAATCCGTGGACATCCCAAGGTTCGTGAAGCCTATCTGGGCGAGGCGGCGTAAGGAAAAGCTATGAACGAGAAACCTGACTTTTCGAAAAACGCCAATCTGGCCAGCACCGCCCCTGCGTTTCTTTCCGTTTGGGATATGCACTCCTATTACGGAGAAAGCTACATTGTGCAGGGCGTCAGCTTCAACGTACATGAAGGCGAGATTCTTGCCCTTCTTGGACGCAACGGCGCGGGCAAAACCTCGACGCTGCGTTCGATTGCGAGAGTTGGAGATCCAGAAGTTAGACATGGCGAAATCTGGTTGGACCACAAGCCGCTGCACAACATGACAAGCTATGAAGCGGCGGCAGTGGGCCTTGGTCTTGTACCTGAAGACAGGCGCATCATTCCCGGCCTGACAGTTGAAGAAAACCTGCAGCTCGCACAGATTGCGCCTCCGATCGGATGGTCTCTCGAACGGCTGTACGAGTTGTTCCCGCGTCTCGGAGAACGCAGGAAGCAGGAAGGGATTACACTGTCAGGTGGCGAACAACAGATGCTGTCGATCGCCAGAGCTCTTGCCAGGGACATCAAAGTGCTGCTTTTGGATGAACCGTATGAAGGTTTGGCGCCTGTCATCGTCGACGAAATCGAAAAAACCCTCATACACGTCAAGCAACAGGGTATGACCACGATCATCGTTGAACAGAACGCAGTTCGCGCTCTGGAGTTGGCGGACCGCGCGATCATCCTTGACACCGGGACCATCGTATTTGACGGAACGGCGCAAGAAGTGCTTGAAGACACCAGTCTTCGTGAGGAGTACCTGGCGATCTAAGCGTCATGCTGAATTGCAAACAGACCCAAGGGGCATGACCAATTCGTGGCTTGGGAAGACCCGCGTTCAGTGCAGGTCCTGCCCATTCGCGCGACCAAAGGCGTTTCACCACCAAAATGTCGGTCGTCAGTTCAAATCTGAATACGGTCTTGCCGCAATAAGTTCAGTCTGGCCTGCGCTGAATACGCGCCTCAAATTTCGCGCCCCAATAGACTTGGAGCCGGGATCGATGAACTTGACCTGTTGCCGAACCCGCCGGTTGCACGGTTTCAGGAAAATGTGCAGCCGCTCGTGAAATCGCCCGGCCTTTGTTTCCAGGCGAGTGGCACGCGATGAGGGCTGGAAAGCTTGCAAGGATCGCGATAGTTCGTGGCATCCGCCACTGCGCCGACCAATCGATTGCGGCTTGGTGTTGTACCTCTTTGTACAATAGACGAGAACGTCAGGCACCAGCCCAGAGTTGCCAGTAAACTCCACGCAAGGGCTGCATCAGGAATACGGCAGCGGGTTTCGCTTCACTTCTGGCTTGTACTATCCGGCAGACCGATTGCGGTTTCCTGTTCCCAGCACCTTCACTTCCAGCCAATGGAACCCCAAAGCAATAAAACCTGCAACGAGAATGTAGAATACGGCTAGCAGGATGAGCGGCTCATAAACGATAAACGTATCGGACCGCACCCGGGATGACACGGCGTAGATATCAACCACCGTAATCGTGGCAACCAAGGGCGTAGCCTTTAACTGGAGGATGGTTTCACCACCCAGGGTCGGCAGAACGTTGCGGATTGCCTGCGGCAACCAGATGCGGCGGAACATCGTCAGCCTTGGCATTCCAAACGACTTGGCCGCCTCCAGCTGACCTTTGGCGACACCTTTGAAGGCTCCGCGCATTACCTCACCTTCGTAGCCCGCATAAGAAAGCGTTAAGGCCAGCACCGCATAAGGCCAGGCCTGACGTAGATACGGCCAAAGTTCGGACGATCGTATCCATGGGAATTGAGGAAACAGTGAGCCGAGGCCATAATACAGCAACCAAAGCTGCAAAAGCAGAGGTGTGCCCCGAATGATGGTGCAGAACGCCTTGGCAGGTGCCGCAAGGTACCAGGGCCCAACGGCCTGGGCCAACCCGAGTGGTACAGCCAGCAGAAATCCGAGAACGACGGTGACAACAAGCAGCCAGAGTGTGGTCCAGATTCCCTGCAATGCAAGCGGAGCGTATTTCGGCAACCAGTCCCACCGCAACGCCATCGCACACCAAATCACGATCCCGGCAAAGACCAACATCATCACGATACGATGGGGTTGCATCAACGATCTGAGATCGATCATCTGCCACCACCTTTCAGAGAAGGTTGACCGCGACGCGCCCATTTCTCGATCCGCGCGAAGATACCACCAGAAAAGAGGGTGACCATGAGGTAGAGAAAACCCGCTGCCAGAAAGAAGGTAAAATAGGCCCGGGTGCTGCTGGCGGCCTGCCGGGTTTCCAGTGTCAGTTCGTTGAACCCGACGACCGCGAGCAGTGCAGTGTCCTTGGTGGCGATCAGCCACAAGTTGGCCAGACCGGGTACTGCAAAGCCCATCATGGCGGGGATTGTGACACGCCGCATGGTCATGAAGGCGGGCATCCCGTAGGATTTGGCCGCCTCGATCTGTCCGGGTGGAACCGCCTGAATGGCTCCGCGCAGAATCTCGGTTGCATATGCGCCCTGAACAACGCCGAGAACCCAAATGCCCGCGGCGACGCCATTGACCTCGACCCGTCCTCCACCCATTGCAGCGGAGATTTTGTTGATGATGTCAGATCCCACGTAATACAGGATCAGGATCAGGACCAGTTCCGGCACGGCCCGGATCACGGTCGTGTAAATGGCAAGAAGATCGCGCGTGACCTTCCCGCCGTATAGTTTGCCATAGGCTCCGAACAATCCGATCACGAGGCCGAGCGCATATGCACCAAAAGCGATCTGCAATGAGTGGGACAATCCGCGCAGCAGATTGCCCCCCCAACCCGGTGGCGACAGCGACAGTAGCTCTGCGCTCTGCGCCAATCCAAGTGATTCCAACAGTCCGGTCACAGCAGCCGCTTAGTAGATGCTGGCCGAGAAATAGTTCGAGGTAATCTTCTCGTGCGTTCCATCGGCAAGAATTGCCGCGATGCCCTTGTTCAGCGCCGCAAGCAGCTCATCATCCCCCTTGCGAACACCGGCGCCAACGCCTCGTCCCAAGATAGCCGGATCATCTGCGACGGCGCCTTTGATTTCACAGCATGCCCCGGCATCCGAGTTCACGAAGTCCGCCATGGCGATACTGTCGGCCTGAGTGGCGTCAATACGACCTGCGAAAAGATCCTGGTTGGCCTCATCCTGAGTCTGATAAACCCGCAGTTCGGAATCCTTGAAATATTCCTGTGCATAAGCCTGATGGATGGTCGACGCCTGAACGCCGACAACCTTACCGGCCAGCGACTCTGGGGTCGCTTCGATATCCATCGATTTGTCCGCGACGATTACGGCAGGTGTGTTGTAGTAAGGATCACTGAAATCAATGGTTTTCAGCCGCTCCTCGGTGATCGACATCGACGCCATGATGGCGTCGATCTGCTGTCCGGTCAGCGACGGGATGATACCGTCCCAGGCGACCGGCGTGATGACACAGTCAAGTTCCGCAGCGGCACAGACCGCATTGATGACATCGATCTCCCAACCGACCCAGTTGCCTGAACTGTCCAGCGACGCGAAGGGCGGATAAGGTTCGGCCGCGATGCCGATCTTGACCTCTTCGGCGCTGGCGACACCAGCCGAAAGGACAGCGGCGGCAAGGCCGGACACGAGCAGTTTCTTGACGTTCATTTTGGTACTCCCTTTTGGTTCATTATGTGTTGTTTTTCCGGATCAGGCGACCGAGCTGAGGAACTGCTTCAGGCGCTCTGATTTCGGGTTTCCGAAGACCTCGGCAGGTGGGCCCTGCTCTTCGATGCGGCCCTCGAAGAGATAGACAACGTGGTCTGCGACTTCGCGTGCGAATTTCATTTCATGGGTAACAAGCAGCATTGTGCGCCCTTCGCCGGCAAGATCGCGGATCACGGTCAGAACTTCGCCTACAAGCTCGGGATCAAGCGCTGACGTGGGTTCATCGAAAAGCATCACCGAAGGATCGACGGCAAGCGCCCGGGCGATGGCGGCGCGCTGTTGCTGACCACCCGAAAGATAGGCCGGATAGGTGTCGGCCTTGTCGCCGAGGCCCACCCTCTTCAGCAGTTCATGCGCCCGCGCGATAGCCTCTGCCTTCGGCACCTTGAGGACATGCACGGGCACTTCGATCACGTTTTCCAAAAGCGTACGGTGTGTCCACAGATTGAACTGCTGGAAGACCATGGCCAGCCGCGTGCGGATGCGTTCGATCTGACGGCGGTTGGAGGGGCTGCCATCCGCGTGCATTTCAACCAGTTCGCCGCCAATGTTGATCTTTCCTGAACTCGGTGTTTCCAAAAAGTTGATGCAGCGCAGCATGGTGGATTTTCCAGAGCCCGATCCCCCGATAATGGCAACAACATCCCCCTTGTTTGCAGTCAGAGAGACGCCCTTCAGAACCTCCAGCGTACCGAAGGATTTATGCAAGTCCTCAACCTTTATCGCCTCGTCGGGCGTGATTGCTTCGGGTGCGGGTGAAACTGCTTTGGCTGTGTCCATATCCAAGAATCTTCTGATTTCAGCTTGCAGTAAGCCCCGAATCTCGCAATTATGCAAGTGTATAATAACTCCATGCCATGGATGACACTGACGTGCAGGACGACAGCCGCAAATTTAGACGTGAGTCTGCCAAGTTTCGCCGCGAGGCGCTGATTCTGGCGACTTTGGACCTGATCGCCGAGATGGGCGTTCGGGGCGCCACAGTGCGTGAGATCGCAGCCCGCGCGAACGTGACCCAAGGGCTGATCCGGCACTATTTCTCATCCAAGGAAGATCTGGTTCAGGCGGCGTATGAGCACCACATGAATACGCTGACAGACCAGACAGCTGCTTCGTCAGGAAAGGGAAGCGCGGTGTCTCGGCTGACCAACTTCGTCGACGCGTCACTGCGACCACCAATCGTCGATCCAAGCGCTGTGGCCTTGTGGGCAGGCTTCCTGAACAAGGTGCAGCACGACCCGAAAATGCAGCGCATTCACCAGCAAACCTACAACTATTTCCGGGATCACCTCGAGAAGCTGATCGTCGCCGCATTGCAGGAAACAGGGCGCTCGGTCGCAGCGTCAGAAGCAATGCAACTGGCCATTGCCTGCAACGCGGTGATCGACGGCCTGTGGCTTGAAGGGGGTGCGCTTCCGGATGCTTTTTCCGAAGGCCAACTGGCGCAGATCGGTTTGGATTCTGTCAGCGCCATCGTCGGGATTTCATTGACCACAGAGGCGGAGCAGTCATGAAGATCACATCGGTGACAGAACGGTTGGCGGGCTTGGGTGGCGCAAAGTGGGGCGTGCACTTGAAAGCGCGCGACCTTATCAAAGCCGGAGCGGATATCGTCGAAATGACGATTGGAGAACCGGACGTGCCCGTGCCGGACGCATTGGTCGAAACCACCGTTACCTCATTGCGGGCGCAGCGGACAGGGTATTCCAATGGGCGCGGAGAAGCCGGACTGCTTGACGCGCTGGCTGCACGCTATTCCGCCTCTCGCGGGCGGGTATTCGAGCCTGAGAACTTTCTGTGCTTTCCTGGAACGCAGACCGCCCTGTTTGCCGCCATGGCCGGGGTCGCAGAGGTCGGTGACGAAGTTCTGGTCGGCGATCCGATGTACGCGACCTATGAAGGTGTCGTTCGCGCATCCGGGGCCGAGATGGTACCCGTACCGCTGCGGCCAGAGCACGGGTTTCGTATGCAGGCCGAAGATATCGCGGCCCGCATCACTCCGCGCAGCCGCGCCATTCTCCTGACTACGCCACATAACCCGACGGGCGCGATCCTGACCGCCGCAGATGTTGCCAAGATCGGGCAGCTCGCTATTGCGCATGACTTGTGGATCATCTCGGACGAGGTCTATGAAGAATTGATCTTTGACGGTGCCCGATTTGTTTCACCATTGGCGGATCCGGAACTGGCGGATCGTGTCATTGGCGTATCATCCATCTCGAAATCTCATGCCGCTCCTGGGTTCCGCAGTGGCTGGTGTGTAGGGTCCGCCGCGTTCTGCGAAGCGCTGTTGCCCTATTCCGAGACCATGCTTTTTGGCAACCAGCCTTTCATCGCGGACATGACCGAAAAAGCGATCCGCGACGGGTCCGAGGTTGCCCCCGGGATGGCCGCCCGCTTTTCTGGCCGCGCCACCCTGCTGGCCGATCGCCTTGAAGCGGAAACAGATCTGACTGTCCACCGGCCCGAAGCGGGAATGTTCGCACTCATCAACGTTTCCGCCACTGGGCTGGATGGCGAAGCGTATGCCTGGGATCTGCTACAGGCCGGGGTGGCCGTCATGCCGGGATCCGCCTTTGGGGACAGCCTGAAGGACTGGGTGCGGGTCGCCCTGACGATCAGTGACACCGACTTTGGCACTGCGGTCTCTCGTATCATCGATCACGCCAACAGCAAATCACGTGAGGTCGCATGAGCGGAATGACAATTGGCGAGGCTCTGGTTGCCAAGCTTCGCCAAAGGGATGTGACCTGCGTCTTTGGAATACCGGGCGTTCACACGGTTGAGCTGTACCGAGGTCTTGCTGCCTCGGGCATCCGGCACATTACACCCAGACACGAACAGGGCGCAGGTTTCATGGCTGATGGCTATGCACGTGCGTCGGGCAAGCCGGGAGTAGCCTTTGTGATCACTGGCCCCGGATTGACCAATACGCTGACGCCGATGGCGCAGGCGCGAGGCGATTCAATACCGATGCTGGTGGTGTCCGGTGTCAACAAAACTGCGTCTCTTGGTAAAAGCTTGGGGCACCTGCATGAGTTGCCTGATCAACTTGGGCTGGCCAAAACGGTTGCACTGGCGTCCGAACAAGTCTCCGACAGAAACGCTCTGGACCCGGTCTTGGCGCGTGTTTTTCACAACCTCACCAACGGTCGCCCCGGTCCGGTGCATATAGAGGTTCCGCTGGATATAGCAGCGTTGGAATATCAGGAAACACCAGTTGAATCGATCGATCCAGAGTCTCCGGTCAACCCGGTATTGATCACACATGCCGCCAAACAACTGGCTGAAGCAAAGAAAGTCGTCATTCTGGCAGGCGGCGGGGCGAAACGTGCTGAGGCCGGGTTGCAAGCACTGGCCGAAGCCCTGGATGCCCCCGTTGTGCAAACCGTCAATGCACGCGGCCTGATGCACGGGCATATTCTGACCGTTCCGGCCAGCCCCAGCTTGAAGGCGGTGCGCGCGATGATAGAAAGCGCCGATTGCGTTCTGGCCTTGGGAACCGAGCTTGGGCCAACCGATTATGACATGTATGCCACCGGTCAATTTGCGGAAATGTCAGGCCTGATACGGGTTGATCGGTGCAGCGATCAACTGTCACGGCATGAGGCAGCGGTTGCCATTCAAGGTGACGTCGACCTGGTTTTGCCCGCTCTGGTCGAGGCTTTGCCGCAAGAGGCAAAACAAAGCGACGGAGCGGAACGTGCCAGAAAAACGCGCGACGCGGCCTGGCAGGAGATCGGCCCGGATTATCGCCATCAGGTAGAAATACTGAATGCAATGCGCTCCGCGTCTCCGAATGCTCTGATGGTCGGGGATTCCACCCAGCCCATTTATGCGGGCAATCTTTACTACGACCACGACCGGGCAGGCGGCTGGTTCAATGCGGCAACGGGATATGGTGCGCTCGGCTATGGCATACCCGCAGCCATCGGCGCGTCGATCGCCGATCCGACGGTGCGGGTAATATGTATCGTCGGCGATGGAGGTGCGCAGTTTTCACTGCCTGAAGCAATGGCCGCAGCAGACGAAAACCTGTCAGTCACTTTCGTGATCTGGAACAATCACGGATACGGTGAAATTGCCACATCGATGCAGGATGCAGGTGTGACGGTCATAGGATGTAACCCCTCGCCCCCCGATTTTGCAGCAACGGCCAAGTCATTTGGCCTTTCATTCACCACGGCTCCCGCAGAACCGCAGGCCGTCGCACAAGCGTTGCGCGAATCTGCCGCCCTGGGCGGGCCGGCGATGATCGAAATCACCGCTCCGAAATTCGAACCTCAGAAAGATTGAAACATGCCAGACCCAAGTTTTGAGTTTTCCCGCGCCATAACCCGACGCCCGGCTCCGACCATAGCTGACGGATTGCGAGCAGAAGATATCGGAAACCCGGATTTCGGCGGGATGATAGCCGCGCATAAGGCATATGTGGCAGCACTGAAAAGCACCGGGGCGCAGGTGATCGAGCTTGAACCCCTTGATGCGTTTCCTGACGCGCAGTTTGTTGAAGACACGGCCCTTTGCCTGCCGCAGGGTGCAGTGCTGATGCGGCCTGGCGCACCTTCGCGGATGGGGGAAGTGGCCGAAATGGCCCCGACACTGCGTGCCTGCTACGATACGGTCATGGAAATCAAAGGTCCCGGCCATATCGAAGGTGGAGACATCCTGGTAACCGGGCGTGAAATTCTGGTGGGCCGGTCGGATCGCACTGACGCAGAAGGTGTCGAGGAACTGGCGAAAATCACCTCTGAATGGGGGTGCAAACTGCGGGAAGTGTTCACGCCCGAGGGGGTTTTACACTTTAAAACGGATTGCTCGCTTATGGATGCTGAGACAATCCTTGCGACCCGGCGATTGGACGCTTCGGGCTGCTTTGAAGGTTACCGGGTGCTGCATGTTGCAGACGGTGAAGAGGCAGCTGCCAACGCGATCCGGTTCAACAATCTGGTACTGATGGCAGCTGGATTCCCTCGCACCGCAGAGATGCTGGACCGTGAAGGCTTTGAGGTCGTTGAAATTGACAACACCGATTGTGCAAAGCTGGATGGTGGTATGTCCTGTCTTTCGTTGAGATTCTGAGGACCTGTTGCCGACTACTGGCGAGCGGCGCACTTGTTGGAAGCGATCAACAGTTCCCGGTCTTTTTTTGAAGCAATGCATCCTGACCCAAGGGATGTCGGACTTCTTGCAGAGTTTGCCCTGAAGTCCACTCTCCGTGCCCGAAGCAGAAAACTTCTTTCGGACACATTGTCATCCTTCCCGAGTTCCGGATTTGTTTAGGAACCAACCACCTCCGCCGCTATTGCAATTGCAAGATATCCGGAACACAGAGTTTCCTTTTTGCAGGCATTTTGTCCGCACCGTCAGATCGTTTCAGCCGTTTCGGCCCATCTTTGACCTTGATTTTCGGCTCGGATAGAGGCCCCCTTAAAGTCACTGGCCAGGGGCTCTTCGAAAGAGGTTCGCCGATCTTTCGGGGCTGCAGATTCAAGTCCAGGGCTTTACCAGCCACATTAACATCGCCGAAGACAACAACCTGAACATGATCTGTTTCCATAGTGGTTTGTTTCGTCGAAATATTCCCATTGGAAATACTGATCGGTGCGCGCAAGCATACGATTGGAGCAACCTTTTGTTTTTCCTTGGTAAACACCCAAGGCAAGACCCCTAGCCCTGCCAGATCAAGAAGCTGGGTTTCGATCGAGCCATCGCGCATTGAAACTGTGGCGCTGCCGCTCATGGTGTTGGCAAAGTGTTTGGGTGAATCGGTTTCTCCGGTCACCGAAAAATCTGCGTAGATCGTACCGCTGGCGCCCTTTTTGAAGTTCAGACTGTGAAGAATATCATCCAGTTGCCAACCGCCTGCCTTGCCGGTCAACGTAAGCAGATGCGCTTCGTCCGACAGATCCATTTGCCCGCTGACATCGAAATGAGCGCCTCCGTATTCAAACTTCAAAGGCCCGGCCTTGAACTCATTTTCGTTGAGCGTCAGTTCGCTTTGCAAACTGCTGATGCCTTTGGCCCCTTCTATGTGCCGAAGATCAATATCAACATCCATATCCATACCGGACAACAGAATCGAACGGCCGATAGGTTTAAGCGTCACATCTCTTAGCGGGCCAGTGTCACTGGCTTCTTTATTGGCGTCTTCTTCGCTCGGCTCTGAACCGCCTAACTTCCTCAACTGTGCGACCGCCTGAACGATGGTTCGGATCTGATCTATCTTTATCAGGTCACTTTCAATGGCACCCCGCAATACAGGGTCGCTTGTTGCATCATCAAGATCGGCTGCAATTTGCAGGACAGAGTCGGCAACCTCGACTTTGGCATTTGCGTTCCAATCGGTGCCTTGGCTAACCAACCCTATTTCAAAGCGAGCTTGCCCGGTTTCCACGCGTTCAAGTGACAGTGCCTCCAACAGATCCGCTCCGGATGGGACTTCGACATCAATTGCCAGATCCAGGTCCTCGAATTTGAGCACATTCTTGACAGAACCATGTACCCCAAGGGCCCAGACATCAGTTTCACTCGTCTGACCATCCAAATTCGTCAGCGAAAGCTGATTGATACCGCCGCTCAAATGAAAGTCGCCGGAAAACCTGCCAAGCCGGTCGTCCGGCCCTAACAGCTCTGGTGAGATCAGGCTGCTTGCCGGAATATCCATCAGACCTTCAGCTGATATGCCTTGCAGCTTCAGCGCGTCATCGACCGACCCGTTCAAAATGATAAACGGATCAGCTGGGTTCCCAATTCTCAAGTTGATGCTCCCGACACGCAAGGCGCCTTCGGGTGTTCGGGAAAGCTCGGAAAACTTGATTGGGGGCGGGCCTTCGCCTGAGGTATCCAATGTGAACCCGTTGGTCTGAATTACCATTTGTCGCTGAGGAACCTGCCCAGGAACACTGTCCATAACCATATCAACCGCGACAAGTTTGAGATCATATCGTGATACGGCGGGGGCTGGCTCAGAGTTTTCCGGGAACAACCGAATACGGGTCGTCAGCGATACATCTTCCGGGTTCCCCAACTCTCCGATTTTCCCCGTCAGCGAGACGCTTTGACCTCCATCCAACTCCGCCAGCACGGTCAGATCATCGATCCGGGTTATGCCGTCAGCCGTTTGGACTGTTGCACCAATATTCCCTGTACCTTCCAAAACACGATTGAGCTTCAGGATGTCGAGGAGCTGGCCAAGTTCCGCAATCTCCATGGTCGTTCTCACCTGTAGCCCGTTTTCCTGAGGGACCTCTTCGGCAACAATCGAGACTTGTTCAAAGTCCACCGATACCTGAAACGGATCTTCCGCTGGGAACGTCCCGCTCAGATCAAACCCCTCTCCGTTTAACGAACCGGTTCCTACCGCAGTGGCAGTGTTGGTTTGATCGTTGCGTTTCAAAAGCAGTTCGGGAAGCTGCAGGTCCAGTTCAAGCCCGTTCAATTCGTTCTGATAAAAAATTCTGATATCCGTCAGGTCAACTTTGCGGTCCGTCAGCATTCCGACAACAGGTAGAGGCCGAGACTTTGCGGTTTTCCCGGCTGCAGCATCCGCTTGAGAAATGGACCGCCAGTTTCCAACGCCATCTTTGTCTGTGATCAGGTTCAGGTGAAGACCCGAGACGGAAAGGCCACTTAGCGAAAGCTTATTGTTCCAAAGGTCACGCGCGGAAATGTCAAATTCAAGTTTGTCGATTGCCGCCAGCTTCGCACCTGTTTTCGGCGAACCGGGTAGTACCAGCCCTGCCGCTGATATCTGCAACTGCCGACCAAGGCCGAGACGTACTTCATCTTTTATTCTAACGTCCTGACCAAGTTTCTTGCTGACCAGGTTTTCAACGAAAGCTGTTCTGACAGAAGAAAACAACGCGGAAGACAGGAGAAGCCAGGCCGCAAAAACAGAAACAAGCGCGATAGCGCAACAAATTAAAACACCTTTGACAATGTATCCCACACTTCTCTCCCAAGGTTCCAATTCTTCCCGCGCAACCTCATCAGACAGGTCCAAGTAGATTGTTAGTGCATGATTGGCCTGTGATCCATCGGGATGATAGTTTCAGGCCCACGCGGGCGAAAGCGCAATTCGCTCCGGTAACGTTTATGATGTCTACTCTAAATCGGGCTCTGTTGAGATTATTCGACCTGGTTTCGGGAGTAAGATTTGACCCTCTGACCTTCAGGTCATGAGCCTGACGATGTGAAGACGTTAAGCAATTCATCCGGGAGATCGATTATTGTCTTAATTTCTTTTGGCTGACGGTGCTGACAGCACTGACGGTGAAGCCGTTTTGGAGTAAGCGTTGCAGCGCCGCATGAGGAGGCTCCAAGCGCAGCAAGCCCTGCGAGTTGCGAGGCTAAGTGCTTGATATCTTACT
>NZ_JBXWMI010000028.1:0-21341 GCF_059609765.1 Ruegeria sp. YTSC106
AATTTGCAGAGCTCGCTGGATAATAGCGGCCAGTCAAAACGATAGCTTTGAACTACGCCAAATTTTGCGACAAAGCCAGCACTAACCGATTGAGGTGATAGCCGACTAAGGGACGGCGGCATAATGCGCCCTTGCTCGTCGTTCACGATCCGGGTTTGGACAAAGTGCGGAATTGCTGAGCTTACCGAAATCTTCCTTGTCCTGTGCGAAGACCGAGTATGGCACGAAGGAACTGCTGCCATTCCATCATCTTACAGGATTGCGAAGGACATTGCGATGTGAAGAGCCTCTAACGGTAACGCGCAAAATATCGTTTTGACATAGGTTCTGTGACTTCCCACGTGCCTACGAACCCTGGTTCGATGACCATGCTGTCGCCCACGCCCAGCGATATCGGTTCACCTCCGTCCGGGGTCAGAACGCATCGGCCTTCCGTCAGGATCATGTATTCCCATCGCGCGATATCGACACGCCACTTGCCGACCGTGGACGTCCAGACCCCCGCAGCCATGGCACCCTCTGCACTTTCGTACAGCTTCGCCGTGGTCCAGACGGGCGTGCCCTCAAGGATCCTGCCTGGCTCCGGGCCGCCTTTGATTGCGGTTCCGGGATCTTGCAATTTGTGAAGTGTCATATTGTCGTTTCTTTCATCTGGGGGGGCCGCAGATCGACTGTCCTGTCCAAGAGCCAGTTGCAAAAGGCATCGACCTCGATTTGACCATTGAGGATCGCGGGCACGACAAGGTGGATATCGGCGGTCGGCAATTCGTGCTCAAAGGGGATGACCATGCCATCCCGCTTGGCGAACACATCAGCAAGAAAGCGCGGGACAAGTGCGATACCAAGACCGGCTTCCATCGCGGCTACGCAGGCATCCCGGGTGGGCAATACCAATCCATGGCCGAGCAATTGCGGTGGGCTGCCCGCGTGCTGCAGCCATTCTTCCCAGTCGTCCAGCCACTCGTTGTTGCGGATGATGCGGTGATCCTTGATCTCGGCGGGCGCGGTGAGCGGCGCTGCGTTTCGAAGATAGCCTTCGGTACAAACCGGAACCAAGGCGCTGCTCGCGATTGGGACGATATCACCATCTATTTCGTCGGGACGGCCATACATTATAAAAAGTTCTGGCTGATCCATGACGAACCTCTGATCCCGACCGGGGTTTCGAAGCACAACATTGACGTCGGGAAATTCGGTAAGGAAATCAGCCAGAAGCGGCAGCAGAAGATGGTTGATTACGCTGCCGTAGGTTCGGATCGCGATCAAAGTGCCGCCTTCTTGCTTTACCGCCGAAGTCGCGGCCGACAGAGACGACAACACGCCACGAACACTACCCAGATAAAATTCACCGGCGCGCGTGAGCACGATGCCGCGTGCCGTGCGTTCGAACAGACGCAATTCCAAAAGCTGTTCCAGATCTGCGATCTGGTGGCTGACCGCCGATGCCGTTACCGCACGTTCGTCTGCCGCCCCGACGAAGCTGCCATGCCGTGCGACCGCTTCAAATGTCTGCAGAGAGGCGATTGTCGGAAGGCGTGTCCTCATGGGGGCGTCACGCAGGCGATAGGGTCAGAAGGTCAGATACCGCAATGCTATGCTCGGGACTTGCGACCGCGTCGTCGTAGGCCAGAATGAGGCTTTGCGTCTGTTTACCTGGGCCGCCGTCGCCCAATTCGCGCCCATCAATCCTTGTGACGGGCATGATCCCTCCGGCTGTCGAGGTGATGAAAGCCTCTTCTGCCCGGCTCAGATCACGCGCCATTAGCCGCACCGACCGCGCGTACCAGCCTTTTGCGGTGATCAAGTCCATAGCGGTCTTTCGCGTCACCCCCATCAGCACACCTGAGTCCGGGGTCTGCCATTGGTTGTCGATCAATGCAAAGAAGTTGAAGCCCGGCCCTTCGGCAATACTGTCGTCGCTTGCACGCAGTAGTGGCAGATCAGCACTATGATCGTAGGCTTCCATCGTGCCCAGAAGCATGTCGCCCCATTGGTAATTTTTCACTTTCGGATCGAATGAGGACGCGGGGAACCGCTCAACCTGAGTAATATGAAGCGATAACCCCTTCTGCCGCTGTTCGGGCGTCGCGATGGATATATAGGGCACCGCAAAGACATAAAGTGCGTTCTCGCAATCGCGCGGATCGCGAGTGCCCTTGGTATTACGCCCGCGCGTGACGGTGAATGAGACGTAGGCGTCTCTGAGACCGGCCTTGTCGACGCAGATGGCAAGGATGGTTTTCAGCGTATCGCGCGAAACGGGACACCGCAGTCGAAGCTTATCGAGCGAGGCGTCGAAGCGGTCAAGATGGTCTTCCAGCCGGAAAAACCGCCCATTGTGGACCGACACGACGTCATAGGTCGCGTCCGAGCGGACGAAACCCCAATCCGTCAGCGGGACCGTCGCTTCAGCAATCGGCACATAGGTGCCCCTGACGTGCGCACAGCCAGAGCTAAACTTAATGTCGGAGGTCTTGTCTTTCATTTGCGCGGACATTCTCGGCTCTTACTAGTCGGGGAACAGATCGGCACCGAGTGTGGACATTTGCCGCTTTTTTGTCGAGTGAATCCTTCTCACCAACAGATGAGCCGAGGCTTCCTGCGGCTGTAGGCGCGCCGGGGCGTCGTGAAGGAAATCTCACGGGGGCGACAATTTTCTGCGTTAGGCAATCGGCTGAAACTCCGATTACGCTCGTTTCCAGAGGGTCGAATGTCGCGGCGATCATGGCACGTCATTCGGTGAAAAGATTGAATTTCTGGAGGCGAAAATGAAGACACGGCGTGTGCCACACAACTTTCAGCAAAGCGGCGGGGGCAAGGTCACGCCAGAATTCATGATCCATCCGAAGACGCGAAAGGGTCCTTTCTGGCATCTATCGGACCGCCACGGTTGCTGGAGCTACACTTCGCATTCCAACATGTATCGCCCGCGGTGCTACGTCCCGTTGGAAGAAGGCGGTCTTTACAAGGAATACGAATACATCACCGAGCATGTGACGCTGTGGGATGCGGCGACCGAGCGGATGATCCAGCTAAAGGGCCCGGATGCGCTGGAGTTCTGCGACCTGCTGACGACGCGCGCGATGAAAGACAAACTGCCTGTCGGTCAGGCGCGGTTTGCGCTGATGTGTATGGAAGACGGCAATATTCTGGTTGATCCTGTCGTGCTGCGCGTGGCGGAAGACGAGATTTGGCTGTCGACTCACACCGAAGCCGAGCCATGGTGCCGCGGGCTTCTCTACGGGCTCGATATGGATTGCACCGCCAATGAGATCGACGTGTCACCCGTCCAGATCCAGGGCCCCAAAGCGCGACCCTTCATGGAGAAACTGGTGTCCAAAGGCATTATGAGCCCAGAAGTGCTCGACCTGAAATTCTACAAATGCTGCCATGCGTCGTTCAACGGTCTGCATGTGGTTGTCTCGCGCACCGGATACTCTTCCGAATATGGCTATGAGATATTTCTCTATGATGCGATCAAGAACGCAGATGCGCTTTGGGACGTGCTTTGGGAAGAGGGTCAGGAGTTCAATTTGAAGGTCACGGCACCGTCGATGATCCGCGCGCTGGAGGCTGGCATCCCGTGGAACGGGGTCGATTTCGATCCAGAAGTGAACCCCTTCGAGGTCGGTCTCGACCGCTACGTCGATCTGGACAAGGGCGATTTTATCGGCGCCGCGGCGTTGCGCAAGATCAAGGCAGAGGGCGTGGAGCAGAAGCTGGTCGGTCTGATCTTTGATGGCGAACCACTGACGTGGTTCAATCCAGACTATCTGATGGTCTCAGATGAAACTGGCACTACCGTCGGCTATTGCACACACGCGTTCTTTTCTCCGCAGCTCAAGCGCAATATCGCGCATGCGTTCGTAGAACCCGGCCTGACTGAACCCGGCACCAAGCTGACGGTGACACTCAACAACGGCGCTGGTACCGAGGCTGCGGAAGTGGTGGAAACACCGTTCTTTGATCCCAAACGCAACAGATGACGGGCCGCCGGGACAGCTTGGACGGCGAGAGCTTCGATACCTGGCCCGACACGCTGTGGCGCAGCACCGCAGGCTCCAGCCCGATCGAGGATCGCGCGGCGCTGCCCAAGCAGGTTGATCTGACGGTTGTTGGTGGAGGGGTCACGGGCCTCTCCGCTGCGATCCAGGCGGCGGAAAATGGCGCGTCTGTGCTGGTGCTTGAGCAGGGGCGCATCGGATGGGGGGCGTCGGGCCGCAATGGTGGCTCGATTGTGGTAGGACTGAAGGGCAGCCCCAGCAAGACCATCGCCGAGTTCGGGCAGGAACGCGGCGAGGCGCTCGTGCGCTTCACCGAAGGCGGCCCGGACAGATTATACGCAGAAATCGCGCGGCATGGCATCGATTGCGATCTGCACCGCGCCGGGCATGTGACTGGCTTTTACACGACCAAGGCGCGCGACCGGTCGCTGGCCGCTGCACAGGATTGGGCCGCGCGCGGTGCGAGTGTGTCCATTCTGGACACGAATGCAGCGGCAAAAATGATCGGGTCCGACCTCTATTGTGGCGCGCTCTATGACCAGCGCTGCGCGAACATCAACCCTCTCAAGCTGGTCTTCGGACTTGCGCGCGCGGCGCAAAAGGTGGGCGCGCAGATACGTGAAGGCACTGCTGTCATGCGTGTTACCCACCGCGACGGCGCGACCGAGGTGGAAACGCAGGACGGATCGGTCCGCTCAGACAAGGTTCTGCTGGCATTGAATGCATACTCGGACCATCGTTTTCCCAAGCTCGCGAACAGTTTTCTCAACCCCACATCTTGCATCGTTGCAACCGAACGACTGCCGGAGGAGACGCTCAGCACCATTTTGCCCGGAGGACAGGCGGCAGCGGATTCGCGCCGCGTGCTGAACTACTTCCGCCGCACGCCAGACGGGCGTGTCATGCTCGGTGGGCGTGGGCCGATGCGCACACCAAGTGGATTGCGTCCGTACCGCGCGATGGAACATGCCCTTTCCAAGGTCTTCCCGCAATTGCGGGGGGCAAAGGTCGAACACCGCTGGTTTGGCCGCATCAGCATCGCCATGGATTTCCAGCCCCATATGGAGGAAATCCAACCCGGCGTGCTGGCGTTGAACGGATATGCTGGGCGGGGGCTCGCCCTTGGTGCGCAGTTTGGGGCCTATGCCGCGAACCGGCTGTGCGAGATACCACAGGACTGGCCTGATGATCTGTTGAAGCCAATGAACGCCGTGCCGATGCCTATGTTCAGTCGGCTTTATGTCGGTGTGGGCGACGCAGCTTTCCGGGTCATCGATCTGGTCAGTTGAGGCAAACCTCACTTTAACAACAGGAATATTCTCTTGCCCGATGAGAGCCCTTCGCGGATCGTCGAGGGTAATCAAAGGTGCCAAAAAAATATGGTACTACCAGAAACGAATTGGGAGGAATGAATATGATTAAGTCAGACCAAAGCGCGCTTTCGGGTGTTTCCAGACGCGCAGTCCTTGCCGGGGCTGGTGCCCTCGGCCTCAGTACCCTCATTCTCCCCCACCGCGCCAAAGCCGCGCCTTCGAAAGGTGGAACGCTCAAACTGGGCCTTGCGGGCGGCAACTCCAACGACAGTCTTGATCCGCTGAGCTACAGTTCGGTGCCGATGTTCATGGCTGGCGTGACATTAGGCAACTGCCTGGTGGAACTCGACAGTAACAAAAACCCGGTGCCCGAGCTTGCCGAAAGCTGGGAGGTGTCCGACGACGCCAGCCGCTGGGTCTTTACCCTGCGCGAGGGCATCACCTTTCACAACGGCAAATCTCTGACGCCCGCCGATGTGGTCTGGTCGTTAAGCCGCCATATTGGTGAGGAGACCACGTCGCCGATCAAAGCGCTGATGTCAGAGGTCACCTCGATCACGGCCGATGGTGATCGGAACGTCGTCGTGGAACTGTCCAGCGGCAATGCAGACATCGACGTGATCATGTCGCAATGGCAACTGGTGATCGTGCCGGAAGGTACCGAAGATTTCTCCAACTTCGTAGGGACAGGCGGCTATATCCTTGAAAGCTTTGAGCCCGGGGTGCGCCTTATTGCCCGGCGCAATCCAGACTATTGGAAAGCAGACCGCGCATGGGTCGACAGCGTCGAATTCACCTTTGTCGATGATGGCGCGGCGCGGGTGAACGCGCTGATGAGCGGCCAGGTCAACGCAATCAACCAGGTCGAACAGCGCGTCGTCAGCCGGTTGCAGGGCCGGGGCGGGATCGAGATCGTGGAAGGTGTGGGCGCCAAGTTCTTCACCCTCGCTATGGCCACCGGCAACGACAAATTTGCTGACAACAACGCCCGCCTTGCCATGAAACACGCCCTGCCGCGTGACGAGATCGTCAAGAACACGTTGTCAGGATTCGGTGCAATCGGTAACGACCACCCCGTGCCACCCAACAGCCCATGGCTGAACCCCGAATTGTCGCAGTACAGTTATGATCCCGACAAGGCCAAATTCCACCTTAAAGAGGCCGGGATGGACAGCCTTGATATCGATCTGCACACATCGCAGCTGGTCTATTCCGGCGCGCTTGACGCCTCCGTCACGATCCAGGAGCGGGCGCGGGACGCAGGCATCAACATCAACGTGGTGAATGAACCTGCGGATGGCTATTGGACCAACGTCTGGCGGCAGAAACCTTTTGTCATGGTGCGCTGGAGCGTTCGGCCCACGCCTGCAATGATGTTCGGCCTTGCCTTCACCTGCGACAGTGGTTGGAACGAAAGCGGCTGGTGCGATCCCACCTTCGAAAACCTGCTGGCCGAGGCCAAGGTAGCCACCGACACAGAACGGCGGCGCGAGCTCTATTGGGAAATGCAAGCGATCCACCATGCCACGGGCGGCTCCTCGGTTTTTGCCTTCCCCTCGGTTCTGGACGCCTATGGAGAAGACGTGGCAGGTATGGAAAGCGACTCAGTGCAGGAAATGTATGGCTGTCGTGTCGCGGAGCGCGTCTGGCTCAAAAGCTGAGCCAGAATCCCTAGAAGCAACGCACCGGTGCGCACTGTCGCACCGGCACGGGGATGGGAGGATAGCATGATCTGGCGCATGATCGCTCATCGACTGTGGCTGGGTCTGCTGACGCTCTTCCTTGTTTCGTTGATCGTGTTCTTCTCGGTCGAGCTGTTGCCGGGCGATTTCGCCCAAGCGTTCTTGGGTCAGGCCGCCACGCCCGAAAGCCTGGCGGCCCTGCGCACTCAGCTGAACCTGAACGATCCGGCCACTATGCGGTATCTGTACTGGTTGGGCGGTATTGCCACCGGCGATCTGGGCCTTTCGCTATCAAGCAGTCGGCCGATCTCGGAGCTAATCCTGTCGCGTCTGGGAAACACGCTGCTGCTGGCGCTTTACGCTGCGGTCATCGCTGTGCCCATCGCCGTGTCGCTGGGTGTGCTTAGCGCGATGTTCCGCAATACCATCTTTGATCGCCTCGCCAACATGTCCGCCCTCGCGGCGGTGTCGGTGCCTGAGTTCCTGATGGCCTATCTGCTGGTCTTCCTGCTGGCGCAGGGCGGCTGGTTCCCGGCCATTGCCAACGTGGCCCCCGACACCGGCTTTTTCGAACGTCTGCATATGATGTTCCTGCCGGCGCTGTCGCTCACACTGGTCGTATCGGCACATATGCTGCGGATGACGCGGGCCTCCATCGTGAACCTGCTGGCATCCCCCTACATTGAGATGGCGCGCCTCAAGGGGGTTCCGCAATCACGCGTTATTTCCAAGCACGCCCTGCCCAATGCGTTGGCTCCGATCATCAACGTCATCGCGTTGAACCTTGCCTACCTGATCACCGGCGTCGTGGTGGTTGAGACGGTGTTTGCCTATCCGGGGCTGGGCAAGCTGCTGGTCGATTCCGTTTCGCGCAGAGACCTGCCCGTCGTTCAGGCCGCGAGCCTCTTCTTTGCCGTCGTATACGTGCTGGTTAACCTGAGTGCTGATGTTCTGTCGACCCTGTCCAATCCTCGCATTCTGCATCGGAAATAGCATGATCGCCCGGGCCACATATCATGTGAAACGCGCACCCGTCAGTGCGCTGGTCGGCATTGCAATCGTCCTAACCTACATCCTCGTTGCGATCTTCGCACCGCTGATCGCACCTTACGGCGAACGCGCGCTGGTGGGTGCCCAGTTTGAAACCTGGAGCGAACAACATCTTCTGGGCACTGACAGCGTTGGGCGCGACATGCTCAGCCGGATCATCTATGGCGCGCGCAACACTGTTGGTATCGCCTTTCTGACCACCATACTCACCTTCCTTGTCGGGACGACCTTTGGCATTTTCGCCGCGCTGACCGGGGGCTGGGTCGATCAGGTTCTCAGCCGAGGCGTGGATGTGCTGATGGCAATCCCGGCCCTGATCTTCAAGCTGTTGCTGCTCACGATCTTCGGCACCTCTA
Source organism: Ruegeria sp. YTSC106 (assembly GCF_059609765.1). Taxonomy (NCBI): domain Bacteria; kingdom Pseudomonadati; phylum Pseudomonadota; class Alphaproteobacteria; order Rhodobacterales; family Roseobacteraceae; genus Ruegeria; species Ruegeria sp. YTSC106. The sequence goes on from NZ_JBXWMI010000028.1 coordinate 8,406, forward strand.
TCCTGAACCTCATTCTGATTATCGCATTGGTGGACAGCACACGTGTGTTCCGGCTGGCGCGCGCCGTATCAATGAACATCGTCGTTATGGACTATATCGAGGCCGCGCGCGTGCGGGGGGACGGAGTCTGGCGGCTGATCACGCGGGAGATCCTGCCCAACGCCATGGCCCCGCTGGCGGCCGAGTTCGGGCTGCGCTTTTGCTTTGTCTTTCTCGCGATCTCCGCGCTGTCGTTTCTGGGCCTCGGCATCCAGCCACCTTTGGCTGACTGGGGCTCCATGGTGCGCGAGAACGCTTCACTCATTGCCTTTGGCGACATCACGCCGCTCATCCCCGCCTTTGCCATCGCTGCGCTGACGATTGGCGTCAACCTGATCGTTGACTGGATGTTGCAGCTCTCCAGCGGGTTGAAGGATTGAAGATGACCCAGCCGCATTTGAACATCGAAGGTCTGAAGATCGAAGCCCGCATCGACGATGAATGGACACCGATCGTGCACGGGATCGATTTGAGCTTGAACAAGGGGGAGGTGCTGGGCCTGATCGGAGAATCCGGTGCCGGCAAATCCACAATCGGACTGGCGGCCATGGGATTTGCGCGCGACGGATGTCGCATCTCGGGGGGCAAGATCGTGTTCGACGGAACCGACCTGCGCACGCTCTCCCGTTCCAAGCTGCGCCGCTATCGCGGCAAGCGGATAGCCTATGTGGCGCAGTCCGCCGCGGCCAGCTTCAATCCCGCGCACAAGCTGATGGACCAGTATTGCGAGGGCCCGGTCCTGCACGGCGTCATGTCCCGCGCGGAGGCCGAGCGAGACGCGGTCGACCTTTATGAACGCGTGCTGCTCCCCGATCCCGCGCACATCGGGTTTCGATATCCACACCAGGTCTCGGGCGGGCAGCTTCAGCGGGCAATGACGGCCATGGCCATGGCCTGTCGCCCGGATTTGATAATCTTCGACGAACCCACCACAGCATTGGATGTTACAACGCAAGTAGAGGTGCTGGCTGTGATGCGCGACATGGCCGAAAAGTTCGGCACCGCCGCCATCTACATCACCCATGACTTGGCCGTGGTCGCTCAGATGGCAGACCGCATCAAGGTGCTTCTGCGCGGGCGCGAGGTCGAGGAGTTAGAGACCCGGGAAATGCTGGCACATCCAAGGGAAGACTACACTAAATCGCTCTGGGCAGTGCGCAACTTTGCACGGCCCGAACGGCCCGCACCGGCACCAGAGGCAACGCCGGTCATTTCCATCAGGAACATCACCGCAGCCTACGCGTCAGACCCCGTTTTGCACGACGTGTCCTTTGACATTCACAAGAACCGCACGGTGGCTGTTGTCGGGGAAAGTGGGTCAGGAAAGTCGACAGTCGCGCGAGTCATCTCCGGGCTGCTGCCGCCCCTGTCGGGCGAAGTGCATCTGGATGGTACCCCCTTGCCGCCCACCTACAAGTCCCGTGACAAGTCTCTCTCCCGCCAGGTTCAGATGATCTATCAGATGGCCGATACAGCACTGAACCCCAAGCAGCGTATCCGCGAGATCTTGGGTTGGCCGATACAGCACTTCCTGGGATTGAAGGGCCGCGCGCGCGATGCGCGGGTCGCCGAACTGCTCGAATTGATTGAGCTGGATCCCGCGACCTATATCGATCGGTATCCTGCCGAACTCTCAGGCGGTCAAAAGCAACGCATCGGTATTGCCCGCGCGCTTGCTGCAGAACCCAAACTGGTGATTTGCGACGAGGTAACCTCAGCCCTTGATCAGCTTGTTGCTGAAGGTATCCTGCGCCTGCTCGATCGACTGTGCGACGAGCTGGACCTGACATACATGTTCATCACCCATGATTTGTCTACCGTGCGTGCCATCGCCGATGATGTGGTGGTGATGCAGCGCGGAATGATCGTTGAAGCGGGACCGAAGGACCAATTCTTCGCTCCGCCCCACGACGCATATACCGAACTGCTCTTGTCCTCCGTTCCCGAACTCGACCCCGACTGGCTGGACAAAGTGTTGGAGCAACGCGCGGGTGTTGTGCCGGACTAGGTGGACTAGACTTACGAAGACGAACATCTGCCCGCCTCTCTGAAAATCTGATCACCGAAGGGACATGGACTGCGTGCGTCATATACAGTCTGGCTGAGGCGATCCAAGGTGAAAGTCCGCAACGGCACCAAAACGGCCTTCGGAACAATAGCAGCGAAAGCCAGCTTTGTCCGCGCTCAAGACCTCGGCTATGACCAAAATCGAGTAGGTGCGGCGAACGGCGGCTTTGTGGGCGCGACTGTAGCACCAAGGCACTAAGTTGGATGTCGGCTCTGGGCCGCCCACGTCGCCAGGAATACAGGTTTCTGGCTCAATGTCGCGTTGGCTCCGATTTCTGCTTTTAGCCCAAACTATTTGATACCGCATTTTCATGAAGGTCGATTATAGGTGTTGCGCAGTCATAAGGCTCTCTCTGCTGTTTCCTATCGATCTCCTCGCTACTAGAGAGTGCCATGCGACCATTTTCGATCCCCTATGCCGCAATCAACTGCAGATGCGCTTGACGGTAAGTGCATCTCGCCCTAAGTAGTTAGTGAGTAATCACTAACAAACCGGTGCACAATGCCTGCTCGTAAGCCCGCAGATGAACGCAAGACCGAGATCGTACAGGCAATGCTGCGTCTCGCGGATGAGTTGGGCCCGGATCGCCTGACCACGCAGTCGGTTGCTGATGCAGTAGGGTTGACGCAGCCCGCAATCTTCCGGCATTTCGCGACCAAGCAGGATTTATGGCTGGCGGTGGCTGCGGGGATTTCTGACCGCCTCAAGACCGCGTGGGCTGATGCGCTGAAGACATCCGACGATCCGACAGCCCGGATAAGGGCGTTGATCTTGGCGCAATTGCACCAGATCGAGACAATGCCGGCCATCCCGTCCATCCTATTCTCGCGTGAGTTACAGGTAGAAAACGACGATCTGCGCCAATCCGTTCTTGCACTGATGACCGAATTGGTCGCCTCGCTGGCCATTGAATTGACCAAGGGACAGAAAGCGGGCCTGTTCGACACAGACCTACCACCAGAAGACGGGGCGCTATTGTTGGTCTCGCTGGTGCAGGGGCTGGCGATCCGTTGGACTTTGGGAAAGCGCAGTTTCGCATTGGAATCCGAAGGACGCCGATTGCTCGACGCTCAGATGCGGCTGTTCCGAATAGCAAGTACGGAGGTTTCGCCATGAACCGCCGTATCCTTCTGGGTGTAACCCTTGTTGTCGCCCTCGCAGTCTTTGGCTGGTTTGTCCTAACAGAGCGCCCGATCAGTGTTTCCACCGCCGCCATTGAAAAGAGTGTCCCTGTGCGCGTTTATGGGCTGGGTACGGTCGAAGCACGGATCGTCTCGGATGTCGGATTTGAAGTTGGAGCCGCGCTGACCGAACTTTCGGTCGATAGTGGCGATGCGATCGAAGCGGGGCAGGTCCTTGCTCGGCTTCATCCTACGGAACAACAAGCAAAAATCGCGCGCGCCAAGGCGGGGTTTGCCGCCGCAGAGGCCACCCTGGGCAAGGCCGAGGCAAACGTGATCCGCGCCCGCGCCATTCTGGCGCAGCGGCAATCGACAAATGTGCGCCAGCAGGAACTTGCCGGGCGCAATGCCGTCTCGACTCAGACTGCAGAAGAGGCGCAGCGTGATGTCGATGTTGCAGCGGCCGATCTGGCCGTCGCAGAAAGTGATGTTGAGGTAGCCAAGTCCATGCACAAGGACGCCGAGGCAGCCCTGCAATACGAACTCGTGCTGCTCGATCATCATGTGTTGCGGGCACCATTTGACGCGGTCGTCGTTGAGCGCCATGTCGAAGCAGGTACCGTTGTTATCGCTGGTGAACCTATCTTTACCCTTATGGACCCGAATACTGTCTGGGCATTGGCCTATATTGATGAAGAGCGTGCCGGACCTCTGCGACTCGGACAGGTTGCCGAAGTGCGGTTGCGGTCTCTGCCGCATCAGGTCTTCACGGGTAAGATCGCGCGGATCGGTATTGAAAGCGATCGGGTGAACGAAGAGCGCCGGGTCTGGATTGCGTGCAACCGGTGCCCGGAACAGGTTTTTCTCGGCGAACAGGCCGAAATTTGGATCACGGTGACAGAGCTGACCGATGCGTTGTTGGTTCCAGAGATCGCCGTAACCGGGTTTGATGGGCATGAAGGTCGTATCTGGGTCGCACAGGATGGGCGTGCGCATCAGGTATCCGCAGTCTTCGGTCACCGGACCGAGGATGCGCGGGTCGAGCTGGTCAGTGGTATTGCCGACGGCGCGCAGCTCATTGTGGCACCCGTTAAAGGGTTGTCTGAGGGACGCATGGTTCGGGTTGCCGAGAGGGATGCGCCATGAACCTCGCCTACCGCGATGTGCGCCATAATCTGTTCCGCTTCGTGCTGACTTGCCTCGGCCTCAGCCTTCTGATGGCGGTGGTGTTGGCAATGATCGGTATTTACAATGGGCTGGTCGCGGACGCGCTGAACATCGTCAAAGCACCGCAGGCAGATCTTTGGATTGTTGAATCAGGTACAAAGGGGCCGTTTGCAGAAGTCTCCAAAATTCCCGACGGCACCCGTGATGCCGTGGTGCGATTGCATGGTGTGGCCGAAGCGGGCAGCATCAGCTACCAGACCGTCGAGGCGCCCTATCGCGGTGAAAGGCTACGCCTTTACGTGATCGGATACGAGCTAGGTCATCCCGGTGGACCCGAAGCAATCTCGGCTGGGCGCGGGATCAGCCAGTCCCATTTCGAGATCGTGGCCGATGCCAAATCCGGATTGTCCGTAGGCGATGTGATCCGACTGGGCCGCGATCCTTTCACTGTGGTCGGGTTGGTCGAGGATACGATGAATTCCGCCGGTGATCCGGCAGCGTTTATCACCCTGCGCGATGCGCAAGTGCTGCAGACGCAACTGGCCCCGTCGGCGCAACGCGTTCAGGAGGCGCGAGGCGCAGGGTTGCTCGAAAGTCAGGACAGTGTTGCAGCTGTGATCGCAAGGCTTGAGCCGAATGCTGACCCGCATGCAGTGGAGCAGACGGTGCGGCAGTGGAAACACCTTGGGGCCCTGACACAAGCCGATCAGGAGTCTATCTTGCTGATGTCTGTGGTGGACCGTGCAAAGCGTCAGATAGGTTTGTTTCTGGGCATCCTATTGTCCGTTTCAGCCGTTGTGATCGCGCTGATTATCTACACAATGACCATGGAAAAGCTGAAGCAGATTGCCACGCTCAAACTGATCGGCGCGCCTGACCGCACGATCGTCGGGCTGATCGTGCAGCAATCCATTGCACTTGGTGCGGTTGGCTGGAGTTTTGGTCTGATCCTTATCCTGCTCGTCAAGGACTACTTCCCCCGTCGGGTGGTGTTGGAGCCGATCAACGCCGCCGCGCTAGCAGGGATCATCCTCTTAGTCTGCATCGTCGCCAGCGGCCTTGGCGTGCGTGCCGCACTCAAGGTCGATCCAGCCACGGCAATCGGAGGGTGACGTCATGCTCAATGATCCACGCCGCGTGATTGTAGATGTCACTAATGTCTCCAAACACTTTGGCGAGGGCGATACTCGCGTCGACGCTCTGAAGGATGTTGATCTGTCAGTCCGGGCGGGCGAAGTGGTGGCGCTACTTGGTCCGTCGGGATCGGGTAAAACGACGCTTCTGAATGCCATTGGCTGCATCATTGCTCCGAGTGCGGGCAAAGTTACGCTGGACGATGAGGTGGTTTACGACAACCAATGGCTGCGAGACGATCTGCGTAAGCTCCGGCTCGACAAGATCGGGTTTATCTTTCAGTTCCATAATCTTCTGCCATTTCTCGACGCCAAAGATAACGTTGCGCTGGTGCTGAAACTGGCTGGAAAATCAACGGCTGAGGCGCAAAGGCGCGCTATCGAACTGCTGGACTATCTGGAGGTCGGTCACCGCAAGGATGCGATGCCTGCGCTTCTGTCTGGAGGTGAGGCGCAACGTGTGGCCATCGCACGCGCGCTTGCCAACAGCCCGCGCATTATTCTGGCAGATGAGCCAACTGCGGCGCTCGACAGCAAGCGGGCCGGGATCGTGATGGACCTGATGCGCAAGCTGGCAGCTGAGCAAGACGCCTGCATTATCGCAGTGACGCATGACGAAAAGATTTATGACCGGTTTGACAAGCTGTTCCACCTTCGCGACGGCCAGCTTGATGGAGAGGGAGGGGACGTGACATGAAAAATGTAAACTCTGGCAACCGCACCCTGAACATAGCAGCAAGCGTGGCAATAGTGTTCGGCGCATTGACCGTTTTCTCAGGCGGGCGGGCCTTGTTCGGTAGCGAGGAAGCGCGTGCCGCTGTCGGCAATGCGGTGCCCTTCGTGCTGTGGTTCAACTTTCTGGCGGGATTCGCCTATGTCGTGGCTGGTATTGGGCTGTTTCTGCGGCACCGGCCAGCGGTCTGGATATCGATAGGCATTCTGGTTGCCACCGTTCTGGTTTTCCTGGCCTTCGGCTCTCACGTGCTGCAAGGCAACGCCTATGAGATGCGCACTGTTGGGGCGATGACGCTGCGCACGGGTGTCTGGTTGGTTATTTCTGTCGTGGCTTGGATGCATATCTGGCGGGCGCCCCGATCCTGAAAAGGACAGCCTGCGAAATAGCGCGTCAACGGTAAGCAACGCCAAAACCGCCTGAAACTCTTCCTTACGACATGCCGCTGGGGAGTTCACCGCTTAGGACAAACGGGCATTAGCAGTGTCCCGCGTGTGTGAGTTTGGCCAGCCACAGTTTTTGCGCCTGCAGCGAACAATCGGTTTGACAGGCCGCTCCGCGGCAACCTGAAGCCACGGTCAATGTCGGCAATGGGCCGTTTGCTTAGTTAGTTTTTAGCCGGGCAGGGGCATTGCTGCGGCTGCCCCGAAGTCTTTAAAGAGCCCTAGTACCAGTGCTGCGTATGTGGCAAATGACAGCTTAGCTGTGATGACCTACGGTGCAATAATATCGATACGATTTAGTCAACAGCATCTCTTAGCCGTGGGTAACACGAGCATTTTTTACCTTCCGTAATGGGGTCATTAATTCAAGTGCTTAGAACGGCTCGATCCAATTCGACGATGAATGTTGTCCCTGGCCCTTCGTTTTTTACGTAACTGATGCTGCCGTTATGAGCATACATGATTTGACGGGATATATTCATGCCTAATCCGGTGCCACCGATTTTGCGGGTATCCGATGAATCGATCTGCGTGAAACGGTCAAATACCTTTTCATGGTCTTCTTCGGACAGGCCAATCCCTTCATCTCGGAACAGGATTTTTACCCGGACATCTTCAACAGCCATGGAAACCAGAACTTCGCCTCTGGCCGTTGAGAATTTGATGGCGTTCGACAAGACATTTGCAAAAACTTGCTGAAGTCTTTGCTTGTCACCATGCACTAGTATCACTTGATTTGGTAGAACAGTTCGTATGGACACATCATTGTCTGAAGCAATAACACTGGTGTCCGCAATGGTGTCCGAAACGACCTGACATATATCCAGACACTCATGCGAGTATGTCATTCGGCCGGATTCGACACTTTGAAGGTCTAGAATCTCGTCCACAAGCTTCAGGAGTCTAATACAGTTGCGATGAGCAACATTTAGAACCTCCGACACCTTTTCCGGTAACTCGCCCAATTTACCTGACCGTGCGAGATCAACTGAACCCCGCAATGAGGTCAGTGGCGTCCTGAGTTCATGGCTCATTGTTGATATGAATTCAGATTTGGCTTTATACGCGACTTTGGATTTCTCATGCTCTTCTTGAAGCAAATCGTATTGCGCGACACGTTCGCGATAGATTCTTAGGTAGCCCAGCGAACTGTCGACAATAAATGTGAGAACGAAGATGCTGGTGAACAGATGCGCCCAAAGCTCCGATTGAACAGGCGCACCGGTGATTATGATATCCCTGATCGGAATGAAAAGAAATGCGGCTCCGAAGCACAGAAGTCGCATTACCAGAACCTGTAGGATGTAGTGGCTGTGCATCGCTGCAAAAAGGGCTGCCGCGAAAAGAAAGAATGACGCCATGAAATGAGATGTAGGCCCCTGGATAAAGGCAATGCCAACTGAGTAGGCGATGATCAACGATGTGCTGAACAACGTGCTAAGATACAATAAGGGAAGAAGACGCTTGGCCGCTTCATGATCTGTGTCTTTACACCCAGCTATCTTGTGAAAAAGCCAATAATCATAAAACTCCGATGCGATAACCAACACCAAAATGATGCCGGCGAATTTTGCATCATAGTAGAAGGCCGCAAGCGCAAGCGCAGCTGCAAAAATAAGAAACCTCTGCCAGGTTAAGTCTAATCCAACCTGGCAATAGTCTTTCATATGCCGCATCAAGTGCGACGTTTCATTGCCTGCTGCTCCACCCTTTCCAACTTTAGGCGGGCTGCTCAAGTCCAAGCTCCCATCTCCCCAATTCGCGCACTCCAAATAGGCACCACCCCTGCTTTAGAATACACTTTATGGTAGATAAACCTCGCTTGGGAATAGCAAAAGTTCATCTCCTTCCGCCAACAGTTGATACGGTGTGTGGATTTTCGACGCCGCAGGTGTGCAACTAAATCTCAAGCCTCTTTATCAAGCAGAGACTTCAGTTGTTCGGGAAGCGCAAATGGATCGAACGGCTTGGTTATATAGGCCAATGCACCCTCGCTGAGCGGCGCATTCTGAAGGTTGGCTTCAGCCTTTGCTGTCATAAACACAACTGGCGTGTCCCGGAATTCAGGACGTTTTCGCAACTCACCAAGTAGCTCAGGACCATCCATGTCTGGCATCATCACATCCAGAAGGAAAAGATCAGGTTGAAGACCTGCCAGATTACTCAGTGCATCTTTCGCGGAACTGAATTGGGTGACTTCAAATTCGCCGACAAGCTCCAACGACATACGGGTGATTGTTAGAATGTCGTCGTCGTCGTCGACATGCACCACTTTCCTCAATAGACTCATTGTAAATGCCTTTTGCTCACACTGGCTAAGCGCCAACTTCAATTGCGCAGGATTCTCTGGTGGGCTTATCGTTCGAGTTTCTGGAAGAAAGCGCATCTTTCTCGAATGTCACCAGAAACGTGCTACCTTCGCCATAAGTGCTGGAAACCGAAATCTGTCCGCCGTGCAGTTGGACGAGATCTCTGGTAATAGCAAGGCCAAGACCCGTCCCCATCTGACCTTTCCGGTTTGTACCAGCCTGGGCAAACCGATCAAAAATAAGGTTCAACTTATCATCTGGAATGCCGGGTCCACTATCCTTTACCGAGACCCAAACCTCGTCCGCAGTCTGGACGACGGAAACCGCGACAAACCCTTTATCGGTGAATTTTAACGCGTTGTTGAGCAGGTTTACAAAAATCTGCCTCAAGCGCAACGGGTCTCCCTCAATCGAAACTGGCGCGGCCTGAACCTCCAACCGAAGCCCTTTTTCCTCTGCTGCAGGGCCTAGCTCTTCTCCCAGTTCGGTCAGAAGCTTGTCGAGCTGCACGGATTCAATGTTCAATTCGACAGTGCCCGAGCCAAGCTTGGCCCAATCCAGAACTGAATTAACCAGCCCAAGCAGATGGTTACCGGATGCTTCCGACTTTGTAGCGTGCTGGACGATTACTCCTGTGAATCCGTCCAACAATCGCACTAGATTGCGATCCGTGCCAATAGCATCACGTAATGCCTGATATTGTGGGAATAGCTCAACTTTACGTAGAAATGCGATATAGCCCATAACGACGGCCAGTGGTGCCCGCAATTCATGGTTCATGTTGTTGATGAACTCGGTTTTTGCACCTACCGCTTCTTCCGCCGTACGCAGTGCTTTTTTTAGTTCCGTGACGTCAGTTCGGATCCCAACCGTACTACCATTACTGGTTTGGGATTCCGAGACTTTGAGCCAGCTTCCATCCGCAAGCCCAATTTCAGATTGCGCGTTGGGATTGGCGTGAAGTTCAAGGCGTTTTCTTATCCACTCCTCCTCATGTCCTTTTGCCTCAGGGTACTGGCCTTGCGCCACCTCATCGCGAAGGATGGTTTCAAAGGTCGCCCCGGGTACAATAACGTTGCTAGAAGCTTTGAAAAAATCACGGTATCTTTGGTTGCACAGAACCAATCTATCTTGCCGGTCAAAAATGACGAACCCGTCAGGGATTGCCTCGATAGCATCCACTAGCTGCCGTCTGGCTTTTGCCCGTTCCATGATCAGCCGCCGCGCATAATTGACGCCGAACAGAGCTATCACGACCAGCACGGCAGTGGTGAGGATCAAGACCGGACGATGCGCCGTGTCTGTTTTCCAACCTGCAGCCGGTATTTTAGCCAGTTCCAGTTTTTCATCACCCAACTCGAAATCAACCATAACCGGTGCTTCCGACCATACCGATTCAACTCCGAAAACCACTCGCGCCCCGGAGTCAGCATCCTCAATCCGTGCTGATGACTCGAACACGCGTGGTTCGATCTCCATCCCAGCTTCTGTTAGAAGACGATTGAAATCGAGAACAATGTGGCCGACGACATTGTCCGCCCCGGGTTGGGCATTTCGTAGTAAAAGACCCTGCCCACCCTGAAGCAGCGTCATCGGACCGACGATTTCGGTCTCCGGACCGTCTAATGCACGTTGCACCGATGCCAGTTGCTGTGGATTGTCGCGGTAATCGTACCCAAGAAGATCTTGGTTCGGCTCGAAAGGATGAACGTCGGTTATGATGAAATCTTGCGAACGCGCAATATTGATGATGCTTGGATTATTATCCCGCATCATCTGGGCCAACGTCTGGAATTCCGCTTCAGTTTCAAAAAGCTGAGCCACTGCAAGGCTGCGTGACATGTGGCTGTAGCTTTCTATAAGTCGTTCCAATCGAAACTTGGTCAAATTGAGTGACCGTTGCACGGCGGCGCGCTCTGCCTCTAATTTCTGCCCAACGATCGCCCGATCCATGAGCATGACACTCAGACCGCCAAGCAGAATGATCGCCACGTAGATCAGCGATAGGTTACGCTTGTGCCTTCGTTTTTGTTGTTTCAACGTTTCTTGTCGTGTGTTCAATTCGACTTCCCAACACAAGGTAGCAATCTTCAGCCGTTAATTGGCGCGGCGCGCCCGAAATGGAGAGTTTCGAGGGCGTGTTGCCTAGTCTTCCATGTCTCTCATGTATGCTATCAGTTCTTGAACCTTTGGTTCGATCTCTGCCCAGGCTACTTGGTTCTGCTTGAGATTGATGTCTATGTTCTCAGCCAGCTCGCCGATGGCGGCAAACCCGATAGATTCTGCCAGGCCTGCAATTTTGTGGCATTCCCGCCGGACTTGCGCCAAAGCGTCAAGGTTTTCAGAATCCGCATTCAAGTCTTCAGTAGCCGTCGAAATTTTTTTCAGACGGTCTTGGCAGGAAGAGACAAATTTGGCTCGCAGTTGCCTCAGGGTCTCGTTCATCTGTTCAGCACCTGATTTACTTCCAGAACTAACGCCCATCGCGTGCCACCAAACTCAACTATGCTTTAAATGTACTATTGAGTCGTCATCGGAATACCCACCCAGTACGACTGGGGACTCCCTTACATTCTGCAAAGCGGTATCGAGTATTTCAGTCGCCGACGACAAGTTAACAAATCCTCTGACGCTGGGAGATCCAATCTTCACTAGAACGGGCAGCTGGTCCAAATTGGAGTACCAGTCATTTACGGTTTGAAGCTTCATTTCGATCTGATCGCCGATTGTCTCGACAGAGATTTCAGGGACACGTTTGACCAGTGCGACAAAATACCCTGAACCAACGTAGGAAACTATCGCATCGTTCATCGCCAAAGCTTCCGCGATCACTTCGGCGATGTCTGCCATTGTGTCCTGAAATCCCGAGCTGTCGAGAGTCTGAAACAACTGCCGCGCATTCATGACCTGAAACGCGATCGCAATGTGACTGAACAAACTCATGGCGCCAAGCTTGAGGACATAGTTCTGTAGTGCGAGATAATCCATGCAGGAATGATCTATCTGGAGCCTGAGTGGCTCTTCGAAGGACAGCTCATTTGTCGGCGTGTTCTGTACCAGAACTGCCTTGCGGGCGGCACGTTCACGCGCCATGCCCGAAGCCATTGTCATACGTCCCTTTAGTTCTCGCCGATCGATGGGTTTGGTCAGATAATCGGTCGCACCAGCAGCAAAGGCTTTGTCCACGCTTTCGACCTCGGACCGCGCCGTGACCATAACAACGGGAATGTCTGTTGTGCGGGGCTCGGCCCTGAGAAGACGGCACAGCTCAATACCATCCATTCCGGGCATATCGATATCCAACAAAATGCAGTCGAAAGGGGTAGAGGTCTCTCTTACCGCTGAGATCGCGGCGGCTCCGGAGTTCACTGCCTGAACATTACTAAATCCGCAGACGGCGAGTTCCGCCGAAATCAGCTCACAAAAAATAGGCTCGTCATCAACAACCAATATTTTCATTTTGCTTTCATGCTCAAAAGGTGATTGAGAGAAAAATATTCCCGCATAGATAGAAAATCTTTCCAGCCGCCCGGTCAAGCAAATTGTCAAAGAAGGAGGATAAAACCCAATTGAAGGTCTCTATCTAAAGTGTGACGTCCTCCAACGAAGCGGTGCAAAATATGCAAGAGTAAGATCAGTGCGATCAGCTATCCCCGCATGAGTCACAGATGAAACTTGTCACGATTAACTTAGAAGAAGACATAGCGGAACTTCGTGCACTCATTGCGAACGCAAACTTTGTCCGCAACTGCGAGTTTGGACAGCGCCATAGCACGCAATCGCAGCGAATGACCGGTAAGCGGATTGCGACTGCAGCATCGTGAGTGTGGGGCGAAGGTCCGGAAAGGGCCGTCCTTGTCGGGTAATTTGCTGCGCAATGTGCAGATGCTGCGCCGCATCCGAAGTCCGTTTCGAACCCGAAG
>NZ_JBXWMI010000029.1:0-21001 GCF_059609765.1 Ruegeria sp. YTSC106
AAAGGTATTCCTCTCGGCCATCGCTCTCGCTGCTACAGTCCTATTCTGGCTGTAATTCAATGAGTCTGGAGCCTAGTAACGCGCCTTCATTGAACAGGGTTTCATCGGCAAAGAGATCAGCGGTGACAGTGCCACCTGCTTCAACATAAGCCTCCTGCCCCACAAACACGGCCTTGCGGTTGGTGCTGCTGACGGCCTCAGACGTCAGAGCCTGTTTGACATCATGTTCACTGAACCACCGGCAGTCCTTGGCCTGTTCCAGCACGTCCAGAATTTTCTCTTCTTCGGTGCTGACGGTCATGGCTTTCGCCTGACCCATGCTGATCTCACCCGCCTTGAGCGCGTCCAATACGGCGGCAGGCAGACCGGCCAGCGCGAGACGGCGGCGCACATGCGCTTCGGTTACGCCAAATGCATTGCTGATCTTGGCGACGGACAGGGATTTCTCCGCCATCTTGCCATAGGCACGGACCTCGTCGACCGGGTCCAGTTCTTCGCGGGCGGTGTTTTCTGCATTGGCCCACTGCTCGGCCACAAACGGGTTGTCGGTGACCTTCACGGGAACCTGTGCCAGATCGGCGCGTTCTGTCACGGCAATGTTCAGAGCCCGCAACCGGCGGCCACCGGCAACAATAGCGATTTTACCATCCGCTTCGCGCAGACCGCTGAGGTTCTGGATTAGTCCACACATGACCAGACTATCGGCCAGCAGGGCGATGCCTTCATCACCAACGTCCTGACGTGGGTTGATGTCGGACAAGTACAGATCGGACAGGGCGATGGTTTCGATGGTTTCCGGAGCGGTGAATGTTTCGATTTTGCTCATGGGGCAAATCCTTGTTTCAGAGTTTGAGATCGTGGTAAGGGTGCCCTACCCCTTTCGGGGTAGAGCGGGGCCGCTTAGGCGGCTGCGTGTTGTTTCAAGTAGGCGCGGGCGATCTTGGTGGAGAGGCCGCCCTTCTTGAGGTTCTTCCAAGCCAACTGACGTTGACGCGCGAGGGTGTACGGGTTCATGAACTCACCTCCTTTCTGGTTTGGGATTGGGATCAGTATTCGCTGGGGCACATGATGGTCAGGACACGGCGCGTCACTGCGGGATCAACCGGGCGGTCGGAGCCGTATTTGTAATCCGCGTCATAGAGGTCGATTTTCCAGAGCAGCTTCTGGCCGCTGACCGTCACCGTTCCGAATGTGTGATCGCCATAGGGGTCGTTGCCCTCGTCAAACCGGTCATCCGACGCCACTGCCGCCAAAGCTGCTGTCTGGAACTCCATCCCCTCGCCCGACACGCCGGGCGTGACGAACACCTGTCCCTGAATGCCTTTGGAGTGCATCTCAATCGCCGCAGTCGGATCGATCAGGGCTTTCCGAAACAGGTCATTCTGAGCCGCAATCTCCGCCGCCTGTAGGCTGGTGTCAGTCTCAATGTCTTTTGTCGTCTCAAGGTTCAAAACCGTCTCTCCTTTTGTGGTGCGACCTCGGGGCTGATCCCCTTTGGTGCTGGTTTTGAGCCGAGCCCTGAAAGGGCGTCGTCTCTAAAACCTGCCACGTGGCGAACGCGGAGAGGGGCGAGACAGGACAAATCGACAAGAGTGGTGCGGCCCGCAGGCGCAGCCGAGGACACGGTCTTGTCTATTTGTCTTGTCCGAGGGGGGAGGCCGCGCCTTCCCCCTGACGGAAGGTGGCGTTTGGCTTGTCCAAATCCCGCCTGACCCACAAAACAAGGCAAAGGATCTTCGATCCTGCGGCAGCGCAAAAGGGATCGTCACCCGAATGGGCAGATCACCGCAGCGTGGACCGACCATGACCCAAAGCCCCTGCCCCGGCTCGCAAGAGACGGGTCTGGGGCTATTGGGACAGGGAGATCATGCTGGGGTGTTCTGGGTGGAAGCCGGCTCGTCGGCTGAAACCAAGAGCCCGGCCACGAGACGATAGGCTCGGGATTTGCCAGGGAATAAGATCGCATCCCGCTTTCTCGTTACGAACTGAATGTCGGACGCCAATCTCCGCAGGTGCCCCTCACGCGTTAAGTTCCGCGAATGACCCCGAAATTCCGATCGTGCCTACTGCGCGGGTTGAGGAGAACTGATGAATGCAAGAACCATTAATTCGTGAACTGCTGGGCCGGATGCTGGCCCACCGCCTGCTCATAGAACGGTTGATTTACCGCCTTCGAGAAGTCGATGATTTCCAATCCATGGGCCTGGAGGCTGATTTGAGAAAGATCGAGGCAGATATTGACGCCTACAATTTACCAGAGGGTATTTCCGAAGCCTGCCAGGACGAGCTGGAAAACCTCGGTGATCATGTCCATTCTGGCCGGGTTGCTAAAGAATAGAACGCTCTACCGGGCTGAGAGATGAGAGGTCTATTGTCGTTGGTGGTCGGTTTCAATTACCAACCGGAACATACCCCCGACGGCGCTTTTGCTTTTCCAGGTATTGGAGCGCCTCACTGGCCTGACTTTCGTCATCATAGGTTACCATCATGGCTTGCCCATTCGTGCCAATACGTCCCCAGGTACGAAGGACGGACACTTCCCCAAACAGCGTCGGCTGCAGTTCAATTCCATAGAACCGCGCCATATTAACGTCGGGGTCCACGTGGATCAGATGGACAAGTGTGGTGTCTGTCAGCTCCATGGCGTGAGTATCACTTGGCTCCATCCCTCTGTCCAATGACTTTGCGAAATCTGTTCTCAGGCAAGGATTCACAAACGTGATGAAAGTGAGCGTCAGTTCATGCGGTCAGAAGCATGCCTCGAGTCATTCCTGGTACTTCGGTTCAGATAGTACCGTTCAACTTTCAGCTTCTGAAACCGTTGCCGCCAATGGCTGGAATAGGTACGATATTTTCATATTTTCCTGAACAAAATAGAAGGATGGAAGGAACTTGGCTGAAATATTGGAAGGCGGTTGTTTTTGCGGTGAGGTACGATACCAGGTCACCGGCGACGCGGTAATGCAACTTATGTGTTTCTGCAGTGATTGCCTATCGATGACCGGCACAGATGGCTACGCCGGGTACATGGTAAAATCCGAAGATCTTCATTTACTGAAAGGCAAACCGCTGACCTTTGAAAAGGCATCAAAGGAGGGGCGCCCGGTCATCAAGCATTTTTGCGGCACCTGCGGATCAAATTTGTGGGGCGTGACATCCTTCGGACTGACCAGCATATCGGCTGGGACATTGGATGAACCAAACAACTTCAGCCCAACGAAAAAAGTCTTTGTGAAAGACGCGCCCAACTGGGCCAGGATCCCTCACCATTTAGAAGAAATATAGCGTCTGCCTTAACGGCCCTTTGCGGACATTCACCTACGGGTTGCGATGCTGCGGTCGCGGCCCGCTTTCCGGCCATTCGCTGCGTAAGCAAAATCAGCAGACGGATGAAGGATCAAAACGCGGACGAACCGGACCAATGCACGCGCGGCATGGTTAATCGGTGAGATCACAAACCAACAGCTATCGCATCGCTGCAGTGCAGCCCGGATTCCCGCAGAGCGGTCATTTGGGATTCTCTAAATGGGGCAGATCGGGCCCAATCGATCATTCGCCGCGCGACAACTTGATGTCTCAAATGCGGACGAAGCAACCCGATTCAGGCGCGGCACCTCGGCAAGTTGGCAAAGGCTTGCAAATCATTCCTCAGCGCAAGAAAGTATCTGCCAATGGTTTCAGGGGGTGAGCAAACATGGGTTTCGTTGAAGCAATCAAGACGTGCCTCTCAAAATACTTCGTTTTTTCGGGACGCGCGGTGCGGTCTGAGTACTGGTGGTTTGCGTTGTTTGTAGTTCTCGTCAGCGTTGTCTTGGCGGTTATCGACGCTTCTCTATTCGGCATGGACCCTGAAACCGGGGAGGGCACCCAAGTTCTGACCCCAATTTTCCAGCTTGCCGTCGTCATACCCATGCTCGCCGCTGGATGGCGTCGACTGCATGACACTGGAAGACCTGGCTGGTATTTGCTTTTGCCTGCGGCATTGAGCATCGCGACAATGTTCATGCTGTTCAGCGGTATCGCTGTTTTTGCAGTTCTGGAGCAAGGAGTGGACGATCCTGAAGCGTTGAGGGGGCCTGCGGCCTTCTTGGGCGTAACCGGCTTGATGGTTGTCGGGGTTCTTCAGTTCATCCTCACAGTCCTGATGATCTGGTGGCTGACCCGACCTTCACAAGAGGGAAGCAATCAGTTTGGCCCGCCCCCTGGTTGAACCATAGAAAGCTTCGAATCGCGTAATTGGCAGAGTTTTCAATTCCGACGTATCCCGTTCAAAACCATTGGCGAAACCATCGGCTGATGGCTTGCTCCGTCTCAATTGCGCATTGGTATAGTCGCTTAGGCCAATGGGATAGTTAGAGCTAGATTAGACTCGACCCACATAGGAAATAGTGATTTTCTGCCTCGCACTCATCAACAAGGGACCAACCTATGCTTTCCACAATCTATCGCGTTCTCCCTTTGGCGTTCGCCGGTCTCCTTGCTGCCACGACCGCGCAAGCTGACTGGAACTTCAGCTCGGGCATGAATCCCAACGCTTTCATCCAAGCAGGGAACATGACACTGGAGTTACAATGCGATCGGGTCCGGTTCGTGCCGGCAGGATATGAAGACTCGCAGGATATCGTTTCCAAGCAGGGTCTGTCGTTTCGCTTCATGAAGAACGGCTCGACAGAGGTTGGCGCCTTCCAAGCGGGGTCCGCAAATGCAGAGATCTCTATCGTCGACAACTATCCCGTTGAGGTCCGGTTCTTCGACCAGTCAGACTACGACTTTGTTCTGGACCAGATCGCACAGAATGCGGTTCTGAACCTGTCGATGATCGACCAGGACGTCTCCTATGGCATCTTTACGCTCAAGGGCTCGGGAGCAGCAGTCCGATCGCTGCGTGCCGCCTGTGCGTCAGGCGCGTCGTCATCACAGGGCATGGAAGCGCCCGAGGGCATCGTCTACTGCGGCGGCGGGGCCGTTCAGCGGGTCATCGAATATGCAATCGTTGGCCAGTCCGGTGACCAGTGGGACGCCGTGGTTACGGTTAATGGAGAGACCGTGCGCGCGATGACGTCTTACAGCTTTTTCGGAAGCTCTCAGCCGCCGGCCGGTTTCCAGGTCGCGTTGCTTGGCGAAGACCGTTCCGAGTTCCTTGTCTTCAGTGACGGCGGTCGGAACTGGATCGAGTTCGGCGACTACACCTATGAACAGTGCAATTGATGAAGTGATCTGCGGAACGAAAAGCACGGGCCTTTGCGCGTACAAATGCGTGCGTTGACCAATCTCTCAGATGTTCCGGAATTCAACCGAAGGAAAGGCAACCAACATGAACTCAACACTTAAACTCGTTTCCGGCCTGCTCGTGGGGACTCTGCTCACGGCATGCGTGGAAGATACCGGCTCCTCAAGCTCGCCTCCCAATCGCGCGAACCAGGATTGCTTGACGGCCGTCGCCCAGGCGACGGGCAATAGTCAAGTGAGGGTCCTGTCGTCCGAGGCCCGCGAGGCCAATATCCGAGTGATCGTTGGCGTCGGACCAGATGCAGCACCTTGGCAGTGCATCACCTACGGAGATGGGACGACCGAAGGCATCATGTCTTTGACAGACGAAGGTAGCCTCTGACGCGGCCATACCGCGTATCTCCAGTGTGCCTTCCGTGCGGCGATAACGTCTATTCAATCGCACTGTTCGTCTGCGCGGCAGGCACTACTGGATTGACCGGACAAAAAGCGCGATCGGCTGTCCGTATCGAGCTCGCCAAAGTCGGCTTCATGAATGGAAGGAGAAAAAGGCAATGTGGCCCCCCCTTGTCGTATCCATTTGCAAAGCCCCCTGGCGGTTCCTTTTGCCCGTGGTCTCCGCAGTGTTCTGCACTGCCTCGGCGAGCGCCCAGGATCTGTCCGACCTGCCAAACCAATTGCTCGAAAAAGTCCAGGCCGCCCAACAGGCATGTTCAGACTACGAGAACGGGCAGTTCGCCCTCGAATTTGGAGCCGTGCACCGCGTCGACCTTGATGGCGACGACTATCTGGACTGGGTTCTGGATGAAGTCGGGTTTGCCTGTTCCTCGGCCGTCTCTCTTTATTGCGGAACTGGCGGCTGCATGTCTCACTTCCTGGTCGGGGATCGCATGTCCTCGCTTCTGAACCGGGGATGGGAAATGACAAATATTGGCAGGGATCGCGTGCTGCTGGCGGATGTCCACGGCTCCCAATGCGGGGGGATCAACCCGACGCCCTGTATAGTGGCCAGTGCCTGGGATGCTGAGGAGAAGGTCTGGCGCAGCACAGAAGCAGAATGGGAGTAGAAGCGATGATCCGCCTCGAAAAGGCGATGTCCGGCATTGCTGGCTGCGCCGTTGCACTGGCCCTGACGGGATGCGTCGAAGCGCCCCCCGAAGTCGCGATCAGTGAGCCCGATCCGGAACTGGTCTTCGTCCGCGGTTACCGCGGTGCTGCGGACGAATGCCAACTGGTCGGCGAAACCGCCTTCACGATCGATTTCCTTGACGATGCGGCCGATCTCGTGGCCTGCCCGACCGGGAGCGCTGCGATGGCAAGCCTCATGGCCGAAACCGGAGTGTCGATGATCACCCAGACCAACAGTTTCACGCTCTTCAGCATTCCCAACCGCTGAGGCTCTGCCCCTGAGGCTCAATATCAGGCCAAGCCTTCTGGGAAAGGAAGTGTTCAATGAGGCCTATTGACTTGCTTATTCCATGCGCCGCCAGCTTGGATCAAGCGCCTGAAGCCTTTGGACAGTTCCTGCGCCGTGAGTTGCGCCGTAAAGCACAACAACACTACCTGAAGCACTATCGATGGCCTCCGCAAGATGCTGGTTTCGCCAGTCGATTGTGACCCGCGTGATTTGCGTTAAATCCGCGGTCGGCATGACAAATTCCCCGATCGGAGTGGTCAGGTTTTCCTCGCTGATCTCGAGAGGGCCAATCAAGGTCTCATAGGCATCCGCAAGCTCTGCCACCGTCAGGTCGACGTTGACATCCTTGCCTCCAGGAAAGCCCAGGAATTGCGCGTTATCCTGCGCCACCAGGCCACCGGATACATTCTCCGCATAGAAAGCCGGTGAGGGAAGAAATCCGAGCATGGCCCGCGCCCTGTGCTTGTCTTCAAGTGTCGCCTCATCAAAGTCGATAAACTCATAAAACAGATCCATGCCACGCGCTTTGAGGTGTTTCACTTCGCCCGCCACGGCTTCATAGAACGCGGGCTCAGCCTGGTGGATCATCGGAATGAAGTGGAGAGACCGTGATCCGTTCGCGAACGTGAATACCTTCGCGCTGGACGCCGATCCATCCACGGAGAACTGCTCCTCAGTGAGTGCATCTATGTCGCCGTCTGGCCCTTCTGGCAGGGTCCCGGGAGTGACGTGTTGAGACGCGCCTGCCAACGTTGCCCAAATTGCCACAACCATAGTTGCGACACTGGTTCTCAAAAACATCATACGATACTCCTTTTTGGCGTTCACATTGCTGCACTTGCGAGGGTCAGCCTGATGGTGGAAACAGGAGCGACAATGGTCACACAGACCGACAGCTTCACATTTTTCAGCATTCCCTACCGTTGATAATGAGGGCGCTCTATCGACGCCGATCCAGGATGATCGATAGCATGACAAGCGCTACGCCGAGCGCCGCAAAGATAAATGTCAGAGGCAAGAAGAGGCTCTCCTGAAGGACTCCTTCTGCGTTGACATCGCCATAGAAAACCATCTCCCCAAGCCATGAAAAGCCAACCAAAGCAAGACTGGCAAGGCCAAAGATGCGCAGTCTATTCCTCATGAATCACACCTATTTTCAGACCACAAAACCTTTGGAAGGAAGGATAACCGTTTACACTGGTTTTACGTGACAAGACCCCTGCAGTACACCCGGTACGACGGGTAAGTTAGATTTTTGGAGTCCCCCGTACATTTATTCTGGCAGGGCGCCTGCTTTGCGAAGGGCATCTGAAATCAACAACGCACCAAATCCGAGGGCATTACTCGAAGACGTAGCCCAGGCCACAATCGACATGTCTCGGTCCGCGAATGCGGCCACCTCAGACTCAAAACCAAGGGTTTGGCCGCCGTGGCCCCAAAGATTGTCTCCTTTCATCGCCAGCCCCAGCCCGTATCCGGCTAGCGCCGGATGTGTGGTTTGAATGGTATCCATCATTTCTGACAACGTTTCCGGTTGCAGGAAGAGTTCACCTGCGACAAGCGCTTCAATGAAGGTATGCATATCGTCGACAGTTGAAATCACAGCGCCAGCAGCCCACCCCTGAGTCATGTTCCAGTCGGTCGTTTCGTAGTGGTCGCCTTCAAGGAATGACCGTGGCAACCCAAACTCAGGCCTCGGAATACCGTTCCATAGATAGGTCTTGTTCATGCCAAGAGGTCCGAAGATCCGCGTTTCGAACGACTTTCCGATCGGGTGTTTCTCCAGTTTCTCAATGACCATCCCGAGAAGCACGTATCCTGTATTGCTGTAACTCCAGGAACCTTCCGCACCAGGCGAAAAATTCGGCTCCCCATGTTCTATGACAAAATCAACCATCTCTTGTGGTGCAAGCGAACGCACAAGAGCGTCACGGCTTGTTGTGGCGCCCTCCATCAGACCTGGCGTGCCGTCAGGAGCATTGTCAGTATAGCTGAAGATCCCGGACGTGTGCTGCGCCAGATGAAGTAGAGTTATTGCCTCTCCATGCGGTAGCCGCGCCGCGAATTCTGGAAGGTGTATGGACAACGGGTCGTCGATGCCTAGTCGCCCTTCTTCCATTAGCTGCAGCAGGACAACCGCCGTCATCATCTTGGTATTGCTTCCGATCTGGAATGGCATCGCGCAGTCGATCGGCGTGGCGGCGGAAGGGTCAGCAAATCCGGTCGCGGCTATGTACTGCCAGTCTCCGGCGCGGACTGAAAGAACAGCGCCAGGAGCTGAACCGAGCGGGGAATCGATGACTTGTTTGAGGACATCGTCCAGTGCAGTCTCCACGGCCGACGGTGCGCCAGAGCTTCCTGAGCAAGTGCCCATTTGGGCCTGTTGAGCGTACGTCGGGTATGGATTTGCAAATGTCACAATGCATATGGCCATCGATAAAAATCCATTATGCAAAGCGCGGCGTCTATTTTCACTCTGCTCCGGCATTTTGCCCCTCCATTTGGATGTCATTGTGAGTAGCGCATCAGCATGGCTGCTCGCTCCCGGCCGAGTTCCACCCTGCAAGAATCGATGCCAATTCCTGTGCCAGAGCCACCGCCAAACGTGGCCCCGACAAATTCACAATGCGCGTCTCGATAAGCAGACCACGCAGCCTGCCCGTCCTCCAGAGCGGGAACAGCAACCGCTCGACCTGTTACCGCATCAAGCTCTTCTGCAGCACTCATCGCGAAGCCTAGGTAGATGTCGATCGTTGCATCGACACGGGTCAGGGTTTCAGCGACGCAGGCGCCAATTTCGACCTGACTGCTTCCTCCACACTCCGTCGTCGGATCAGCCGCGACAACGTAGGGCAGGAAGAAAAGACAACACAAACTTGGGGTTAAGATTTTCACGATGTTACTCCTGATGTCCTTAAAATGAATTGAAGGCAAACACTTAGCGAATTTCTGCGCTTAGCAATCGTTCGAGATTCTCCGCTTGTGGCTTGTTCAGCGGCAAGATGAATTGGTCCCCCGTGACGCCTTCAGCAATGTAGACAGAGTTCAACATCTGGTTGCCGACCCAGATGTCCAAGTGTTGCCCAACCGAGGCGGAGGTAAAGGCAGCCAACGCGCTCGCGATCCTTTGTTCCAACGTAAAGTATACACGTGCTTGGTTGCTTGATTCATACCGAACCTCGAGCCTGACCAGATCGCGTTCTGTGACCATTATCGGTCCAAACCTGAGTGCTTGGGCTTCTGCCTCTACAACACAAATCGGGTGATTTTCGGGGTTTTGACCACCGCCAAGATCAAGGCACCGATCATGATAGAGGGCCTTCTGAAACACTGACCCCGCCCAGAACGACGCACCGACGGCAAAGAGAGCAATCCCAAAAAGAAAACCTGGCTTCACAATCATCAGAAACGCTCCACTGACTTTCCCACTCCTGCTTTCGACCATTCAATCCTTGAGGCGCACTCCGCGCGCTGCCATCCATTTGAACGAAAGAATGTGGACTTTGAAGTCAGTGTAGCGCGCCCTGTTTGACCGCTTCTATCTCTCTACATCGATCGAATAGAAATAGGTCCCGCAGGTGCCTTCTTCGATTGCGCCACCCGGCATCTCCGTACCGCTGAACATTGCGACGCCTAGGTACTCGGACCCAGAGAGTTCCTCCGCCCAAGCCGCCATGTAGGTTATGCTCTGATCTCCGCAGAGGTTGTTGTCCCGCCGAAGAGGTCCTACGTCTCCTGTAACTCGGAACACTTGTGCCACAGGCACGTCACCGGAAACTCCCCAGGCACCCGAAGCAGCTTGGTTGACGGTCTCGAGTTCTAGAAACCCACCTGTCTCAAAGACCATTCGGCTGGTCGACAAAATCACCGGCCCGGTAATCGCCAAGGCCGTTTCGCTATAGGGATTGAAGGCCCTTGGTTCTTCTTCAAGCGGTTGTGCTACCGCCGGATTGCCTGAGATCCCCATCAATATGAATGCCACCAATGCCCAACGGTTCATGTTTCACTCTCAAGACTTCCAAGCCAACGTTCGCTTCGACAAGTGTAACCCAAATTTCGCGCTCAGGTCGACTCGAAACTCCTCTACTGGCTTGGTCTGGCTGCATGTTTCAGTTGCAGAGAGCTCCTGCGAGCGACGATATCGGGCACGAATCCTCAATTTCGCGTGGCTGACGCACGATCTGCGCAAAGCCTGGGAAACGGCTAGCCACGCCAAGCCTTCGATTCATGCGCTGGACTCGATGCCGACATGCGAATGTTGATTTCAAACAATCGACCTGTCTTTTTCTGGACCTCAATCAAGCCGTTCTCGATCAGGGCCGCCAGTCGACTGGCGAAGAAGAGATCGCTCATCCGGTTATGTGCGTCGCATCGGCTCATCGCAAGACCCACGACCCGACCGGCAACGGACCAATCGGTCGTGCAACTCGACAAGAGCAGGTCATCATAGAAGTTGGATTGCATTGTAGCGACACGTCCCGCTGACCATCGGCGCAATACACCCTTTTCTGCGCAAAGGCGCCGATATTCAGATGAATGATGTTCCCGCTCTGCGTTATTCAATTCGCGAGCGTTACTGCAAATACCGGCCAGATATGACGGCTGCCACATAGCGACGTAGTGCTGGTCGCTGCTTTCAGAAACATTGACATGCGATAGCTTGATATCGGTACCGTGCATCCAGTCGCAAAACATGTGAAGAAACATAGTCTCTGATACGTTTTCGCCAGCCCAAACGACAACTTCCCTTGTCTGTATTCTGCCAGCTTCAGCCATAAGACAGCGCCAGGACGCAAGAATGTCACATGCCTCTTCTCGTCTTGCGCCACTTTGAATAAACAAGTTCTGAAAGTAGCTGCGGCGTACTTGCAGATCGTCCAGCGGGCCATGGCTGAGATCATCCGGGATGCCAATAACAGTGCCCGGCATCGCACCTGACTGACAAGCCGCGCGAAGGCAACCCACGGCACTATCGCTTAGTGCCACGTGCAGATAATTGTTGTCTAGAGTTCCACAAAGTTCAGACATATCGGTCTCTGCTATCCAGAATATCAGTATAAGAAAAGCTCGGGTATTTGCTCAACAAACGAAAATTTTTGAAATTTTACGTCGTTGTCCGCATTGCCAAGCTAACGGACCCCGCCGGGGCCCCAGAATTTCGAAAAGCTGCGCAAAGCATAGTCGCATGCCAACCACTGTTCCTTCCCGCAACTCGGTCCTTGGCCTTTCAGATTTCGCTGCGATTACAACGAAAGGCCGCTCTTCTTTCTGTGGTGCCCGCACGGCGTCAGTGATCAGCTTGCAGCACCTGCGAGCATCAAAGCCAAACCACTTCCGCTTCGGGCTCGCAGCAGCCGTCAGATGGGTTGCAACATGTTGGTGCCAGTCACAGATCGCGCCGGTGTGGAACGGCCCAGAGCTGCCGTCGGCCAACCGGTCAAGATGCTGCGGCGCGGCCAGTCAGAGGTGACATTCGCTGCACGCGCGAAATCGAGCAATCTGCTAACTGGCAGTCTGCGGTACGAAGCAGGCATTTGCTGGGGCAACTTTCGCAATTGCTTCCAGTCACAAGGTCGCCTCGGCAATTAGTTTCCGGCTTGGGCCAAAGGGAAGTCAGCGCCCGCCGTCACGATCCATTTCGATGACGTCCGGCAGGGTTTCATTCACGAATGGAGCGAAGGCGATGACGCGGTGGTTGCCGGACAGTGGACCCAGCCCATACCATCTTCGGTTTCCAGCATACGGTTCAAGCGATCCTTGCTGCATTAAAACCCACCTTGGCAGTTTGATACCGTCGTGGGGCGGTCTCATCATCAGAGTTAACCGCCCATCTCAGTCACTGGCCCAGCAGCGCCATATTTCGGAGAACGGACCTCGGGTATCGCCATCCTGAACTAGGTGCGCCACCAGCGCTCAATCCAGCGGCCTCCGTCGAGATCCCAGTTCGACGCGCGCTTCTCGGGAATGCCGACACTATCAGTGGTCGCCGCAAGATATGATGCGAACATTGGAATCAAGGCTCCGCCGTCGTCCCACAGGATTTGTTGCATTTCACCGTACATCTGGGCACGCTTGGATTCGTCAAGTTCGGACCGCGCATTGAGCAACAGTTCGTCAAAGCGATTGTTGGCCCAATGAGACTCGTTCCACGCCACACCGCCCTTGTAGGCTGTCGTGAACATCAGGTCCGCCGTCGGGCGACCACCCCAAGCACTCGCGCACCACGGCACCTGGTTCCAAACTTCACTCCAGTATCCGTCGTTCGGCACGCGCTTGACATCAATGCTGATGCCGGCCGGTTTCGCCGAATTCTGCATCAACACTGCGGTGTTGATCGCCCCAGCGAACGCCGCATCGGCGGCCGAGAGCTCGAACGTGTTGCCGAGGACACCGGCCTTCTTGAAGTGAAACTTCGCCTTGTCCGGATCGTACGGGCGCTGAGGAATGTCGGCGTTGTAGAATTTCTGGCTGCGTGACAGTGGGATGTCGTTGCCGACTGCGCCGTAACCGAACAGGATCTTATCGACCAGCTCCTGACGATTGAATGCGTACTTGAGGCCGAGCCGTACGTCGAGGTTGCTGTAAGGATCGACGTCGCACCGCATCGGAAACGAAAAGTGTTGGGTGCCATCCGTGAGAACCAAATTGATGCCCGGCGTCTTGCCGAACAGCCCAGCTGTCCTCTTGCTGACGCGATCAATGATGTCGATGCTGTTGGATTGGATTGCGGCGGTACGCGCGGTCGCGTCGAGAATTGACAACAGCTGGGCGCCATCGAGATAGGTCTTCTTCCAGCTGTTCTGGTAACGCGACAGTTCTGCAGATACGCCCGGGTCGTAACGGTCGAGCTTGTAGGCGCCGCAGCCGACGCCGCTCTGCCAATCAATGGAGTCGCCCTTCGCCTGCGCCACGGTTATGTGATAATCGGTCAGGATAAATGGGAAGTCGGCGTTTCCGTTGGCCAGCGTCACCGTGAACGTGTTCTTGTCATCGACCTTGATGTCCGTGACCTCGGTCAGCAGCGAACTTGCCGCCGATGTCGAATTTTCCCCACGATGGAAGTTGAGCGACGCGACACAATCCGTTGCCGTCACAGGCTTTCCATTGTGAAACTCGACACCGCTGCGAACCTTGAACGTCCACGTCTTGGCGTCCGGTGTGCTTTCCCACGATTCCGCCACGCTAGGCACAACATCGCCATTGACGCCAACTTCGGTCAGATAGCCGTTGAAGCCGAAGGACATACAAAGCAGGAAATCGCCAGCAAATTGGCCCGGGTCCAATGTGTCGGAGGTTGAGCCGAAACCGAAACCGGCCTTCAACGTACCGCCCATGTTCGGTGTAGCAGCTTCGACGCTCGATGCGAACGAGCTCGCCGCAGCAACGGTAACGCCAGCTGCCAGAGCGTTGGTCATAAACTGGCGGCGGCCTATTTGACCACGTGAGAATTTAGCTTCTAGTTCCCGAATGAAGTTCTCTTTCCGCATGATCATCTCCCGAAAAAACATATATGACAAATGCTCCAATCAAACCGGGACGTAGACAAATGATAAATTCGGCGGTAACTGATAATCAGAAATAATGGATTGAGACCGCTTTGTCGAATACTGACAACATGCCACCGTTAAACTGGCTACGCAGCTTTGAGGCTTGTGCCCGGCTCGGATCCTTCACAGCCGCAGCGGCAGAGCTGAAAATCACCCAACCTGCGGTGTCGCATCAGATCCGGCTACTGGAGGCTCATCTGAAACTTGCCCTGTTCCATCGAGTTGGCCGTACCAAGCAGCTGACAGACGAAGGTCGCAACTATCTGTACTTCGTGCATGAGGCTTTCGAGATACTGCGCGCTGGATCCCGAAAGGTCGCTGATCCTGATCGCGGAAAGTCGCTGACGTTACGTGCGAACATGGCTTTGACGCTCTTCTGGCTCATGCCAAGGTTGGACAGCCTGTATCGGCAACACCCGTGGTTGCGGTTGAATATCCTACCACATATCTCGGACATTGAAGAGCGGTCGCCCAAATTCGAGATCGAGATCGTGAATCTCATCGGTAAGGCACGAGCAGACTTGAGGCCGCTGCGGGATGAATTTTTTTTCCCGGTTTGTTCACCCGAATTGGCCAATTCCGGCAGACTTGATCATGTTCCACTGTTTGACACATCCAGTATGACAGCCAGTTGGAACGCCTGGCACGGTTCCAAATTCTGCGGTCCTCCGCCCAATCCAGTGAATTTCTCCTCGACCGTGGTGGTGTCCCAGACTGCGGCGATCAATGGCTTAGGTTTGGCACTGTCGCATACCAGTCTGTTCGAGGCCGCCTCGATCGCCGGACAACTCGTTCGCCCCTACGACGGTCAAATCAAGATGAAAGAGCGTTACTTCATTAGCGAGTTACGCAGCAACGAACAAACTCCGGCCAGCCGTGCCTTTCTGGAATGGCTGGATGAGCAAGTCGGGTCCTGACGCGCTGAGATTAAAAGCATTCATAATTTCTAGTAATATATTACTTTGGTATTTATAATTTGTCCAAAACCTGGTTTGAAGAGAGATTGGCTCCGAAGCTTTTTCAGGGAGTCAAAAGCATGCCAACAGGTTCTCTTCGATCTGCGGAAACGGGTTCAAACATGGACCACTGGAAGGAGCGCACCGAGCTAGCGGCTTCCTTTCGCTGGGTCGAGCGGCTGAATATGCACGAATCCGTCGGCAACCATCTCAGCCTGGCGGTGAATGAAGAGGGCACGCAATTTTTGATGAACCCCAATTTGGTGCATTTCAGGCTGATCAAGGCTTCTGACCTGATCCTGATTGATGCCAACGACCCTGAAACCCTGAACCGCCCGGATGCACCCGACAGAGCGGCCTGGGGGCTGCACGGCGCTATTCACCGCCGCTGTCCGCATCATCGGTGCCTGATGCATGTGCATTCGATCTATGCCACCGCTTTGGCCTGCCTTGAAGACAGCAGCCTGCCGCCATTGGATCAGAACGCTGCCATGTTTTTCAACCGGACAATCATTGATGAACACTACGGTGGCCTGGCCTTCGATGACGAGGCGGAACGCTGCGCGGCGGCGATGGGCGATCCGACGAAGAAAGTCATGATCATGGGCAATCATGGGGTGATGGTGATGGGCGATACAATCGCTGAAACCTTTAACCGTCTTTACTACTTTGAACGGGCGGCAGAGACATACATTCAGGCACTCCAGACTGGTCGTCCCCTACGGATTCTGTCCGACGCCGTTGCCGAAAAAGTGGCGTATGAGAATGACAACTACCACGGCTTTGCCGAGCGGCACCTGGAAAACCTGATGGCCATTCTTGACAAAGAAGGCGCGGACTACGCGAGCTGAGGAGCAACTATGCCTGACTATGTCCCCACCAATGCCGCGTCTTCGGGCGTGAAATTGGACAAGAAAACTCTCAAATCCATCGCCGCGAGATCAGACCGCCCCGGGCTGATCTATCTTGCTCTGTGGCTGGGTTCGCTTTGCATGACAGGGGCGTTGGTCTATCTGACCCTTGGCACATTCTGGATGTGGCCCGCCATGTTTGTGCACGGGATTTTCCTGTGCGTTCCGACCTATTCGATGAGCCATGAAACCGCCCATGGCACCGCCTTTCGCACCAGATGGCTGAATGAAACCGTGCTTTGGATGTCGTCCCTGATTTACATGGAAGAACCTCTGCACCGCCGCTACACCCATACCTCGCACCACACGTTTACGTGGTGGGCCGAAAAAGACGCCCAGTTCCCCTTTGATACGCCCATGGGGCTGAAAGGTTGGATCACAGAGATCACCGGGTTCGGTATACTTCGTTTTCATGTCCATGTTTTCTGGCAACTGGCGACCAAGCAATACACCGATATGATGCGCAGCTGCACGCCCGAGCCCGAGTTTCCCAGGATGACGCGCAACGCGCGGATTATGCTGGCCATCTATGCGGCCATCGCAGCAGCACCTTTCCTTGGCATCTGGTGGCCTGTCTGGCTGATTGTGCTGCCCCGGATTTTGGGGGCACCCGTCATGCTGTTGTTCACACTGATCCAACATGTCGAGTTGCAGGAAAATTCGCCCTCTATCCTGGAAAGCACTCGGTCGTTTCGCACCAACTTGCTGGCGAAGTTTCTCTACATGAACATGAACAACCACGTGGAACATCACCTCTACCCTAATGTGCCGTTTCATGCGCTTCCTGATCTGGCCGAAGCTGTAAAGGATCAGGTGCCAGAACCCGACCCCGGCTTCTTTCGCAGCAACTGGGAGGTTCTGGTGGTGACAACCCGCCGTTCGCTTGGTCTCTCGACCAAAGCCCCGTCGATCCGCCAGGCAACGCACATGATTACTGAGGGCGGTCCAATTCAGAAGTTCGCCGAGAGGAACATGTGATCCATGAAACGCATTTATGATTTTTCCCGCAAACCCGCGGCGCGCAACTATACGGTCTCTGATCTTCAGGCTCTGAAAGGAACGGGCCGCAAGCTGTCCATGGCCAATCCTGCCAATGCCGATGAAATCCGCGCCTGCAAAGAGGCCGGCATTGATCTCTTTGTGGTTGGCATGGATCAGATCGAGGATGTCCGCGCCATCGCACCAACCCATTTCACAGGGCTTGGATCAACATGGGCACAGTTCGGATCGAACGAGGAAATCCTTGCCGATGCCTTCGAGGCTATGCGCCGGGGCGGGGATATGTACTACACACTGCGGTCATTCGATGCGATGGAGATGATGTCGCGTGAGGGTATTCCAGTGCAGAGCCATATCGGTCTGATCCCGACCTTCAGCCACTATTGCGGGGGCCTGCGTGGTTGGGGGCGCAAATCCGACGAGGCGATGAAGGTTTATGAAACGCTGAAGCGGATGGAAGATGTCGGTGTTATCGCGGTTGAGGCCGAATGCATTGCCGAAGAAGTGCTGGAAGCCGTCAACAACAAGACATCGATTGTAACCTTCTCTCTGGGATCGGGCATGGCGGGCGACGTGATCATGTCCTTCGTGGCCGATATCTGTGGCGAAGCCAGCGAAGAGGATACACCGCCAAAACACGCCCATGCCTTTGGCCATGTGGGGCGTCTGCACAAACAGATCCAGGATGAGCGTGTCGCTGCCCTTGGCGCGTTCCACAGTGAAGTGACCGCCGGCAATTTCCCGTATCCACAAACCAACATTTCAATGCACGAGGGTGAGAAGGAAAAATTCCTCGAAGCCCTGGATAAATGGAGCCCGACACACCAATGAGCCAATGGATAGACGCCTGCGCAACCACGGATATCGACGACGAAGACCTGATCGCGTGGGAACATCACGGTCACAGGATCGCGATCTACAACACCAAAAAGGGCTTCTTCGCAACGGACCTGATGTGCACCCATGAAGAGGAATCCATGGAGGAAGGGCTTGTCATAGACTGTGTGATCGAATGCCCCCTGCACGGCGGTCGCTTTGATATCTGCACCGGCAAGGCTTTGTCAGCGCCGGTCTATGAGGACCTCAAAACCTACCCTGTTAAAGTCGAAAATGATCGTGTCTTTGTTCAGGTGTCATAACCGGAACAGGTGTATTTGAAACACTCTACCACACGGATCTTCCCAAGCGTTGAAGGAGTAAGCCATGGGAAATTTTCAAGAAGCGTCGGATTTGGAGAGCAATGTCTCAATCAGCGCACGTCGTTTCGAGGAGTCGCCGTTTATTGAACGCACCGATTGCCCCGCGATGATCCGTGGCGTCTATGCAGGGCGGTATTTTCCGATTTCTTTGGGTGAGGATCACATCGAAAAATACTGGCGCCTGCGGCAGAAGGCCCTGATCTTTGACACGCCCGAGAAGCCGATTGAAATCTCAGGCCCGGACGCGGTGCCGTTTCTGGACCAAGTGCTGGCGCGTCGTGTCGCCTCCATGACGGAAGGCCGCGGCTATTATGCCATCGCCTGTACTCCGCAGGGCGGTGTGTTCATGGATGGCGTGATATTCCGTTTGGAAGAAAACCGGTTTTGGTATGTGCAGGCTGATGGCCCCTTTGAAACCTGGTTGATGGCGCATTCTGGCGACTATGATGTGACGATTTCCGACCCGAACAGCCGGGTGCTGCAGATCCAGGGGCCGACGTCCCTGGAGATCATGAAAGCGGCCTCTGACGGGGCGGTGAATGAGACACTGAAGTATTTCCGCTCGGGCTACTTCGACATAGGCGGACAGCAGTTTTACGTCTCCCGCACTGGTTTTACGAATGAGTTGGGATACGAGATTTACTGTAATGGAGCTAAGACTGATCATTTGGCGCTATGGGATCACCTCATGACCTGTGGGGCACCGCATGGGCTGGAGTTTTCATCCTGCCGGGCCATGACCCTGCGGCGGATCGAAGGCGGGATACTGGGCAATCTGACAGATATGACACCCGACATGACGCCCTTTGAGGCAGGCCTCGCCCCTTTCATTGACATGGACAAGGGTGATTTTATCGGACGTGACGCGCTGGTGGGCAAAGACACCCGTTCATGTTTTTTTGGCATAACCTGCGAGACTGAGACCCCTGTATCGGGTGCCGTCGTTCTGAATGGTGAGGTTGCTGTAGGTTTTGTCACGGCCGGTATTCCTTCGCCGACGCTAGGGCTTGGTGTCGGATACGTGCGTTTTGATGCGCCCGGTGATTGGGTCGGCCGGAGCCTAAAAATGCGCTTGCCGGATGGCAGCACACACGACACTCAGATCGTAGATGTGCCTTTCTTCGACCGTGAAAAGGCAATCGTTCGAGGTGTGGATCGTTCCATTCCTGAGCGGCCAACAATCGGAACACAGGCATGACCAACCGAACACCACGCCCACGGCGCAGTTTCATTTTCACACCCGGGTTGCGGCCGGAGATGTTTCCCAAGGCGCTGGCCTCGGGCGCGGATATCGTCTGTGTGGAGCTCGAAGATGGCATTGCGCCCAAGGACAAGGCCGAGGCCCGTCGTAACGCGCTGGCGCTGTTCGAAGAACCACAGACGGATGACGGTGTCGAATGTATCGTCCGGATCAATTCGATGCGCGAACGCTTCGGCATCGAGGACGTGAACGCGGTGCTGGCCAGCGACACCCCTCCGCCTGCGCTGATGATGCCCAAGGTGCGCACGCCAGATGAAGTGGTGATGCTGGATCAGCTTCTGACCGAGGCAGGGCACGCCACGCGCCTGCATGTCATCATCGAAACCAACGAGGGGCTGGAAGCGGCGTTCGAAATCGCCAGATGCTCACCTCGGATTGATGCGATGTTCTTTGGCGGCGTGGATATGGCTGCCGAGTTGCGATGCCAGAACACTTTTGAGTCTATGATTTACGCAAGGTCCCGTGTCGTGCACGCTTCTGCGGCCGCCGGCCTCGATGTGATCGATGTGCCCTTCCTCGATCTTGACGATCATGAAGGCATGCGCGTCGAGGCGGAGAAAGTCCGCGATCTCGGGTTTGCCGGAAAAGGCTCTGTCCATCCAAAGCAGATTGCCGCTTTAAACGAGGTGTTTACGCCGACCGAGGTGCAGATCGAGCGCGCTCGTCGGATCATCTCAGAGTTTGAAAAGGCGGATACCGGCCTTGTCGTCATCGACGGCAAACTGATCGAAAAACCAGTCCTTCGCGACATGTATCGCATCGTCGCGATCGCAGATCGGATGGGAGGATAGAATGTCAGAGTGTTGTGGGCCGGGATACGCATCGCCTCAGGCCGCGATCGAGGCTCCGCGAGAGAAACTGCTTTATACGATTGCGATCTATACAGGTACGGGCATTCAGAAACCCGACTACCTGGCGACCGTGGATGTGGACCCCGACAGCCCGACCTATTCCCAGGTCATCCACCGGCTGGAGATGCCGGGCATTGGCGACGAGCTGCACCACATGGGATGGAACGCCTGTTCGTCCTGTCATGACGATGGCTCGATGAGCCGCAAGTACCTGATCCTGCCCGGCGTGCGCTCCAACAAGCTGCACATCGTGGACACCGCCACCGACCCGCGTGCGCCGCGCCTGCACAAGGTGATCGACGGGGCCCAGATCAAGGCCAAGGCGGATTTGTCGGGCCCGCATACAGTGCATTGTCTTGGGAGTGAGATCATCATTTCCTTCCTCGGCAACGCCAAGGGCGAGGCGCCGGGGGGCTATCTGCATCTCAACAAGGATTTTGAGATCGTCGGCCCTTAGCGGACTCTCAGCCTACACATCGCACGCTGCGGATGCAGCCCACATTCCTGCCATTCGCCGCACGTGCAAATTCGGCATATGGTCCAACTCACAGTCGGCGGACAAAGCCGTTGCAGGCCTGTCAGGCAGAGATCATGACCTCGCCCTCAATTTCCATTGCGAAACCGAGCGGTA
>NZ_JBXWMI010000030.1:0-20599 GCF_059609765.1 Ruegeria sp. YTSC106
CTTCTCCTGTTTGCAGATATAGGCAAAGCCTAAACTGCTGGGTGAAGCAGCCGGTACATCCCATTAGTGACGGATGCAGCAAAGTACTTGAATGTCTTCTATCGGACAATTGCATTTGGGTTTCTGCAGCTCTAGCGTATCAGCCGCAGAGCCTTCAGTCATTTAGAGTTACGGCTGTCGCTGACCGCACTCCAAGGCAAGCGATGGAGGCCGTGCGAACGGCACTGATTGCAAATCGCTTGAGTCTTGGCCATCCTCTTCAGCATGGAGTTTCTGACCGTCGACCATAGCAGCTTCCTGATCGCAATGTCCTGCGTCGTGGCACTTGTCGCGGGGTTCACAGGTCTTTCGCTGACCCGCGATCTGTCAGAAAAACCGATGTTTCAAAAAAAGGCGTCGATCGCGCTTGCGGCCGTCGCCTTGGGGGGCGGCATCTGGGCGATGCACTTCGTGGCCATGCTGGGTTTGAAGCTGCCGATATTGTTCTACTACGATGCGGCGATCACGCTGGTGTCGGCTCTGTCAGCGATCCTTCTTGTTGGCGCGGCCTTGATCCTGTTGCATTTCGCTGACCGCACACCGCTCATCATTTCGCTTTCCGGCTGCGTTGTCGGGACCGGCATTCTGGTCATGCACTATATCGGCATGGCCGGTCTGGAGTTGTGCCGCGCGGTCTATACGACGTCGGGTGTCGTCTTTTCTTCCATCGTGGCCATCGGGCTATGCATTCTTGCCTTCTGGATCGCCTACGGAAAGCGCACGAACCGCAACATCGTGCTTGGGACGATTTGTTTTGCGATTGCAGTTTGCTCGGCTCATTTTCTGGCGATTGCGGAAACCAATTTTGTGCAAGCGTCCACCGCTACTGAATTCGGCCCCACCATGAGCAATGAAACTTTGGCACTTGGTGTGATCTTCTTCAGCTTTGTGATCTTCGGTGCGTGCCTCTGGGTGAGCGTGACGTATCTGGTCACGCCCGGATCACAAGAGCAACACCAGCGAGCGAAGCTCGAGCCGGAACTGAAGGCGGATCTGCAGATCCCTTGCGAAGCAGACGGCAACAAAGTCTTTGTCAGGGCAAGAGACGTTGTTTTCGTACGTGCCGATGGGCACTACACGCAGATCTATACCGAGGACGAACGGCTGTTCTGTGTCTGGCCGATCACCGTGGCTTCCAAACGCCTCTTGCCGCTGGGGTTCCTGCAGACGCATCGCAGCTACTTGGTCAACCCTGCCCGTGTCTCGCGGTTTGAAAGAACCAAGGACAAAGGGCGCTGCCTTTTCGACAGGGGTGATCTGCCGCCCGCACCCGTTAGCCGTTCCAAACTGAAGGTTGTTCAAGACGTGCTTGCGTCGTAGGGCGGCGCAATTGGTGCGTGAGCACGCGCATTTCGTGCAAAAGACCTGTGTTTCACTGATTTTCTGGTGATGTGGCTTGCTGTCGCATGCAAACTTCCTCCGACACTGAGCATTCGCTTTAAGGAGGAGAGCCGATGATTCCAGCGGCATTTGAATATCACCGTCCTCAGGATATGGCTGGCGTTCTGGCTGTACTTGAAGAATACGGAGATGACGCGCGCGTCATGGCAGGCGGGCACAGTCTGATTCCGATGATGAAACTTCGCATGGCGGAAGTCCCACACCTGATCGACCTTCAAGATGTCGGAGGTATGTCGGATATCGAACTAGGTGCCGACGGCGTTCGGATCGGCGCGATGGTCACGCAGGCCGAAATCATAGACCATGCCGGCCTCGCGGATGCCGCCCCCATCCTGCGCGAGGCTGCCTTGCAGATCGCTGATCCTCAAGTCCGCTACATGGGCACCGTCGGTGGCAACGTCGCCAATGGCGATCCGGGCAATGACATGCCGGGTCTGATGCAATGCCTTGATGCGGTGTTCACCTTGGTCGGTCCGGATGGCGAGCGTGATATTCTCGCGCGGGAGTTTTACGAGGCCGCTTACATGACCGCGCGCGAGGATGATGAGGTGCTGACCGCCGTGACCATCCCCACGCCAGCTGGCGGCTACGCCTACGAAAAGCAAAAGCGCAAGATCGGCGACTACGCGACGGCCGCCGCCGCTGTGCAGATCGTCAAGGACGGCGGAACGTGCGTCAGCGCCGCCATCGCTATGACGAACCTAAGCGACACGCCGGTTTATTCCGAGGATGCGGGCGCCGCGCTGGTGGGAACACCTGTCGATGCCGCCGCACTGGACGCGGCAGTGGCTGCGATGCTGGGCGATATCGACCCAACCGAAGACAACCGCGGCCCCGTCGCATTCAAGAATCATGTGGCGGGCGTCATCCTGCGCCGCGCCATCGAGCGCGCCTGGTCGCGGGCGTAAGAGGAACACACCATGTCCAAGAAAATGCACATCAAAATGAACGTGAACGGCAAGGACGAGGAGTTCCTGGCCGAACCGCGCGAACTGCTGATCTATACGCTGCGCGAACGGCTGAATATCACCGGGCCGCACATTGGCTGCGAAACATCCCACTGCGGGGCGTGCACGGTCACAATCAACGGTAAGTCGGTGAAATCCTGCACCATGTTCGTGGCGCAAGCCGATGGCGCCGAGGTGACAACTATCGAAGGTCTCGGCGGACCTGAAAACCTTCACCCGCTGCAAGAGGCGTTCAAAGAACACCACGGATTGCAGTGTGGCTATTGCACGCCGGGGATGATCACCCGGGCGACCAAGCTGCTGGAAAAAATTCCCAACCCGACCGAAGAAGAAATCCGCTTTGGTATGGCCGGCAATATCTGCCGCTGCACGGGTTATCAGAACATTGTGAAATCCATTCAGGCCGCCGCAGCCGAAATGAATGCAGCCAAGGAGGCCGCAGAATGAAGGACGATATTTCCCGCGAAGAACGTGTCGACAATCTCAAAGGCATGGGCTGCTCGCGCAAGCGGGTCGAGGATGCGCGCTTTACCCAAGGCAAGGGCAACTATGTCGATGACATCAAGCTGGATGGCATGCTGTTTGGCGACTTTGTCCGCTCTCCCTACGCCCATGCACGGATCAAGAGCATCGATACCGCTGCCGCACTTGAGGTGCCCGGCGTTCTGGCCGTGCTGACAGCGGCGGATCTGGAGCCGCTGGGGCTGCACTGGATGCCGACGCTGGCGGGCGACAAGCAGATGGTACTGGCCGATGGCAAGGTGCTATTTCAGGGCCAGGAAGTCGCCTATGTCGTCGCCGAAGACCGCTATGCCGCCGCTGACGGGATCGAGGCGGTCGAGGTTGACTACGAAGAACTGCCTGTCATCGTCAACCCGTTCGAGTCTTTGCAATCGGATGTGGTGCTGCGCGAAGATCTTGTTGGCGAAGACGGGTCAATTCCCGATGGCGCACACGGACCCCGCAAACATCCCAACCACATTTTTACATGGGACGCGGGCGACAAGGGCACAACGGACGAGGTCATCGCCAACGCCGAGGTCGTTGCGACTGAAAGCATGTATTACCATCGCACCCACCCGTGCCCGCTGGAAACCTGCGGCTGCGTGGCGTCGATGGACAAGGTTAACGGCAAGCTGACGCTGTGGGGCACGTTCCAGGCGCCGCACGCGATCCGGACGGTCGTGTCGCTGATCTCGGGCATTGAAGAGCACAACATCCGCGTGATCAGCCCCGATATTGGCGGCGGCTTTGGCAACAAGGTCGGCGCGTACCCGGGCTATGTCTGCTCGGTCGTAGCGTCGATCGTCACGGGCAAGCCCGTAAAGTGGATCGAAGACCGGATGGACAATCTGATGACCACCGCCTTTGCCCGCGACTATCATATGACCGGCAAGATCTCTGCCACCAAGGACGGCAAAATCACCGGGCTGCATTGCCATGTGACAGCCGACCACGGCGGCTTTGATGCCTGCGCCGATCCCACGAAGTTCCCGGCGGGCTTCATGAACATCTGCACCGGCTCCTACGACATCCCGACCGCCTATCTAGAGGTCGATGGCGTCTACACTAATAAAGCCCCGGGCGGCGTCAGCTATCGCTGCTCGTTCCGGGTGACCGAGGCGGTCTACTTCATCGAACGCATGATCGAGGTTCTGGCCATAGAGTTGAACATGGACGCAGCGGAGCTGCGCCGGATCAACTTCATCAAGAAGGAGCAGTTCCCCTACACCGCCGCCCTTGGTTGGGAGTACGACAGCGGCGATTATCACACCGCATGGGATAAGGCGCTCAAGACAGTCGATTACGAAGGGCTGCGGTCCGAACAGGCCCAGCGGGTCGAGGACTTCAAAGCTGGCAAGACGCGCAAGCTGATGGGCATTGGCCTGAGCTTTTTTACTGAGATTGTCGGCGCCGGCCCGGTAAAGAACTGTGATATCCTTGGGCTTGGTATGTTCGACAGCTGCGAAATCCGCATCCATCCGACCGGGTCGGCGATTGCTCGCCTGGGAACGATCAGCCAGGGGCAAGGCCACGCGACAACCTTCGCGCAAATCCTTGCCTCGGAAATTGGCTTGCCTGCCGACAGCATCACCATCGAGGAAGGCGACACCGATACAGCACCCTATGGCCTCGGCACATACGGGTCGCGCTCTACCCCTGTGGCGGGCGCAGCCACGGCCATGGCCGGCCGCAAGATCCGCGCCAAGGCGCAGATGATCGCGGCGTACCTGCTTGAGGTTCACGACAATGACGTGGAATTCGACGTTGATCGGTTTGTCGTGAAAGGCGCGCCTGAAAAGTTCAAGACGATGAAGGAAATCGCCTTTGCAGCCTACAACCAGGCCATTCCGGGGATCGAGCCGGGGCTTGAGGCCGTCAGCTATTACGACCCGCCCAACATGACCTATCCGTTCGGAGCCTATGTCTGTGTGATGGACATCGACGTCGACACGGGTGTGACGGAAATTCGCCGCTTCTATGCGCTGGACGATTGCGGCACGCGGATCAATCCGATGATCATCGAAGGCCAGGTGCATGGTGGTTTGACCGAAGCCCTCGCCGTCGCTCTGGGGCAAGAGATTGCCTATGACGACATGGGCAACGTCAAGACCGGCACGCTGATGGACTTCTTCCTGCCAACGGCATGGGAAGTGCCGAACTACGAAACCGACTACACCGTCACACCCAGCCCGCATCACCCGATCGGCGCAAAGGGTGTGGGCGAGAGCCCGCACGTGGGCGGCGTGCCCTGTTTCTCGAACGCGGTGCAGGACGCGTTCCGCCCCTTCGGCAACCGGCATACCAATATGCCGCATGATCACTGGCGGATTTGGCGCACGGCCAACGAGCTTGGCCTGCACGATTGATCCCTTTGGTAGGGCGGGGTGATCTTCGCCCTACGGAGACACGAATGACCTGGACTGACTTGAAAACCGCGCTGGCTGGCGAAGGCTATGTGGCCTCGGACGATCTGACCGTTGCGCTGCAACTGGCTTTGTCGCTGGGCCGTCCGCTATTGCTGGAAGGGGCGGCAGGTGTCGGCAAGACCGAAATCGCGCGCACGTTGTCTACGGTGATGGATACGCGCCTGATCCGGCTGCAGTGCTATGAAGGACTGGACGCGGCGCAGGCGATTTACGAATGGAACTACCAGCGGCAGCTGCTGACCATCCGGGCGGCCTCCGAGGCTGGCGAAACAGGCAAGGCATTAGAAGACCGCATCTTTTCCAGTGATTTTCTGCTGGAACGCCCCTTGCTGGCGGCCATTACCCAGGAAACGCCCCCGGTCCTTTTGATCGACGAGATTGACCGGGCGGACGAGGAGTTCGAAGCCTACCTGCTGGAAATCCTCTCGGACTATCAAGTGTCGATCCCCGAGCTGGGCACGATCACGGCGACAAGCCGCCCGGTCGTGATCCTGACGTCGAACGGCACCCGCGACCTGTCTGACGCCCTGCGTCGCCGCTGCCTTTATACCTTCGTGGAATACCCGGACCGTGCGACCGAACTGGCCATTCTCAAGGCCCGCTGCCCCGACGTCGAGATTCGGCTGGGCGAGCAGATCGTCGGATTTGTGCAAAAGCTGCGCCAAGAAGAACTGGAGAAAACCCCTGGCGTGGCCGAAATGCTGGATTTCGCCGCGGCGTTGATGGGTCTTGGCATCGCTGATCTGACCGAAAACCCCGCGGTCCTTCAATCGACGCTGACAACGTTGCTGAAAACCCAAAGCGATCAGGCCCAGATCACGCAAGAGGTGGCCGGGCGTATCGCTGGCAAGGCCGCATGAGCCGGGTGACGAAATTTGCTGGCCGCGATCCCGGCCCTGCCGCGCGGATCGCGGGCTTCATCGCTCATTTGCGCGACAACGGTTTGCGGCTTGGCGTGGCCGAAGCGGACCTTGCCCTGAAGGCGCTGGACGAGGTGGACGCCATCCGCCCCGACGACAGCCGCCGTGCCTTGCGCGCTGTCTGCACGGGCTGCAAGGAAGAGTATGAAAGGTTCGACGACCTTTTCGACAGCTACTGGATGGACATGGGCCGCGTGCGGCAGAAGGTCGTTCCCACCCCGTCGTCCCCGGTCAGCGATGACGTGCATTCCTCACGCGATGCCAAGGGCGAAGACGCGGGCGCATCAGGAACCTCCACGGCCCCGGACGACACAGGCGGGGCGTCCGACAGCGACGGGACCGGCAAGCTGATCGCCACCGCACAACGCAACCTCAACCGGCGTGACCTGCGCGACCTTGTCCGCCCGGAAGAGATTGCCGAGGCCGAAGACGTCGCACGCCGCCTTGGGGCTGCCTTGCGTGACACGCGATCCCGCCGCCGCATTGCCGCGCGCAAAGGCGATCGGTTGCATTTTCGCAAGATCATTCGCCACAGCCTGGCCACTGGCGGAGAGCCTCTGCACCTGTGGCGCAAGAAACGCCCGGACCGCACCCGCAAGATCGTGGCGCTGTGCGATGTCTCCGGGTCCATGTCCGTCTATGCCAAAGTTTTTCTGGCGTTCCTCGCTGGACTGATGCGGGCTGATACAGCCGCCGACGCCTATTTGTTCCACACCCGCCTTGTGCGCATCACCGAGGCGCTGCGTGACAAGGACGCGATGCGCGCGATTGGCCGGATGTCACTGATGGCCGACGGGTTCGGCGGCGGATCAAGGATCGGCCCATCGCTTATGCGTTTTGCCGACACCTATGCCAAACGCTTTGTCGATGGTCGTAGCGTCGTGCTGATCCTGTCGGATGGCTACGACACTGAGGCACCTGACATGATCGCAACCGCATTGGAAAAACTGCGCAAACGCGGCTGCAAGGTGATCTGGCTCAACCCGCTGAAAGGCTGGGCAGACTACGCACCCGTGGCCGAGGGCATGGCGGCGGCACTTCCCTATCTGGATGTCTTCAAAGCGGCCAACACGCTGGTTGATCTGGCCGCGCTGGAACAGGAGTTGGCACGCCTATGACCCCGGCCGAAATTCTTTCATCAGACCTGGCCGAGGCCGCTCAGGAGTTGCGCGACAAGGACGAACCCTTTGCCTTTGCCACCATCGTGCGCACCGCTGGTTCCACCGCCGCCAAACCGGGGGCCAAGGCGCTGCTCAGCGCCGATGGGACGATCCTGCAAGGCTGGCTCGGCGGCGGTTGCACCCGAGGTGCCGTCAAACGCGCGGCGCTGCAGGCGTTGCAGGACGGCACGCCACAGCTTGTGTCTGTCGCACCCGAGGATTTGCTGGCGGAAAAAGGCGTTGCAGCCGGCGATGAAGTAGACGGCACACGATTTGCACGCAATGGGTGCCCCTCTCGTGGCACGGTCGACATCTTCATCGAACCTTGCCTGCCGTCACCGCAACTCGTTGTCATGGGAGCATCACCGGTAGCACAGGCGCTGAGTGCGCTTGCCCCGCAGTTTCACTGGTCTGTGTCTTCGACCCCGGTGCAAGGCAAACCACATCAGCAGTGCTTTGTGGTTGTTGCCACGCAAGGGCAGGGTGATCTTGACGCCCTGAAGGCCGCGCTCAACGCGCAACCGACCTATGTGGCCTTCGTGGGCAGCCGCAGAAAATACACTTCGCTTGCAGAAAAACTAGGCGCTGACGGTTTTGAACAAGCTGCCATCGACGGGGTAAAGGCCCCGGCGGGTCTTAACCTTGGCGCGGTCACGCCTGAGGAAATAGCCCTGTCCATACTGGCGCAACTTGTTCAGGATCGGCGCGCGGCGGTGAAGCAGGCCGATGCGTGATGTCACTGCGATCATACTGGCCGCAGGGCTTTCGCGCCGCATGGGCGCGCGGAACAAGCTGCTTCTGCCCCATGGCGATGTTCCAATGATCCGCCATATGGTCGATGTCTATGGCGCTGCCACGGCGGGGCCTGTGCTGGTGGTCACGGGACATCAGGCGAATGAGATCAAAACAGCCCTTGCAGGCAGTGGCGCCAAGACGGTTTTCAACCCGGCTTACGGTGACGGTCAGCCCACATCGGTCGCCTGCGGGCTTCGTGCGGCGCGTGATGACGATACGGTATTAATCGGATTGGGCGACCAGCCGCTTCTGAACGTCGCTGACATCCGGTCATTGCTGGCCGCACACGTGGCGACTGACAGCGCACGTATCTCCATTCCGGCGGTCGATCAGAAGCGCGGCAACCCGATCGTGGTGCCTGCAAACTTGCGTGCCCGGCTTCTGGCAAACCCCAGATCACCGGGCTGCAAGAAGTTCACCCGAACCCATCCCGAACATGTCCAGTTTCACCCATTGGCCTCTCCCGGCTTTTACATGGATGTGGATACCCCCGAGGCCTATGCCGCCTTTCTGGCGGGCACGCTGGAGCAGATCACATGAAATTCGTTCGAGAAATCGCAGCCCGACTGCGCCGAAAGACAGCACTTACACCTGAGCAAGCCAGCCATCTGGCCACCATCAAATTTCCCTGTTGCTAAAAGGACATCCCATGGAACTGGCAGACGAAATCATCATCAACGCACCCAAAGAGCAGGTCTATGCCGCGCTCAACGACCCCGAGGTTCTAAAGCAATGCATTCCGGGCTGCGAAGAGTTGATCAAACACTCGGATACTGAACTGGAGGCAAAGGTCGTCCTCAAGGTCGGGCCGGTGAAGGCCAGGTTCAGCGGTGACGTCCAACTCGACACCGCAGGCGCGCCGGATGCCTTTTCGCTGACCGGCCAGGGCAATGGCGGTGCCGCTGGGCATGCCAAGGGCGGCGCAGATGTCACGCTCACAGCCGACGGGTCCGACACGACGATCCTGCGGTATCAGGCAAAGGCCGATATCGGCGGAAAGCTGGCTCAACTGGGCAGCCGGCTGATCCAAAGTACTGCCAAGAAACTTGCGGCCAAATTCTTCAAATCCTTCGCTGATGTGGTCAATGAAGACGCAATCGCCTAGCGATCTCATCCAGGCACAGCACGCGCCAGACATCATTGCAAAGGGGCGGCGCTTGCAAAGCCACCACTTCTTCGGCCTGTGACAAGCCTCTTTTCGCCAACCGGGCATCCCCGAGGAGAGCCTGGCTAAATTTCGAGGACCAATTGGCTTGGTACGGTCGTTACAGGACACATCGCCCATTCCAGTATCAGCAATGGCTGAAATCGTAACGGTTGTTCAAGACACAGACACGCAACCTCATACCGTGCGATTTTTGAAGAGAGCAGAGATTAGGCCAATCTGAGCAAACGGCTGCATAGTCCGCATAGCAGTCGTTCAAACCGAGTGCCGCGAATGTCTACTTCGGAGTCCACTTTGGCCGATGCTGCGCTATGCCCCAATTACAGCAATACGCAGAAAGCGGACTTTGCAAAGTCTAGCTTGAGCCCAAAACGGACGCGTACTGAATTCAAGCAGAATTGACTTTCGCGGCTTTCAGATAAAAGGGTTGTGAGTTTCCTTCTTTAAATCGAAGTATCCGAAAATCATGTCAAGGTGGGAGGAGTTGCTATGAAAACAGCGG
This sequence comes from Ruegeria sp. YTSC106, assembly GCF_059609765.1. Lineage (NCBI taxonomy): Bacteria > Pseudomonadati > Pseudomonadota > Alphaproteobacteria > Rhodobacterales > Roseobacteraceae > Ruegeria > Ruegeria sp. YTSC106. Next base: position 9,881 of record NZ_JBXWMI010000030.1, read on the forward strand.
TTGTGACTGGCGCCGCGGGAGGGATGGGGCGGGCCATCTGTCGCCAACTGTGGGCAGATGGGTTCCAAGTTGTTGGACTGGACCTTAACGAGGAGGGCCTAGGTGAAATGGCAACTGAGTTAGGTTCGGATTTCACGCCTATCTGCCTTGACCTAACGGATCCTATTGCAATCGCTCATGCGTTTGATGGCATTAAGGAAGAGAATGGTGGTCTGGATGCTTTGGTAAACAACGCTGGCACCTGCTTTATGTCTGACTTCCCGAATATTCCGCCCGAGGAACTCGAAAAGCAGATGGCAATCAACTTTAACTCTGCGTTCCATTGTTGCCAGCAGGCGGTCCAATTGATGTTGGAACGCGAAGGCATCAAAAAGATTGTAAATATCTCATCGAACGGTGCTTATAATTTCGATGTGTTTGACCCTCCGCATTACAGGGCGTCAAAAGCGGCGATGGATACCCTTACGAAAGACCTCGCCCGTCGATACGCACAGGAAAAAATCTGTGTGAATTCGCTGGCACCTGCCATGACTGAAACACCTTTGTTCAATGTCTTAACTGAGGAAGTCTTGGAGAAAGCCGTCAGTGCCATGCCACATGGTCGCGCGATGCTGCCTGAGCAAATCGCCTCTTGGGTCGGTTTTCTCATTTCGCCGGCCGGTGATGTTTCCAGTGGGAATGTGATTATTCTGAACCAAGGGCGCGACGTCAGATAACTCTCGGGTGCTACATCATTTTTCGGGAAAATGGTCCACGGGGTGGGATCAGCTGTAGACTTCTGGTGCTTTCTTCAGAACAGGCCACTGGCTTGGACAATGCCCATAGATTACAAAGGCGTCTCGCTCGGATGCAAGGCGCATCAACCTTTCTGCGCTGGCAATCGCTGCATCTTCGTCCCAAGACCCGGCAAACTTCTCGTCGATTTCTGCTGGTCGGGAAATCGCATCACTGGTTAATAGAATCGCCCCCGACGGAAGATGGACCATCACGGCGATCTGGCCTGGCGCATGGCCTGGCGCCGCCAAAACTAAGATACCCGGCCCAATCTCTACGTCGCCTTCAACTAAGAGATAATCCTGGTTGGGCCACTCCAAAGGCCGCATATCGCCCCAGTACAACGGGCGGGGTAAGGCTCGCTCCGCAGCAGAGATAAGAATTGGACTGCTTGGAAAGTCGCCCAGTGCCCCGATATGGTCGATATGGGTGTGCGTACAAATCTGTAGTGTAATGTCTGACGGAATAAGCCCGAGTTTTGCCAGTTGTGCGCTTGGAAGATTGTCTGGTTCACACTTCAAGACGTCGCCGAACTCATACAATCGATCTTCTTTGACCGCGGCGTCGGTATCGGTGGCATATTTTTCAGGAAACCCAGTATCGATGAGTATTGATTCTCCCAAATCTGTCCGGATCAGAAACCCGCAGATACCTATGATGCGGCCAGTGGAATGGACCTTGAACAGCCCGTAGTCCAAAACCGCAAGGTCAATCGGTCGCCCTTTGACAAATCCCTCTGCTTGCACAGACTATCTCCCTGATTGACTACATAGGTTTTGAGTAGAGCATGAAAGTCAAGATACACACACTCTTTCAGTACCTACTGGATACCACGGAAACGGATCCAGAAGCTTTCGTTGGGTTTTCCTTGTCCGAGTCGCCGCGTTTGGGTGAGTTCATGGATGCGCTGGATCCAGCGCTGCCGTTGGATTGGAACCAAAAGAGTTTTCGGGGTCTGCCTGCTTTACGACGACATGTTTTGGACCGCGCCGGCTTGTCTGATGTTTGCAAGCCAGACGACGTCCTGATCACCGCCGGCGCAGCAGAAGCCAATTATCTTGCATTCATGCAATTGGTCCAACCGGGCGACGAAGTCGTAACGGAACGCCCGGGCTGGCCACAAGTGGGAGTATTGGCAGAGGCAGTCGGCGCGACGCTCAAAGTTGTCGACCGAGAAGAGAGTGCTGGTTGGTTATTGCCGCTCGACAAAGTTGAGACCGCAGTAACAGAACGCACTCGACTGATCTTTGTAACCAACCCCAATAATCCCACCGGGCGCCTGATGACCCAAACAGAGCTGGAAAGGCTTGTCCAAATTGCAGATCGCGTAGGTGCATGGCTGGTTGTTGACGAGGTTTACGCTGGATTGGAGTGGGACGGGTCTCGCGCCCCTTCGATAGCCGGTTTGTATCCTAGGGGTATCACGACGGGCAGCGTTTCCAAGGCACTGGGGCTGCAAGGACTACGCACTGGGTGGATGGTTTGCCGTGATTCTGATTTGATGTGGGATGCCATCATCCTGCGGGAAAACTCTAGCGAAATTATGAATATTCTCGGCGAAGTCATCGCCGAAATCGCCTTGAGGCCTGACCGATATAATCAGGCTTTGAAAACTGCGCGGGCAGCAGGGATTAAGACGCTGGAACGCCTTGATCGGTATGTTGCCGATCAGCCCTGCCTGGATTGGGTCAAACCTCAGGCTGGATTGATTGGATTGGCACGGCTCGACGGGATTGATGGTGATGTTTTTGCCAAACGCTTGCTCGCCGATCCCTATCGGACATTTCTTTTGCCGGGCTCGTCTTACGGGATGCAGAACCACATCCGACTAGGTGTCGGAGGAGGTGCTATTGCCAACCTCGACCTTGGCCTTAAGCGCATGGGCGAACTGTTGGCGAACTGGTAGACTTAGGACACTCATTTCGGCGGTTCAGGCTGCAAAGTCGGTCAAATAACGCTGCCCGTTCCACGCTGACACTAAGCCCAATTTTGGTGCAAGTTCACCTGCCATGCGTTGAAAGCTATCTCGCTAGAATAACGCTGTCGGCGCGCTACCTCACAGAAAGAACAGCCGAATACACATTTCGAGTCCGCAATGACAGCTTTGACAACTGAAGACGTTCAAGACTATCCGCGGCCACCTGCGCTGCGGGCGGTGCCCCATACTGTAAGAGTAGAGTTCGGCGGTGAAACAATCGTGGAAACCGATCAGGCGTTTCAGGTTCTAGAAACTCACCACGCCCCAACTTATTACGTCCCATCGCATACAATTGATGCCGTTCTGACAAAGGCCTCGGGTAAATCGTACTGCGAGTGGAAGGGTGTTGCGAGCTACTGGAACGTTCAGAGCGGGGCGGCCGCGGCTAAGAAAGCTGCGTGGAGTTATGGTGCACCAACCACCAGATTTGAACAGATTAAGGGCTATCTCGCCTTTTACCCCGGACTTATGGACGCTTGTTTTGTTGGTGAGCACCGTGTGATCCCGCAACCCGGGAACTTCTATGGAGGCTGGGCCACCGAGAACTTAAAGGGTCGCATCAAAGGCTCTCCTGGAACCGAGTTTTGGTGAGAATTGATGCCCGACCCTAAATCCTCGCCTACCCCTTTGGCTGTTCCTACAAGCCGTTTGGTCCGAGTTGCCGGTTTGAGCAGCATGACGGCAGGCATTGCGGGGAACGTGGCAGTACGCGCCCTGCGAGAGATCGGTCGCGGTGCGCGACCCGATATGCGTGGTTTGTTGATGACACCGGGTAACGCGACACGGATCGCGGATCGGCTTGCTCGCATGCGAGGGGCCGCGATGAAGGTGGGTCAGTTGATTTCGATGGATGCAGGTGAGGTCTTACCGGCTGAACTGGCAGACATCATGGCGCGTCTGCGAGATCAGGCGCATTTCATGCCTCCGAAACAATTGCGTGACGTCCTGAACCAAGCCTGGGGTTCAGATTGGCGAAAGTCCTTCCAATCCTTCGATGTAAGGCCCATAGCGGCAGCGAGCATTGGGCAAGTACATCGTGCAACTATTAGAGACGGGCGCGATGTGGCGATCAAAGTGCAATATCCCGGTATCGCGCGCAGTATCGACAGCGATTTGGCCAATGTTACCACTCTGGTTCGTATGTCAGGTCTGCTTCCCAAAAGCTTTGATATGGCTCCGTATATCCAAGAGGCGCGCAGTCAATTACATGAAGAAACGGACTATGAACGCGAGGGGCAATACCTGCGCTGTTTTGCTGACCTATTGCAGGGCGATGAAGCGTTCGAAATCCCAGAGTTCTATCCAGATTGGAGCACGAAAGAAGTTCTAACGATGTCCTTTCTGGAAGGTCGCTCCATCGAAACGGTGAGAGATGCACCCAGTGAGGAACGCAATCGAGTTTCCGAGGCCTTGGTCAAGCTCACGCTGCGCGAGATTTTCGAGTTCGGTATCATGCAAAGCGATCCGAACTTTGCCAACTACCGATACGACGCGTCAAATGGGAAGATTAGTCTTTTGGATTTTGGCGCAACCCGAACACTGCAATCATCTGCAATGGACGGGTATGTGCACCTGCTGCGTGCAGGCTTACTTGAAAATGACGCAGCACTTCGTAACGCCGCCATCCAATTGAAGCTTGTTGAAGGTGATGGCCCGTTCGACGACCAGATCCTGGGAATGATCCGCAGTGTTTTCGCCGCAATCCTATCCGCGAATGAATTTGATTTTACTGACCGAAAGCTCTCCAACCACCTGAACAAAGAAGGTATGGCCCTGGCTGCGGCCGGGTATGCCCCACCCCAAATGCCAATGGACATTCTTTACCTTCAGCGAAAGATTGGGGGGATGTTCTTGTTGGCCACTCGATTGAGTGCTTCGCTGCCTTTGAAGACGCTGCTTGAAAAGTATGTCATCTGAACGATCACAATTAACTCAAAACCAACAAGCCGAAAAACAACAAACCTGCGTCACTGATACGCGTGACCAACCCAAGACGAAGCGCGAGTACGGCGCGAATGTTGCCAAATGCGGGTTCGAGAACTCCTTTAACGAGCCAATCAAGCCTTTAGAAATGACCATCGTCTAGGTTGATCATGTCGACGAACCCGTCCTGTCAACCGGCTTCGCTCCGAACCAAGAAGCGATCCTCGAAAGCGTCGGCCTTAGGGGCAGGAAAACCCGGTATGCAAGCTCTAGCAGAGGCGTTACCCCCGGTAAGCCTGCCACACGTGCCAGCCAACGCCATTTGGGTAAAGTACCCCAGAGTTCCGTGAACCCGCGCGCACCGGATGCAAGTTCTCCATCTGGTCGACGCACAGTGAATCGATCCATTGCTTCTTGCCGCGTTAGATTTTCACCAATACGAGCATTGGATTTTGAGACGTCGACAAACCGCAGGCGCTCAGCGCCCTTGCAAGAAGCATAATGCCCGATCTCAACGGAGCAAAGCGGGCAAGATCCGTCGTAGTACACCGTAGTAAAGGATTGATCGGCGTCATCAGATGTGAGCGCAACTTCAGCGTTGTCTGTTTTGAACATTTTGTTTGACTTCGCCTCTTGGGTTTCGCCTGTACGTTTGCAAGAGCTAGCGCAAAAACCGAAGAAACGAGGGTGCAGCAGCTGCATACAGATGCGTTATGAAGCCGCAACTTGGGATGCTGCCAGTCAAACTTAAACGTAGCTTCGCCCGAATTGCAGGCGCACAGGCAAATATGTTAAATGAGGCCCGAGGCTTGTAGTTATCTCGCTGTTTGCCGAAGAGTACTGAAAAGTTACCGTCACTGGAGATCGACTAGGACAATCAAACAAGTTCAGTGATTTCCGTAGCGCATGATCGAAGAAGCTAAAAACTGCATGAGCCTAGCTTACCGCTTTGGACGCGCGAACAAGATGGTTCCGCTTGGATATAGCTTTCTCCCATTTCAGTTCTTTCGGGGTGGATGTTCTGGAGCTCGCCGCCATCCCCGCCGACAGAGCTTGGTGACGTACAGATCGTCGAGGTTGTCTCGTTATCGTTTACTTGGAAATCAGAAATTCGAACAAAATTCAGTTGTGCTAACCCAGTTGTTTGTTTGGTGTTTTAGGGCGCGGCGCCGTCACTAAACAATGTCACCTTCGCCTAGGTCTCATACTCCTGGCCAAGCGCTCATCAGTGAGTTCGCGCCAACTTCCGACCTTCAAGTGTCGAGGGCAAATGACGCCTTTGCAAAAGCCACGTCGCCAGCGAAATGCGGAGGAGACTGGAACAAAGATCCATTTTTTGTGGCCATACGTATTACACTTGAAAAACGGAGGTATCGTGCAGGTCGTTTGGTTCAAACGGGATTTACGGGTATATGATCATCCGGCAATAGCGCAAGCGTCTGAGGTAGGGCCAGTTCTGCCGCTCTATGTGGTTGAACCGGAACTTTGGCACCAACTCGACGCGTCAACACGGCAGTGGGACTTTGTTGCAGAGACAATCGCTGGGTTAAGAAAAGACCTTGGGAAACTGGGCCAGCCACTTGTTGTGCGCACCGGGCAAATTGTGTCGGTCCTTTCCGAGTTGAAAGATCGTGGTCTAATTGACGTGCTTTGGTCACACGAGGAAACAGGAAATAGTTGGACGTATCAGCGGGACCGTCAGGTCGCTGCATGGTGCAGGGATTACGGTGTGCTGTGGCACGAAGTGCAAAACCACGGCGTTTTTCGCAGGCTCAAGTCTCGCAACGGCTGGGCGGAGCGTTGGGATAGGTTTATGGCTCGGCCCGTTTCTTCACCAGTTGCGTTAGAGCATATCGACATAGAACCAGGGTATATTCCCACGGCGCGCGACCTTGGCTTGCGGGATGATCTGTGCGTTGGTCGTCAATCTGGTGGACGAAATGCGGGTTTGGAACGGCTGAACAGCTTTCTGACCCACCGTGGCAAAAGGTACCAACGCGAAATGTCCAGCCCCTTGGAGGGAGCCGTTGCGTGTTCGCGGCTATCGCCCTACCTGGCTTGGGGTGCGCTTTCGATGCGCGAGGTTGCGCAAGCTACTGAAAAGCAGCGACGCAGATTGCCGCCCCACGCAAAGGACTGGCGCAAATCAATTCGCTCGTTCTCGGGCCGATTGCATTGGCATTGCCATTTTATTCAGAAACTTGAGGATGAACCCCGGATTGAGTTTGAAAATCTGCATCGACTTTACAACGGTCTTCGACCGAATGCCCCAGATGCCGAACTACTTGCCGCATGGTCCAAAGGCGAAACGGGATATCCTTTTCTGGACGCATGCATGCGGTCCTTGCAAGCAACGGGGTGGCTCAACTTTCGGATGCGCGCAATGGTGATGGCCACGGCGAGTTATCATCTCTGGCTGGATTGGCGGGCTCCGGGTGCGCATTTGGCGCGCATGTTTACCGACTATGAGCCGGGCATTCACTGGAACCAGGTTCAGATGCAATCAGGCACCACCGGCATCAATACTGTGCGCATCTATAATCCGGTTAAGCAGGGCTATGAACAGGATCCAAAAGGGGTGTTCATACGGACATGGGTGCCGGAATTGTCCCAAGTCGCAGATCAGCATATCCACGAACCTTGGAGGGCTCAAAACGCGAAACAATTTCTTGGAAAGCTTTATCCAGAGCGTGTTTTTGACCATCTCGCGGCAGCCAAGGCCGCGCGCGAGCGGGTTTGGGGCGTCCGCCGAAGTGCGGAGTTTCGCACCGAAGCACGAGCCATCGCGACAAAACACGCTAGCCGAAAGACCACGCGGAATGCTCGCGAAGTCGCGCGGGCGCCTCAAGATCAAAAGCAACTCGACCTGCCTTTGGGGGACCAGTGATGAAAATGCGGAAAAAAGCCGATTTACCCCAAAAAAACTGCCCGGTCTGTCGGCGCCCTTTCACCTGGCGCAAGAAATGGGAAAACGTTTGGGATGAAGTGAAATACTGCTCGAAAAAATGCAGGTCTGCCGCATGACCGAGAAATTTCCAGAACTTCCTGAAGCGAAAGAGTCGATCAGTTTCAAACCTACACGCACCAATGGTCTGGAAAGGCTGAAGCAGTTCGTGGGCCGCACTGGTCGGCATTATACAAGTACGCGGAACTACGATTTTGGGACCGGGCGACGCAGCAATGTATCGGGTTTGTCACCTTGGCTGCGCCACCGGTTGATAACGGAGAAAGAGGTACTGACAAGGGTCTTAGCGTCACATAATTCCAACGCGGCCGAAAAGTTCGTGCAAGAAGTGTTTTGGCGCACTTACTTCAAGGGCTGGCTGGAACAAAGGCCCAGCGTTTGGGCACTGTATCAGCGGGACTTGTTGAGTTTTTGTAAGCGACTAGCAAATGATCAGGGCCTGGAGACGCGCTTCAACGATGCAGTAAACGGCAATACCGGCATCGACTGTTTCGATCATTGGGCGCGGGAACTGGTGGCGACTGGCTACCTTCATAATCATGCGCGCATGTGGTTTGCTTCAATTTGGATTTTTACACTCCGCATACCTTGGCAGCTTGGCGCGGATTTCTTTTTACGACACTTGTTGGACGGCGATCCCGCGTCAAACACGCTGAGCTGGCGGTGGGTTGGCGGATTGCACACAAAAGGCAAAAACTACCTCGCGCGCGCTGACAATATTGACAGATATACCGAAGGACGGTTTCAACCGAGAGGCCTGGCCAAATCTGCAGAACCGCTGACCGAGCCGATAGATCACCCGCTCATTCCCCTTTCAAGCCCTCACATGCCCACAGACAGCCCTTATCTGTTACTGTTGACGGAGGATGATCTGTCAGGTGACTGCATAATGCCGACATCTCCTGCTGCCGCGATTGGACTTTTGGCGACGCATGGTCGGTCCCCAAACCCGATTGGGCACGTCGTACAGGATTTTGCCACCGACGCGATGAGCAGCGCTCTAGAACACCACGGAAAAATCGCGAAACCAGCTGACGACTGGAGTGGTCCGCTGATCGATGCAGCACGGAATGCGGGTGTCACGACCATTGCAACAGCCTATGCGCCTGTCGGTCCCTCCCGGTCAAGGATGGATCGTGCGGAACCTTTATTGAGAGACGCAGGCCTATCGTTGAACAGGGTAATGCGGCCGTACGACGCTATGACATGGCCTCATGCAAGGGCCGGATTCTTCGGCCTTCGAAAGAAGATCCCATCGTTCTTAGGCGAAATGAACCTAGCCACCCAAAAAAGGCCATAGCCCGTGTTCTCTGCCGCCCTTCTGCTCCCCAACCAATTGTTTGCCCAACACCCGGGTCTGGCCGCCCGGCCAGATACTGTTGTGCTTTTCGAAGACCCTCTGTTCTTTGGCGATGCCTATTACCCCGCAACGATGCACAAGCAAAAGCTTTGGCTGCACCGCGCCTCTATGGCGCGCTATCGCGATGGCTTGGTTGCCAAGGGCATTGATGCCGCGATATGGCCCTTTGAGCGGCAGCCGGGCGCATGTCTGCGACTGTTTCAGAGTCTGTGTGATCGCGGTGTCAGCCAAATAATCATGGCTGATCCAGTAGACTTCATTGCAGAAAGGCGTTTACGGGCGGCGGCTGGCAAAACCGATATCACACTCGATATCCAGCCATCGCCTGGCTTTTTGAACACTCGGGCCGACAATCTGGATTGGTTTGCCGGTCGAAAACGTTGGCTCATGGCTGAGTTCTACAAAAGCCAACGCCGCCGCTTGAATGTGTTGATGGACAGCGGGCAACCGACCGGAGGACAATGGAGCTTTGACGAAGAAAACCGCAAAAAAGTACCCAAGGCGTTGTTGGGCAACCTTCCGTGGATCGACTGGCCGGACCATGACGCAGTTGATGAAGCCGCAAAAGCGAGCGTTATTGCTGACTTTCCAGATGCATTAGGCAGCCTGGAAACGTTGTATTATCCAACGTCACACAAAGCTGCGTCCGACTGGCTGGCGCAGTTTCTGGAGCGGCGGTTCGAACGTTTTGGCGACTATGAAGATGCCATTGTTGAGGGCGAAAACTGGCTATGGCATGGCGTTCTCACGCCTGCTTTGAACATTGGATTGTTAACGCCGAAACAAGTTTTGGACGCTACCTTGGCGCATGCGAGTCGCAAGGGCATTCCCCTGAATTCGGTAGAAGGTTTCATCCGCCAGATCATTGGCTGGCGCGAGTTTATGCGCGCGAGTTATGAGAGCCTTGGTTTGCCGATGCGCACGACAAATCATTGGGGCCATCACCGCCCGATGCCCCGCTCTTTCTATAACGGAACCACTGGTATTGATCCGCTGGACGACACGATCAAAAGGGTGCTCAAAACCGGGTATTGCCATCACATTGAACGCCTTATGGTACTGGGCGGATTCATGTTTCTGTGTGAGCTTGATCCGGACCATGTCTATCGGTGGTTCTTGGAAATGTTCGTCGACAGCTATGATTGGGTGATGGTACCAAATGCCTACGCGATGAGCCAGCATGCCGATGGCGGGTTAATCACCACCAAACCGTACTTTTCCGGTTCAAACTATGTTCGCAAAATGAGCCATTGGGGCAAAGGGCCTTGGTCCGACATATGGGACGGGCTTTATTGGCGCTTTATCCTGAAACACACCGATAGACTTGCTGGCAATCCCCGTTGGGCGATGATGTGCCGTACGGCTGGGCGCATGTCGCCAGAGGTCAAAAATAAGCATGTCACGACGGCTGAAGCCTTTTTGCGACGGATGGCATGAGCGTGGACTTTATGGCAGCGCATGACTGAGATTGAGACCATTTGAAGAAAAACTGGCATCACGTCAGATCCAGTATCGCAAAACCGAAGTCCCAGGGCCCCGCATGATCCAAATCCATGTGGCCGATCCTGATGGAAATCATATTCATATCGACTTCGAGGATACCGATTAACTGGCCAATCCTCGAAATAGTTGGAACGCAAAAAAAGCTCGTTACTTTTCCCAACCATTGATCGAGGTTCTTATTATTTGTTTTCTATGCTTTACGAGCCAACGGTTTTG
>NZ_JBXWMI010000031.1:0-19057 GCF_059609765.1 Ruegeria sp. YTSC106
TACCGCTCGGTTTCGCAATGGAAATTGAGGGCGAGGTCATGATCTCTGCCTGACAGGCCTGCAACGGCTTTGTCCGCAGACCATGTGTTCGGTCACTTCCAGATTTTGCGCGCGCGGCGAAGGTCCGGTTCGGTGAAGCTGCAATGCGGCAGGCTATGAGCCGATGAATGTCCGGAATGGGCCGCTTTGAGCGAAGCAGTGCAGGCCTTCTGGGTCCGGATTCAGGGCCGTCCTAAACCTGTGAGCGCGGGTGTTTCCCAGTCATTCGCTGCGCCAAAACTGATGATCTGCTCCCATCATTGATCGGCAAATGAGCATGATTTCTTTTAGATTGGAGCACATACCCGCAAGGCATCGAGAATTGCGGCATGCATATTTCGACTTGTAACTGCGTCGCCAATGCGCGCCAAATAGAATTGGCCGTTCTGATTGGTGTCAACAAATGGAAACGTCCCGCCAATGAGCGCCGTGTGTTCAACCTGCCCAAGGTTGCGCGAGAGTGGTTTGAGGTCGTGATAGAGTTCGGCCATCGGGGACAGGCCATGTTCGACGACTACGTGATCAACAAGACGTTCAGTGACATCCCCCGTCAACACATGACGCAGGCTGGCGCGAACTCGAACACCTTCGCGCACCAGGGAGGTGAGCTCTTGCAAGCAGGTGAAGGTAACTCCATTGGCACCCAGATCGCGTAAGGCGACGGCAGAGGTCGTTGGGCCAAGGTCATGCAAAATTGCCCGGTCCGGGGTCACGAGATTGACACTGCAACCATTGCCTGCCAACGCGTCGGCCGTGACGGCCGCAGGGTGGTCGCCGACCTCGTCAAACAACAGCACCTCGCCCGAGACACGTGCCCCACCGGACAATATCTCCCAGCTGGAGATCGTCAGATCACCTCCGGGAATAGCCAAAGGTTCGGGCCAGCCGCCTGTCGCAATAATCAAGACATCGGGGGCTTCGGACAGCACGTCATCGGCCTCGGCATAGGTGTTCACGCGGATATCGATGCCAAGCACCGTCACCTCGGAAATCAACCAGTCAGCGACGCCCCATACCTGTCTGCGCGTCATCCCCTTGGCGGCCAGAACCAACTGTCCGCCCAGCCGATCCGACGCCTCGAACAGCACGACTTCGTGACCGCGTAAGGCGCTGACCCGCGCGGCCTCCATTCCACCGGGCCCGCCACCGACGACAACTACTTTCTTTCGGGTGTCGCTTAGCGTGATGACATGAGGCAATGTCTGCTCCCGCCCCGTCGCAGCGTTGTGTCCGCAAACGGCAGGTTTGCCCTGATTGACCCGGTCCACGCAGTAGCCCAAGCCGACACAAGGGCGGATACGCTCTTCTTCCCCGCGCGCGAGTTTTTCCACCAGATGGGGATCAGCCATCTGTGCGCGGGTCATGCCCACCAGATCAACATGGCCGCCGGAGACCGCGTGGCGGGCCGTGGCAAAATCCGCAATCCCTCCTGCGTGCAGGATCGGCAACTCGACGGCATCACGGATGCGCCCAGCCACGGTGATATGTGGAGCCGCCGGCAGGCCCATGGGGCGAACCCATTCAGCCAAACCCAGATCATCGTAAGGCGCGCCGGTGAGGATATTGAGCAGGTCGACATGGCCGGAACTTTCCAGCATCCGGGCGGCGGCAACGCAATCTTCGGCGCTCAGCCCTCCTTCGGTCAGTTCATCGCCGGTGATGCGCATCGACAGGATGAACTCAGAGCCAACTTCAGCGCGTACTGCGTCAAGAACTTGCAGGGTCAGACGCATTCGGTTTTCCAACGCCCCACCATATTCATCGTCCCGTTGATTGGTCAGCGGGGACAGGAACTGCCCCAAAAGGTGAGAGTGAGACAGAATCTCGATCCCGTCGAACCCGCCCAGCTGACAGCGTCGCGCAGCAGATACGAAGTTACCGATCACGCGGTCGATGTCCTCTTGCTCCATCACTTTTGGAAAGGCGCGATGAGCGCGTTCGCGGATACCGGAAGAGGCCAGAACCGGTAACCAGTGCCCATCATCCCATGCTGTGCGGCGCCCCATATGGGTGATCTGACACATGATCACGGCACCATGTTCATGAACACCATCCGTCAGTTTCCGGAACCATGGGATTATACTATCATCACCTGCATAGAGCTGGCCAAACACCGATGGGCTATCAGGTGCAATATTGGTCGACCCGCCGACCATAGTCAGCGCGACTCCGCCCTTTGCTTTTTCCTCGTGATACAACCTGTAACGGTCCCGGGGGTGACCATCTTCGACAAAATTCGGTGCATGGGATGTGCTCACGATACGGTTGCGCAAAGCCAAGTGTTTCAATTGAAACGGATCGAATAGGTCTGACACTTTCGTATCCCTTCGGCCAAAACTGCTATTTGAATACTGTCCAGGGCCAGGCCCGCCGACCAGATTCAATGCCTGATGAGGTTCATTGTCGAGTGTAATTTACTTGGTAAGCAACACGTAAGAATTCACTGCCACCGACCTAGCTACTTAAAAAAACGACCCGACCGCGATACCCGTATGTGGAACATTCCTTGAGCTGAGACGGATACCAGACAGACACCTCTCTTTCCGTCGAGGTCAGCCAAGAGTTTGAGCGCGTGCAGCCTTAGACTGGAGGCGCTGCGCGCTCCGTAACCAACTGCCTGGCCACAACTCTTTCGCGATGTATCATGTACAGCCCCGCACTGATGATGATGGCAATACCAATCAGGCTAAGCGTGTTTGGGAAGTCACTAAAAACAAGATAACCGAACAGGGTCGCCACCGGCAGTTCAAAGTATTGCAGTGGAGCTAATGTCGCAGAAGGCGCAAATGAAAGTGCATAGGTCATCATCATGTGGCTCACCGTCGCGAAAAAGCCAGCGCCCAGAAGCCATAACAACGCGATATCTGTCGGCCAAACGGGATCGAACAGATCAGAGCCGGAACCTTGCGCAACTATTAAGATTGGAATGCAAAACAGGCTGGCAATCAGGCCGGTGTGGAATTGCAGGGCCACCGGGTGCATCCGACGCGACAATCCCCGCGTCACAAGAATGTAGAAAGCGAAGGCAACTGCCGTACCCAGCGGAATTATGGCAACCGCGCCGAAAGCCGCGAAACTGGGTTGGATGACGAACAATACCCCAACAAACCCTACAAGAGCCGCCCCGACACGACGAGGGCCGACATCTTCACCAAGATAAAACTTGCCGACCAACAAGACTATGAACGGGGCCACAAATACGATTGCCAACGCATCGGCAAGTGGCATCACACGGATTGCTGCAATGAAACAAAACGTCGCAAACAGCAAGAGTAAAGAGCGGAATACGAGTACCATCAAATCACCTCGCGCCACACGCAACGACAGTCCCATAATCCAGACAAACGGCGCCATCAACGTGCACTGCACCACAAAGCGAGCAGCCGTAATCTGCCCAACTGGCACACTCGCCGATGCGAGTTTCGCAGCTACATCCAGCAAAGGAGCAGTCAGGCAAAATCCCAGCATCAGTGCAACACCGACAAGGATGCGATCTGTTGATTGAGGTATGGAATTAAGGGTGGTCATCTCATCATGTAGAAATATCGCCAATTGCGTGTCTGTTCTCAATGCGACGCCAGGCAAAAGTCCCAATATTCCCGAGATCAGTCTGAGTTGAAATTTGCACCCGCAGCGAATGGCAGCCTCAACGGGCCGCACCGCGGCAACATAGGTAGTGGATCAACGGCATCTGTGGGCCGCTCGTGTGATCCGTCAAATGTGGGGCAGTGGGAATTCTGCACTGCCTCCGAAGTCAACTGTGAACCCTAACCGTTGATCTGCAAACCCTTACTTTTGTTCTTGTAACCATTAATCCGTTCTTGGGTTTCGGTGGCCTCACGCTTGAGCCAATCTACGAAACGGCGCAATTGGGGACGTTGCAACGTTTGTTCTCGCAAGTGAATCCGAAATGGGTTTGGCGCTGAGAGTCCTTTTCCAATTGGATAGGGAAGCACCAAGGACCCTTCTTCTAGATCGTTCTCTATCAACGAAGCGCCGCAAAGGAGAAAACCCACATCTTCTCTCACCGCTTCAAGGGCCATCTCCGCTCGCTTGTAATACGGTCCTCGGTCAGCGCCAGTACGCCGCATTCCGAAAGTTTGGAACCATTCGCGAAATCCTGGCCTGTCTTCCTTGCTTCTGTGCTCCTCCAAATGAAGAAGCGGCATCCCTTCCATTTCGTGCTTGGTGTCGTAGTCAGCTATTCTGCGTAAGTTGTCTGGACTGCATACCGGGACGAGATAGTCCAAGAAGAGCGGCTCCCCTTTTTCACATCCGCCGTATTCAACG
The DNA here is from genome assembly GCF_059609765.1 of Ruegeria sp. YTSC106. Lineage (NCBI taxonomy): Bacteria > Pseudomonadati > Pseudomonadota > Alphaproteobacteria > Rhodobacterales > Roseobacteraceae > Ruegeria > Ruegeria sp. YTSC106. The sequence goes on from NZ_JBXWMI010000031.1 coordinate 4,330, forward strand.
CGGATATCTGGCGCTCCCAGCCGCATCGGAACGTCACCCGCTCCGTTTATGCAAAAGAGAATGTTTGGATGGTTTTCTCTAAATCTCGGTAACCGAGGTGCCAGCCACAATTCGGACCAATCCGGGTCGGCAACGATGTGAATTTCGCTAACTCGCTGAAAATCGAGCGCAGTCGATACGCGTTCAAGTGCCGAAAATGCAGCACGAAGATCCGTCAGTGCCCCTGCCAGTTCGGGTGTTGGGTGTAAACCCGACCGTCCACGGACCAAAAGGTCTGTTCCAAGGTAATCTTCCAGCACCCGGATCCTCTGACCAACCGCAGCTGGGGTGATCCCCAATTCGTTGGCGGCTGCTTTTAGCGAGCCGGTTCGAAGGGCTACTTCGATAGCTTGAAGAGATTTGAGGTGCGTCGCCATGGGAGTTTGATAAAGATTTTCTTTCGATGGTGCAAATTTCTGCACTACTGCGCCAGCTATTCTTTAGTTCAGCAAAGAAAATTTGGTTCGGAATCTTGAAGTCTGAGTGCCACAATCTCTGTACACGGCAAAACGGAGGTACAGATATGCTGAAGAGATTTGTAATCGAACGGGACATTCCTGGCATCGGAGATTTTTCGTTGACCGAGCTTTGCGCCGCATCGCGTGCTTCAAATAAAGCCCTTGCCGACGTCGGCCCGTCAATTCAATGGCAACATTCCTATGTTGCCGGAGACAAGACATTTTGCATCTATCTGGCTGAAAGCGAAGCCGAGATTCAGCAGCATTCTGAGTTGTCGGGGATTCCAGTAGGGAAGATAACCGAGGTTCATCAAATCATCGACCCGCTTACCGCGAACAATTGATGCACACTGCACGCTGGCAGTGACCAGCCTTGGCTGGTCACCGCGCGCGAATTGCCGATTTTCTTTTAGCAAAAATAGCCTAGCCCAATCATAGTCCCGATTTGGGTGTGCAAAGGTCAATTTGAATCAGCCTTGGTTTCGCTGATGCCGCGAATGTCCGAATGCGAGCTGCGACCGCGGCATCGCGGGCTTAGGGTGGACGGCAGCTCTGGGCCGGCCACGTCGCAGCCTGGGGCATTAATGCCTCGGCTGCTGCGCTGAAGCTGATTGTCCGCTCCAGTGCGCAGATTCTTACAGGAACCAGTCAAGTTCCAGCCGTGCGAGGTCTATAATTTGGGGCGAGGTAAGGGTCTGCTGGTGCCGGCGTTTCCTTGTCTTTGGCTCGCGTTGAGAAGCGCTTGTTGAGAACAGTGAACCTAAGATGTATTTTTAATGGATTGCGAACCAAGGGGAATGTTCATGATCAGGACTACTGCACTAGTGCTCTTCGCACTCCTCTCGGCAACCTCGGCATTCGCAACAGTTGAGTTGTATTGCGAAGCCCCTGATGGATCAGGCACAGTTGTTGGTGTCGGATTGGGAACTGTCCCTGGTCTCGCAGTGGTGAGTGCGACCATTCACGCAGACGGCAAACACTGGAGCCTAACAGAGGTCGATGGTGCGATACCAATCATCGTGGCACAGGGGGCCGATATCGATATGCACACTGTCATCGACTTCGCCGATCCTGAATACAGCCGGATCGTTGCCTCGGTTCGATTGATAACAGCCGTCGAAGGTGACGATTTCGTCACCGTGGGTACACTCACGATACCAGAAGTCGGTGCATTCCCGCTGATTTGCGAAGGGCCGTAGCCGTCCGATTTTGCGCAATGTACCGAGGTCAGCTCGGCGGAAGCGGTCCTTAAAAATTGTGCTTTGCTCGAATGTTTAAAATGGGCCGTCCTTTTCTAGTGCGAAAATTCTCTGGCCAATTTTAGGTCTAAGCTCACTCAATATGTGCGGGCGATTTGAGAGATACGCTGGAATTTCTTCCTGTATGCCGCCGGCGACAAACCGGTGCCGCGTTTGAATACGCGCCGAAAGGATGCCGGATCCTCATATCCAACAGCTGCTCCGACATCGTCATTTGAAAGCTCATCAGTCTCCAGCATTTGTTTGGCTTCTTCGACTCGAAGCGCCTGAACATACTCGATCGGGGCAAAACCTGTCGCCGTGCGAAATCTTCGCGAAAAGGTCCGTGCATTCAACCCCGACCGCTCAACCATTTTTTCAACCGGTTTGGCAGAGGCGTAGTGATCCGCGATCCACACCTGGCAATCAGAGATCGGGCCGTCGTTTGATTCCATCGGGCGGGTCATCACCGAATAGGGTGACTGACCTTCGGCGTGCCCGCTGAACAGGAAGACCTTGGCGGTTTCAATCGCGGTTTGGTAACCACAGTATCGTGCAATCAGATAGACTGTGAGGTCATGCCAGGCGGTGACCCCACCGGCTGTTACGATCCGGTCAGCCTCGGCTGCCAGGCAAAGCACTGATTCATTGCGAAACGTGATCTTCGGAAAATGCCGTTGGAACATGTCGCGATAAGCCCAATGTGCAGTGGCTTGGTGACCATTCAACAGCCCGGATTCTGCCAACAAGAGAGACCCTGAGCATACAGATGTCAGCAAGGCCCCAGCTTGGTGTATCCGCTTGAGCCAGTCGACTTCGCGGGGATAACGACCATTTGGGACATCGTAGATCGACGTGTACATGTCGCAGATCACAACAGCATCCGCTTTGCCGATTTCGCCTACGGCGCTTTGAGGTTCCACCGGGATGTTACCGATACAGTGGAACGGCTTGCCATCGGCAGATACGATGCGGACATCAAGCATTTCGTCGCCCGGCGCACCAGTTACCATATCCGGATAAACCGCGCCTGCGGACATCAGGACATCATAGAGCCCATAAAGGACTGATGCCGATGTTTCCGGCGCGGCGAGCAACACGATGAGCGGTTTTTTGGCTGTGTTCATTTGGCGGTCCTGTCTGAAATGGCACTGTTTTGGCCAGTTTGCCATATTCGTTTGTCCAGTATGCCGCATCTTTGACCATCTTGCCACTGATGTGAGTGCCGCCAGTGGAATAGCATTCCAGAAGATCGCAAAGGGAACTGCATTATGAACAGTATGGATACAGACCAGAATTTATCACCTGTCGGACTCAATGCTGAGACATTGATGCCCGACTCGGCTGAGTATGATGATGCACGCGCCGTGTGGAACGCGATGATCGACCGGCATCCTGCAATGATCGTGCGCTGCCGGAATGCGAATGAGGTCATAGCGGCCGTCAATCACGCCCGCGACAACGATCTGCCGATATCTATCCGCTCAGGTGGCCATAATGTAGCGGGCCATGCGGTGGGTGACGATGGGTTGATGATCGACCTTAGCCTTATGCGCAATGTGACCGTGGATGCCGACAAGCGTATCGCATCGGTGGAAGGCGGGGCACTCTGGCGCGATGTGGACGCCGCAAGCCAGGCCCATGGTTTGGCAACACCCGGTGGCCTGATCTCGGATACCGGTGTCGCCGGATTGACCCTGTCAGGTGGGATCGGCTGGCTGAGGGCCAAGCATGGGTTGTCGATCGATAATCTTGTTGCAGCAGATGTGGTGACCGCCGATGGCAGGTTGGTTCACACGAATGCAAAAGAAAACCCTGAACTGCTCTGGGCACTCAAGGGCGGTGGCGGCAACTTTGGAGTGGTCGTTCGTTTTGAGTTCGCCCTGCACCCGATCGGACCTGAGGTCATGTTCGCTGCCCCGATCTATGCGGTTGAGGATGGACCAAAGCCCATTCGGGCATGGCGTGATTTTCTGGCGAAACACGGTGATCTTGTTGGATCTCTGTGCGAGTTTTCGACGGCAGGAGGTGAAGATTTCCCTGAAGAGTTCTGGGGCAAGCGCGTCTACACTCTGGCTTGTGTCTATAACGGAGATGCGGCCGAGGGAGAGACGCTGCTGCAACCCCTTCGCGAACTCGGCAATATGGTGACCGACTTCTCGGGCCGAATGAACTATTGCGATGTGCAACAACTCTTTGACACGCTAATGCCAGCCGGAGAATATCGGTGCTACTGGAAGGCGCGTTACCTGACGGAATTGTCGGATGAGATGATTGATCTGGCGATGAAGAACGCTAACACCGCCCCATCCGATAACTCAATTTCATCTTTGTGGAACTTCGGCGGGGCCACGGCAGAGGTCGCAGCAGAGGCAACGGCCTTTGGTGACCGCTCCATGGGCTGGATGTATTCCCTGGATGGGGTGTGGTCAGACTCGGAGGACGATGCCGCCAATATTGATTGGTCACGTCAGGGATGGGAAAGCGCTGAACCCTACGGGCATCACGGTCGGGCTTATTTGAACTTCCCCGGCCACGGAGAAGACGGGGAAGCGCTAACACGGGCAACGTTCGGCGCGAACTATCAACGGCTGGTCAAGATCAAGTCAAAATATGACCCGGAAAACCGGTTTCGCTTTAACCAGAACATTCAGCCGGAGGTCTAATATGACCGTTCGATCCCTACTACCACCAATGGGTTCCGGCGAGTTCTTTCTGACCGAAGGCGGTACAGAAACAGAAATCATGTATCGCCATGGGTTTGAATTGCCTGAGTTTTCAATGCTGCCGCTTCTGGACAATCCTCAGGCTGTTTCTGCAATGCGAGAGGTGATTTCCCGGCAGCTTGATGTTGCCGCCGAATTTGGCTTGTCATTTCTTCTGACTGGCTTTGACTATCGCGCCAGCCCGGACTGGGGCGCAAAACTGGGCTATTCAGCGTCAAGCTTGGCAGATGCAAATGTTGCCGCAATTGAGCTTCTCCGCGAAATTTCAAAAGGGTATGAAAGAGATATTCCAAACCTACTGATTGGGGGAATTCTTGGGCCACGCGGCGATGCCTATAGCCTCAACCAGGAAATCACCGTCGAGTCTGCCGAAGAATATCACTCCGTTCAACTGGAGACATTGAAGCTGGCAGATGTGGATTTTGTCAGCGCCCTGACATTCAACAATATCGCGGAATCTGTTGGTGCCTTGCGCGCGGCGGAACGGATCGGTCTGCCATTGTCGGTTTCTTTGACGCTCGACAGTTCGTGCAGGCTGAAATCGGGTCCGACACTTGCCGAGGCCATAATTGAAATCGACATGCAGGCCGGTAAGGCCGCGCCGGAGTACTACATTGTCAATTGCTCCCACCCGCTTGAATATGAACCGGCCCTTGAGAACGGAGAATGGATGAAACGGCTGCGCGGCGTGCGCCCGAATGCGTCGAAGATGGAGAAGATGGCACTGTGCAAATTGCACCACATTGAGGATGGCGACCCCGTCGAACTTGGCTCACAACTGTCCAGCCTGGCGGAACGCTACCCGCATATGGACATCTTCGGCGGTTGCTGTGGAACAGGACACAGACATCTGCGAGAGATTGCGAAAGCGCTGATAAGACAGTGACGGCCGAGTTCAGCAGATCCGCCGAGTCGCTCAGATCTGTGTGCAGAAATGAGGATTAAGGGCTCAATCACTTGTGTCAGCCAAAAGCCAAACCATGCGGTCCAGAAACCAGAGCTTTGCACCGATAGCCAGCGTCAAGCCTACAAATACCCAACCTAAATCAAGCCGCCAAAGCCCAACTGAGAGAACGACGACCCCGAACCCGGCGGCATATGTCAATCGCGTGGTGACTTTCGCATGATGGGCGGGGATCGGCGCTATGTTGCGATTCAGCCAAATACGTTCACCCAGCACACCTTTTGTCATCCGAGCGTCGTGGTGCTGCGGTCGACCAAACAGGCGTGGATTGAACCATGTCCAGATGACAACGGCCAGAACAAGCCATGATGCGCCCCAGCCCAGCCAGGCCCGGCTCCAGATAGCCAGACAAAAGAGCGGAAGGATTGTCATGCGCGACCAACCACTCAAAGGGTTGGCGTGCCGTTGCCAGGTGGCGTCATCCATACCCATTAAGCAGGCCGATAGTTTTGCGATATCCATGGCTCGTTTCTCTTGTTTTGCAAAAGCCTTGCGAGAACAGACCCTGTGTCATCTGATGTCAGAGGCAAGTGCATCCTGAACGTAGGTTAGCGTTTCGATCCGTTTTGCGTGGGCTCTTATGGCAGGCCAATCCCGGGTGCAAAGTCCAGAGTCGCACATCCAGCGTGACATGACATACATGTAATAATCTGCACCTTTGGGAGTATCTGAGCATAAATATTGCCGCCCCATCAATTGTGTTTCAATAACCGACAGCCGGTTTTTCAAGTGATGTTGTCCGGGCAAGAGGAACTCTCGCGGGGTGTTGGGGCGAAAGAGCGGGCTAAAGCTTTTGTGGATTTCTGTCGCGACAAAAGCAAGCCAGGTCATGGCCTCTTGTCGCAAAGTGGTCCCTTGCATGCCCAGTAGCGCGGTCTGTGGTGCTCTAAAATCGATCCAGTCAAGAATTGCAATCACCTCTGTCAGGCAACTCCCATCATCTAACACCAATGCCGGGACATAGGCCTTTGCGTTGATTTTTGAAAAGTCGGAACCATCCCGCAATTGACGAGAAGCGTAGTCAACTTCGATCAAATCAAACGGGATGTTTGCCGCCCGCAGGGCAATATTGACGACAAGCGAACAGGCGTCTGGGAAGTAATACAGTTTCATTGGAAACAAACGTCCGCGGCGGGTGCTTGTGAGAGTACAACAAGGGCCAGATCATAAGGCCCTTCATTCACCTCAAACATGCGATGACCTTTCCCCTGAAGATCACGCGCCAGAAACTGATCCCCAACCTGCAAAATCCGCGTATCCAGATTGCTGGTTTCTTTGCGCACGGTTCCGCGCAGGACCGTCCCAAGAACCACGGCTGGCGCGGTGTGCCATGCATCCACATAACCTGCGGGATGATGCATCATCAGAATTCTCTCGGCGTCCAACGGTGGCGAGATGCGGTATCCCGATGGAGAGGGCGGCGTGAATTTGCCTTCTTCAAGAACCCAGGCATGATCGGATAATCGTGAGCCTCCGGTTTCATCCTGGTCAATGCAGACGATTTTCATGGCTGGGCTCCATGTTGGGGCGGTTCTTGCGGGTGAAGTCATGTCTTGGCCTCGTAGCATAGCTTACCCAGACGGGAGGTGGTTTGCACAACCGGCAACCAGTCCGGCAAGCCTCGGACATCTATCGTTGCGTCTCACATCTGTTGAGCGGGGCAAGACGTGGAAGCGGTGTGTTGTATAACATGACAATTTGCTCCTGCTTCCAATGATCGGAGCGGGCACAAAACCCGCTCCAATACGCAGCTTCAGAGACCGGTGCGTTCAGGCAGCGCCACATACATCTGAACATGCGTGACGGTCGAAAATTCGCCCGGCAGCGGACCATAGGTCTTGCCATCGGAGTGCCACGCCAGACCCAGGTCGGCAGCAAGATGTTCGCCGCTGAGCTGAAGACAGGGTGTGATCGTGCGCTCAAAATCAGCGGACCCGTCGGCATTGGCGATAAAGGTGTTTTCAGATCCATCGCGGGCGCCAAATGGCAGATCATAGGTGCCGATGAACGGGTCAGTTGGTGGCCAGACCATGAAGTCATGCCATATCGTGTAAACTCCGTTCGGGATCAGGTTTTCAAAGGCCAAATCGACGGTGCCGACACCATTTTCACAGGTGTATGTGCCGCTACCGTTGGCCGCGAACCATTCACCAAGGGTTAGTCCCAGCGGACGGCCCTTGGGGTATGGGCCGGTGTCACTGGTGTCGAGAAAGTTGTGTATTACTTCGACCGCCGGCGCATAGAGCGGCGCGTCCATATCGCGGGTCGCCGCTGTTGGGCGGAACACCTCTCCTGAGCCCGGGACTTTTTCATAGAACACATCCTGTTCGGCCATGCCGTCGTCAATGTGAAAGATAAAGGTCAGCGACATGCTTTCCGGCGGATCATAGCTGGTCTTGGTGGCATCCTCAGCGCCGGATTGGGTCGCAGAGGTGAGGGCAAGCGCGGCAGCGCTAGCAAGGAAAACGGGTTTCATTTCTGTGGTCCTCTTTTGGTTGGTAGGAGGCAAATTTGCCTGGTTAACCGGCAGCTAGGAGTGCCGGAATTCCGATGGAATTGGGGTTGGGGCTGTGTTGCTGTTGCGTGGAGCTTTAGCCGTCCGGTAATTTCGGTGTTGGTTGCGGGGCCAACCCCGACGGAACGGCTTGTGGAATAAGCTCAGAACGATCCTTGGCAGAGGGGTCTGCCAAAGCTTCGAGAAAGGCCATAATTCTGGCCACTTCGCGATCGCTCAGCGTCACGGGTGCCAGGGTATTTGCCTGTGCAATCCTTCCACGCAATGCATCAGATTTCTGCACCCATGTGTCACGTAGATCAAAGGCCGTACGGCGTTCCGGGTTCACAGGGCGAAAAATCAAAGACGATCCAATGCCGGTCTGTTCAATGAACTGGTCAATGACCGGCAATTTGGCGGCATTGGCATCATATGCCTCCAGCGAGGCCACGCTGTCGAGATGATGACGCACCATCATTTCCAGATCGGCAAAGGCGCCATCATGCCCCCATGGCCCCGTGAGCGTGACATTCCGCAGGGACGGTGTGCGGAATGCAAAGAGGTCAGCCGGGTCGAATGATACACGGTAACGGCCCTCATCCTCTGTGGTACGGGCGAACCCGGATGCCCGCCAAAGGCTCTTGTCTTCTCCGTGGCCCTTGCCTGGTCCGATTTGCGGCACGGCAATGGCATGAAATTCGTGATCAGTCAGCAATTTGCCCGCGTGGCAGGCCGCACATTCTGCCTTGCCAAAAAACAAATCAGCCCCGGCGCGAGCGTCCTCGGACAAAGCCGTAAGATCGCCGCGCAAGAAGGCATCAAACGGGCTGTTGTCTGAGCGGAAAGCATGGGACTGAAACGCGGCCAACGCATTGGCCGCTGCCACCATTGTGATGGCGTCCAGATCGGGAAAGGCGGCGCGGGCCAATTCCTGATATTCTGGTGTGGCTTGCAAGCGTGCTGCCAGCAGATCCCAGGCGTCGGTAACGCGGTCTTCGGCGACTGCGGTTGCCACAGGATTTTCGCCTTTTTGCCCTGCCATCTCAGAGGCGGAAAGCACCGGGAACATGGCCTGCGCCGCCAACAGATTATCCAGCCCTTGTGGCAGATGTTCGCGTGCGGGTGTCCAGAACCCGCTTTTAAAGGTGGACGCAGGATCAGGTTCGACTCTTCCATCATGAAACATCGACAGGTATTCCTTGGCGCCGATGTTCCACAACGCTTGCGCATTGCGCGGAATACGTTCGGTGATGCCGTCTTTGGTCCGCCGCTCCGGTCCAAACCCGATCCCTCCTTCGCCTATGGACAAGGCGACGCCATCGCCGCTGCCGCGCGCCGGATCATGGCAGGTCCCGCAGGAAATGTTGCGATTGCCCGAAAGGATCGGGTCAAAGAACAGATTGCGCCCTAGCTCAACGATAGCGTCATCTGGTGCGCCTTCAAAAAGGAAATCACTGTCCCGAAGACTATCAGGCCATTGCACTCGCATCAGGTTTTCCGCCCGAGTAGATCCTGGCGCCAGCAGCAAGAACAGCGCCAGCGAAGTACCCGCTACAGCAATGTATCCCGTCAGCGTCGCTGCGGTAAGCGAACCGATTGATCCAGGGGCGATGGCCAATTTACAAGTCTTGTAGATAGACATGTGGTTTCCTTTGGGACTTGGGGCGAATGAGATTTGCGTTGCTAAAGTATGCGATGCGGGAATGTTGGATCGGTTTTGAGATCATGCAGATGTTCAAGCCCGACATCCCGAAACAGACCGAGAGGCAGCTCTGCGACCCTGTGACCCCTATGGGCAAGCCGTCGCCGATCCCGCCACATGCAAAAATGCACCCAAAAATTGTAGAAGATTGTTGGTTTAGCATAGGGCAGATTAGTGCCGTTTGTGATGCTCATTGTTCTGCTCCTTCTGCGAAGCGGGGCTGTGTCTGGGGACGATGGGAAACCTGCCGCTGGTGCGGAGTATTGGGTGCCTTTGCCGTGCGAGAGGCCACCTGCGCGGCGATGCGACCCGCGCTTACCCCGGCGGCATGGAAAAATCCCTGAAACACGGGGGCATAGCCAGTAAACCACAGGCCAGGGTTATTAGCATCTTCCTGCCCCATCGGTTGCCGCGGATAGCCCTTGGCATCCAGTGCGCCAAGTTCACCAAAAAGCCGCTCAAGATCAGGCCTGTAGCCTGTAGCGCATATCACAACATCAGGGCGAAGTTCGCGGCCATTGGCCAGTTCGACGGTGTAGTCGCCAAAACCAACGACCTGAGGCACGGCCTCAAAGCACCCCGCTTTCAGCGCAGCCACAAACCCGTCATCCAGCGCAAATGTCACGCCATCCTTGAGCATGCGAGAGCCGCCGCCAAGCTTGTGGCGCGGCAAGCCATAGCGCCGCAGATTGCCAAAGAACGCCCATTGCATGAAGCCAAATATCGGATCGAGCGACCACTTTGGAAAACGCGCAAACAGGTTTGCCATGCGTTGCAGCGAAAAGCCAAAGATTTTAGATGGCAAGATCGAAGGTCCGTGACGAACGGCGACCCAGACTTGCGCGGGGTTGTTGCGCGACAGGTGGTTCAGCACGTCCGAACCGGAGTTTCCGGCCCCGACAACAACGACGTTCTTGCCGTCATAGTCCGACGGATCACCAAATTCAGCCGCGTGGATCACTTTGCCGCCGAAATCTTCCATTCCGGGCCAAACGGGCATTTCGGGCACTTTCTCGCGCCCAGTTGCCACAACAAGATCAGTGCAGGTATAGCTGCCGTTGTTGGTGTCGATTTGCCAAAGACCGCCATCACGGCGCACGGACAAGACAGACGTGTTAAACACAATGTGTTCTTTTAGCTCTGCAGCATAGTCACTTAGATAATCAACCACCGCGTCACGAGGCAAAAACCTGTCTTTTGCGCGCGGCTTAATATGTCCCGGCAGGCGGGAAAAATAGCGGTGAATGTTCAGGCGAAGTTTGGGATGACGCGCGCGCCAGGGGTCAGCGACGCGATTGGATGCCTCAAGGATGGTGACGGCGATACCGCGCTTGAGCAGTTCGGTGGCCGCGGCCATGCCGGACAATCCGGCACCGATCACGATGACCTGTGTTGCATGGGGAATAGTCATTTTGAGTCTCCGGCTTGGGTGGATCTAAAGTTGATTTATGAAAGAGGTTTGGCACCCACGACTGAGTTGCGATATGCTTGGAAATGCCCAAAGCGGTGAGTATCGGACATTCCAATGCTTGGGGGACGGTACCCCTATCTGGCCAGCGCCGCGCAGATTTGCGCCAGATGGCGCTGATCCGTGCCACAGCAGCCGCCGACAACACGCAAGTCGGGTAGTACCTCTCGCAACTGTGCGTACTGCCCACCCAACTCGGCGGGATTGCCATCATCAAGCGTTTCACAGCAATCCAGTTCTGCGTGTGACATGCGCGAAGCGTTAGCGCGCAAACCACCAATACGGCGTTTCCAATCCGCGTCTTCGTTGATCGAGTCGTCGAAGTGTTCGGGGTGGACGCAGTTGACCATAAAATATGCTGGCTTCACGGTGGCGGCGTCATCAACCTGTGTGATGGCGTCTCGCAATAGCTCTCCTGTGGGCAGCCTGCCGTCGGTTTCCAGTGTGAAACTGATGACGCATGGCACGTCGATGTCCGCGGCGGCGTTCGCAATCCCAATTGCTTCGGGGACATTTGTCAGTGTCAGTGCGCTCACCATGTCAACGCCAGCGCTGGCGAGTACATCGATCTGCCACGCGTGGTAGACCTGCGCCTCTGTCTCAGTCATGATGGCTTTAGGATCATACCCGTCGCCACGTGGGCCAATGATGCCGTTGACCAGCACCTCCAAACCCTCTCCAAGGGTGTCGCGCATCTTTTTTGCACTCTCAACGGCTTGCGTGTTTACATCGCGCAGATGGCTCAGATCATGCCCAAGTTCGCGGCCCCAATCTGGGTTGGCTCGCCATGTGTAGGTATCCAGAACAAATCCAGTTCCGTTTTGGCGGGCGATATCAAAGATCGCGGAAAAGTACTCGTTGAATGCCGCGCGACCTTGTTCAAATTGCGCCAATGGATAGGCGGCAAAGCACGGCATTTCAAATCCCCTCTCAAACAAGAGCCAGGTTTCAAGTCCGGCATCTGTCAGAAACATCAGGTCTGATTGGTGGGGCAGTTTTCTTGGTTTCATTTTCATCTCCATTCGGTCGATCTATGTGTAAAGAAAGACAAACACGCGTGGCCGTTGACGTATCGGGGTGCATCGTTAAGTGCGTATCCGCGCGAGTTTGTCGCTTTCTGTGCCTGGGTATTGCCTGACACAGTTGCAATGCGGTATGTCGATAATGAACCAATTCGGTGAATATCGGACACTGCACTGTCTTCGGCCATGACTTCGTGAAAGCGGCAGTAATCGTAGCGCTGCGTCCCATCGACATCGTGAATTCGGGCCACCACCTCTTCTTCGACAGGGGCCATGACACCAACAAACTGGCGGGTGGCCGCCATATTGTCGGGCGCGGCCGCAGTGGTGAGAAAGGCAGCGTGTCCAGCGGGCAGAAAAATGGGTTTTTGACGGCGCGACATATTCCACAATCCTGGATTTCACCATCACGCCGAGGCATTCGCGAACATAGCATTCTGAAAGGTTTGCACTCTCTGACAGCACACGATTATTGCAGGCCGTCGGTCCATCATCGCGTTCCAGACGGCGCGAACTTCGTCATATCCCGCGGCACCGGGCAACAATGTCTCGCCAGTCAACTCTTCAGGTACAGAACTCGTGTCTGTGATCGTATTGTTCATTGTTTAATTCCTTTCGCGATTCGACTGTGTGATACGCTACGAGCCGCGATCAATTCAGTGGCAGGTTGGACAGGGATGAGGCATAGTAGACATACGCATATGGCAAATATGCTAAAACCGTGCCGTTTCAGACATAGAGCGCCAGCGAAGTTGCGATCAGCGTACCGCACATGTGTCCGGTAAAGCCCTCGACCTTGCCCGGACAAATGTGAATGCGGGTTGCTTGTTCATTGGGTTTCTCCGGTCTGACAGGGTTTTGGCTTGAATGCTGGAGACTGTTTGGCAGCCGCGGTCGAGTCGCGATATGCTCAGATATGTCCATAACGGTGAATTTCAGACACCTTCACCCTTGTGCTACGGACCAGCGCCCTCTCTTGGCGGCGCTCAATCGTGCGCGTTTTGGTCAGTTGCGAGGTATTGCGTAACGAGGTTCTGTGATGCTACGCCTCCAAAATAGCAAAATAGGTGAATATCGGACGCACTAATGCTACAAGAGAAATCCACCTGCCGAACCGCGGTACTGACCATGCCCTGTGTCGGCACCTCAACCGCTTATTGCATTCTAGACGCGCTGGCGTCGGTCGGACGCGATTGGGAGATGTTGCATGGTGCGGCCCCCAGACCACCTGTTTTTGACGCGGCTCTGCTATCGTGTGACGGTGCCGCCTATCAGGATATTAACGGACGGCGCATCACACCGGATGGGTCGCTGGACAGTTTTGACAAACCCGATCTCGTCATCATTCCCGATTTTCACTTCGCACCAGGAACTGGTGTACCGGATGAATTCGCCCCGATGATTACATGGCTTAAGAAAGCACGCGATGACGGAGCTTTGATCACCTCGGTCTGTTCCGGCGCTTATCTGCTTGCCGAGGCCGGGATGCTGGATGGTCTTGATGCGACAAGCCACTGGAGTTTCTGTGATGTCATTGCCCGGAAGTATCCCGACATAAGAATGCGCCGCGAACGCATTCTGGTACCTGCGGGCGAAGGGCACCGTATCGTGACAGCGGGTGGCGCATCATCCTGGGGTGACCTCGTGCTCTATCTGATCGGACGCATTGCAGGTCCAGACGAGGCCCGTCGCATTGCCAAGATCTATCTGTTGCAGCCCCATACGGAAGGACAGTTGCACTATGCCTCGCTGACGGCCGGCACACAGCACGATGATGCACTGGTTGCAGACGCGCAGGTTTGGGCCGCTGACAACTACGCATTACCGACACCAGTCGCTGCCATGGCAGCGAGAAGCGGCCTGACTGAACGTAGCCTTTTGCGCCGTTTCCGAAAAGCCACAGGGCAAACCCCGGTTGATTATGTTCAAACACTGCGGATCGAAGAAGCAAAGCAGATGCTGGAAACAACGGATCTGCCAATTGACGAAATTGCCGGAGAAGTTGGGTATACAGAAACGTCGAGTTTTCGAAATGCGTTCCGGCGATATGTCGGAATGCCAGCTTCGACGTACAGAAAGAAGCGGCTTCTACTCACGCAGGTTGGTTTCGAAGACGGCTGAGCATCAGGCTTTGCTCCTGCATGTTAGAGCTTTATCTAGCCCCGCGCGGCCGGACTACCTAGTTGGCGCTTCTCGATTTGGATTACTGGCAAAAGTATACGCATGTTGAATGCCTGGAGGTAGTGCGACTTGTTGTGGCTCTGGTCAGGAACGATCGGTTTCGTGACGCAGGCCTCACAGCGAAATCCATGTCGCACGCGCGCGCGTTTTCTGCGTCAGCACTTGCCGCGCGAGTAAAAGGGCGCAACGTCCTGCAGTCCGTGAGTTCGACCCTGTCACGATATTGCGCTTGCAGCGAATGGCAGGAAAGCGGGCGCGACTGCAGCATCGAAACAACGGGTTGGATGTCGGCAATGGGCCGTCCCCGCCTGTGTTCGTGAGGTTATTGTCAGATGCTGCACTTGCTCCGGCTTCCAAGAGAGCCCAGATGTATGTACCGGCTGCTGTTCGCAAGTGAGATATCGGCGTGGCTAGCGGTAGTCGCTGATATGTATCC
>NZ_JBXWMI010000032.1:0-18052 GCF_059609765.1 Ruegeria sp. YTSC106
CGCCGCATCGGACACGAGTGGCCGGTTCAGGACGGACCCGCATTTCGCTGCGTCAGGCACGAACTGGTTGGATGCGGACACAGCCGCCTTTTGCTCACGCCGCTATTGCTGACGCAGAAAACACTCGCGGGCGCGGCATGGTTCTCGCTGTGAAGCAGTATGTGTCGCCAGAACGGTCATTAAAAACCACTCTGAGAGGTGGAACTCAAACCGCCCCTTCGCCGCAATCTGGATCGACCATCGAGGAGCGGATAATCCTGCCATTCAATTTCCAAGCTCCAAGGTCCGCTTTGTACGTATTGCAACTTCAGCTATTAGAACCTGGTGGAGAGTCGACCTTCACTGCGGGCGCGAATGGCTTGCGCTACCAAAAAAACTGGACATTGATGCAGTTCTTTCAGCCAGCATGACTGCGGTTTGAGTCTGCGTGGAAGCGCTGGTTTTTTCGGAATTTTAGGATGAAAAACAATAGCTTGGTAGAGCTTTATTCTCCGCCGTCGGTGCCTATGGAAACGTACGTGTGCGTAAGTCAGGCCCCGATTTCAGAATGATTGGACCAAAAAAGCTCAGATCGGCGCGTCGGTTTCAAGTCCCGTGCTGAGACCAGAGATTGAGTAACTTCCGGACGTGTCGTTGACGCTGCTTTTTTGCCAAAGCATGGCGCATTGTGCAATTTGGAGGGCCCCGTTGGCACAAAAGTATCAGCCAAAAGCCCGTATGTCAGTAGAGTGACCGGCCCCGAATCGGTAGGTTGGTCCCGTGCTCAAGAAAAAAGAGAACGGCACGAGTCCTCAAAGTGAGGGCTGAAGGGAGGAGAATTTATGCAACCTGATCTCGAGGTCATCAGGATCGGTGAGGGCGAATCCTTCAGGGTTTGGTCACATGGCTACCCATATTCCACGGTCCGTTGGCACTTTCACCCGGAGTACGAGCTCCACCATGTCGTCGCGACGTCCGGTCGCTATTTCGTGGGCGACTTCATCGGGGCATTCGAACCAGACAACCTGGTTCTGGTGGGCCCCAACTTGCCGCATAATTGGGTCAGCGACGTCAGCGACGAAGACGTCATCCCGATACGGAACCGGGTGCTACAGTTCACGAACGAAACGTTGCAAGGAATGATGGAGGCAATCCCTGAACTGGGGGGATTGTCGGACCTGCTTGAACGTAGTCGCAGTGGCGTCCTATTTTCAAAGAAGGCTGCCGCAGTCGTTGGCCCTCTGTTCCACGAACTACAGGAGTCGGTTGGGCTTCGACGGATCGAGCTATTCTTGGGCATCTTTGATGTGCTCAGCACTGATACGGATGCTCGACTGCTCACCAGCCAAGAATACCATCCGGATCCCAAGGCATACATGTCGTCGCGCTTGAATTCGGTGTTGGCCTATATCAACGACAATCTCACGGAGGCGTTCAATGAGGACGATCTTGCCGAGATTTCCGGTTTGAGCAGATCCGCATTCAGCCGAACCTTCAGTCAGCATACTGGCCTGACATTTGTAAAATACGTCAACCGGCTTCGTATCAACCTCGCCTGCAGCATACTTCTGTCTGACGAAGGCATGAAGATTGCGGATGTCTGCTTCGCGTCCGGTTTCAACAATCTCTCAAACTTCAACCGGCAGTTCGTAGAGAGCAAAGGAATGTCCCCTTCGAAGTTTCGCGCCGCGATGCTGTCCCAGATCACGGGCAAAGAAGATCGATGTTGCAGAGTAGCGTGACCTAACGGCGGCCGAGGGTTCCTCGGAGATCCAACGTCTTACAGACCAATAGACCATCCGACACCGAGGAGACCAATCCGACGGTCCGGGTACCTTATTGCCGGATACGACCGATTTCCCGGCACCCATGGCAACAAACAAGGAGGAGAAAGCCATGACTTCGAGGACAAAGAAACTTACGGCGGTGATCGCCGCATTGATGATGACGGGTGGGGCTGTATCAGCGCAAACCGTCGGGTTCTTGATGCCGGATCAGGGATCAACCCGCTACGATGAACGCGACTGGCCGGGTTTCCAAGCGGCCATGACTGAACTTTGCCCGGATTGCACGCCGGTTTACCAGAACGGCAACGGTGATATTGCGTTGCAGCAGCAGCAATTCAACTCGCTGATCGCGCAAGGCGCCAAGATCATTGTGCTTGATCCCGTGGATTCCGGTGCCGCAGCCGCACTTGTCGAACTGGGCCAGGCACAAGGCGTGACAGTTATCGCCTATGACCGCCCGGTCCCCGACAGGGCGCCGGATTTCTATGTTTCCTTTGACAACGAGGGGATTGGCTACGCAATCGCGCAGAGCCTGATCGAGCATCTTGGGGCTGAAGGCGTGTCGCCCGAGGACGGTGGGCTCTTGCAGGTGAACGGCGCACCGACGGATGCTGCCGCGCGCCTGATTGCCGCGGGGTCCCGGCGCGCTGTCGAGGAGTCGAAGTATTCCCACCTTGCCGAGTTCGACACACCAAACTGGTCGCCGCCCGCAGCACAGGAATGGGTAGCCGGGCAAATTACGCGATTTGGAGACGAGATCATTGGCGTTGTTGCCGCCAACGATGGTACAGGAGGCGGTTCTGTCGCGGCACTGATGGCAGCAGGTGTTGATCCGATGGTTCCCGTGACCGGCAACGATGCGGAGATTGCCGCACTGCAACTGATTATTGCAGGGCATCAGTACAATACGATCTCCAAGCCAAGTGAGATCGTGGCCGAAGCCGCCGCACGTATCGTCGTCGCTTTCTTGAATGGTGAAACGCCTGAGGCGACCACGACGCTCTACGATGCGCCGTCCCAGCTTTTTGTGCCCGAAGTTGTAACGCGCGAAAACCTGAAGGCGGTTGTGCTTGATACTGGCATCAACACGACAGACCAGTTGTGCGTTGGCGAGTTCGTCGAGCCATGCCGTGAAATGGGTCTGATCAACTGAGCTTTCTATTCGCGCGCTACCTCCCGAGCGCGCGAACAAGCGACGGACTGGCGGCAGAAGCCTGCTGCCAGCCCGGACACAACCGTAGGATGGAATGCCATGACAAATGTCGAAGAAAGAAAAGGTCGCGGAGAGCTTCTCATGCGGCTGAGCGAAATTTCGAAGCAATTTGGCGCGGTTACGGCACTCGAAGACATTGAACTGGAGGTCCATGCCGGCGAAGTTGTTGCGCTGGTCGGAGACAATGGGGCCGGGAAATCTACCCTAGTCAAGGTGCTTTCAGGTGTGCATCAAGCCACCTCGGGAAAGATCGAATATCTTGGCAAAGAAGTTACGATCGACAACCCTGCCACGGCCTTGGATATGGGTATCGCGACGGTCTTTCAGGACCTCGCCCTTTGCGAAAACCTCGACGTCGTGGCAAATCTGTTTCTGGGGCACGAAGTCGGACCTTGGCGTCTAGACGAGGTGCAAATGGAAGTCCGTGCCTGGACGCTTCTACAAGAACTGGCCGCGCGTATTCCGTCAGTGCGGGAACCGATCGCATCGCTTTCCGGTGGTCAGCGCCAGACTGTCGCAATCGCGCGATCACTCTTGCTTGATCCCAAAATCATCATGCTCGACGAACCTACCGCTGCACTTGGCGTCGCTCAGACTGCTGAAGTGCTCAATTTGATTGAACGTGTCAGAGACCGAGGGCACGGCGTCATCTTTATCTCACACAACATGGAAGACGTACGAGCGGTCGCAGACCGCATCGTGGTGCTTCGCCTTGGCCGAAACAACGGCGTCCTCACAGCCGAAAACACTCACGAGGAACTCGTCGCCGCCATTACCGGTGCAACTGAAAACTCCGTAACACGCCGAGCCGCCAAAAGCGCTGCGCCGACCGCCGAATGATAAGGAAAACCGAGATGTCAGAACAGCAACTTTCGAAATTTGATCGGGAAGACAGCAGAGTCCGGCACGACGAGGGGTTTCGCGGAGCAGTTCGTGCATTTGTCGACCGCATTAAATCTGGCGATCTTGGAATGCTGCCCGTTGCAATCGGGTTGTTACTCATAACCGTGGTTTTCACCTCACTTAACCCGGTCTTCCTGGCACCAAACAATCTGGCCAACCTCTTGTTTGATGCTGCCGCTGTTGGCCTGATCGCCCTAGGCGTGGTCTGTGTTCTTCTACTTGGAGAAATCGACTTGTCGATTGGGTCCATGAGCGGTCTGTCTTCAGCCATTGTCGGGGTGCTGTGGATCAACGTGGGAATGCCGATTGTTATAGCCATCTTCGCCGCCGTTGCGACAGGGATGATGGTTGGCCTTGTATTCGGTTTCCTGAGAAATCGGTTCGAGATGCCAAGTTTCGTAGCGACCCTCTCCGGGCTTTTGGCGCTGCTTGGCCTGCAACTCTATCTTCTTGGATCGACGGGTTCGATCAATCTGCCATTCACATCGACAATGGTACGTTTCGGGCAGTTGATGATCATGCCAGCCTGGCTGTCCTATTCGCTCGCGTTCTTGCCGGGTATCGCGATGGTTTACTTTGGGCTTGCCAAGACGCGGCAGAGGAGCGCGGCCAACCTTTCGGCCACAAACACCAGTATTCTATATGCCAAGGCCACTCTGCTGTCCGCGGCTCTAGTCTTTGCTGTCTACTACCTCGAGCAAGGCCGTGGTGTTCCATGGATGTTTGCTGTCTTTGTCGTTCTTGTCGCGGGCATGGAGTATGCCCTGACCAGGACCAAGTGGGGCCGATCGATGTTTGCTGTTGGCGGAAACGCCGAGGCTGCACGCCGCTCGGGCATCAACGTAAGTTTCATCAGAATGTCGGCTTTTGTCTTGTGCTCCGCTTTCGCGGCACTTGGCGGCGTCTTCGCCGCTGCGCGACTGGCCTCCTCGAGTATCCAGGCGGGTACTGGTGATGTGAACCTGAATGCAATCGCCGCCGCGGTCATTGGGGGCACGTCGCTTTTCGGTGGTCGAGGGTCTGCCTGGTCCGCCCTGCTTGGTGTCCTTGTCATACAGGCGATTTCCAACGGGCTGACGCTCATGAACCTGAGTTCCTCTCTGCGCTTCATGATCACTGGAGCAGTGCTTGCAATCGCCGTCATCGTTGACTCGCTCGCCCGTCGCTCACGCGCCAGTTCTGGCCGCGCATGAACCGCTGATTGGAGGATCTGGCTATGTCTGAAAGACTTTCAGGAAAAACCGCAGCCGTCACCGGCGCCGCCTCCGGGATAGGATTGGAGTGTGCCAAACACATGCTGGCAGAAGGCGCAAAGGTCGTCCTGATCGACCATGCGGCGGATCGCCTGAGTGCGATTTGCGATGAGTTGGGACCTGACGCGCACCCTCTGGTCGTGGATTTGCTTGACGGCTCTCAAACCTCGGGCGTCATGAATGAGATCGTGAGAACTGTCGGATCGCTCGACATTTTTCACGTGAACGCCGGGGCCTATGTCGGTGGCGACGTGGCCGACGGCAATCCCGATGAGTGGGACAAGGTTCTGAATCTCAACATTAATTCGGCGTTCCGCTGCGCTCATGCCGTTTTACCCCACATGATCGAGCGAAAAACCGGTGACATCGTGTTCACAAGCTCAGTTGCTGGGATGATCCCGGTCGTATGGGAACCAATTTACACCGCCTCGAAACATGCAGTTCAGGCCTTTGTTCACACCTTAAGGCGTCAAGTCGCACCGCACGGTTTGCGCGTTGGGTCGGTGGCGCCTGGTCCTGTGGTCACGGCGTTGCTTGACGACTGGCCGAAAGAAAAAATGGACGAAGCCCTGGCGAACGGGAGCCTCATGCAGCCGACCGAAGTTGCCGATGCCGTGATCTACATGCTGACCAGGCCTCGGACGATTTCCATCCGAGACATTGTGATCTTGCCCCAGAGCATCGACATTTGAGGTCAGAAAACTGTGCGTCTGATTGAGCGCACATACCTGAAAGGAATAAGAGAATGAATGATAGCACGGACTTGCTGGGTCGCTTTCGTCTCGACAGCAAAGTTGCTCTGGTAACTGGCGGCACGCGGGGCATCGGCCTCGCGATTGCCCATGCACTCGGACAAGCGGGAGCGCGGGTTTTCATCAGCGGTCGAAAGGATGGTGAGGAAGCCGCGGAGATGCTTCGTGCCGCGGGCCATGAGGCCAGCTTTCTTGCAGCAGATCTGAGCGAACCGGCCGCGCCGGATCGGATGGTAGCCGATGTTGTCGATGCGGCCGGGCGGCTCGACATCTTGGTCAACAACGCAGGGATCGCCATACACGGGGACACAGTCGACTTCAGCGATGAAGATCTGGACCGGTTGATGTCGCTGAATGTCGATGCCGTATTTCGGTGCTGTCGAGCGGCCATTCCAGCCATGCGGTCCGCCGGTAGCGGTGCAATCGTCAATGTCGGGTCCATGTCTGGGATCGCATCGAACATTCCGCAGAATCAGGTGGCCTACAACAGCTCCAAGGCAGCGGTGCACATGATGACCAAGAGCCTCGCCAGCGAACTCGCGCTCGAAGATATTCGCGTCAACGCCCTCGCGCCCGGTTACATCCAAACCGACATGTCCCAAGGCGGGATCGACAATCCCGAGTGGTTTCCGATCTGGCGCGACATGACACCGATGCAGCGGGTCGGCCAGCCCGAAGAGGTCGCGACCGCTGCACTTTTCCTCGCGTCGCCAGCCGCGAGCTACATCACCGGAGCCGTCCTCGTCATCGACGGTGGATACACCACACGTTAGCGCCGGTATGGCAAGAAAGAGAAGCAGATTGTCCGTCGTCAGAGGTTTTGGGCCCGTTAGCGGCGTGATGTAAACGAGGGTCTGGCGCATCTGGTTGGGTGGATTATGCGGCGGATTTGCGGTGAAGGGTGCGCGCCACCCTGAAGTGCGACTCCTGTTAGAAAACAACATGTTATCTAGTAGGAGATCATTGCATGGCAGCCGTGTATTCTAAACTTTCACTTCAGGATCGCCGTAAGCGAGCCCAAGCCGGCAGATGCTGCATTACGTTCGAATGTCTGCAATCAGGAAACTGCTACAGAAACATCGACCGACATGCTGGGACTTTTTAGTCGCGGAGCCATTGTACTTTCAGACTGTTGTTCGGGGGGCTGGTGGCGAGGAACTGAGAAATCTCCTGTAGTGGTGATCTGTGCGAAACGACTTTGTCTACGTGCGCACCAAGCCCGGCAATGACCTCCAGCGACTTTGGGATGTTGTGGTTGAGCGAATGCGATCCAGCGAGTGTCAGTTGCCTGCGAAAGATCTCGAAAGGGGCGATATCGATTTTGGCGTCGGACGGACAGACACCAAAGTACAGACCTTTGCCACCGTTTGCGATATAGCTGGTCAACCCGGCAGCCACCGCGGGAACGCCAGTCGCCTCAACGGACAAATCGGCCCTGTGATGCCATTGCTTTAGGCTCGCTGAGCCACTGGCAACAACGTCGAAGTCGAAGCTGGCTGCCAATTCAAGCCGATCATCCGAAATGTCGCAGAAGGTGATTTGGGAAACTCCTTCAGCCCTGAGCGCAAGCCCCATGAGAAGCCCCATCGGACCTGCGCCAAAGATCAGCGCCTCGTCCATCCAGGGCGCGTGAACTGCGTCGACACCATTCAGGACGCACCCCATCGGTTCGGCCAAGGCCGCCTGCGAAAAGCTCATGTCGCCAACCGGATGAACATTGCTCGCGCGGACAAGGCTGAGGTCTGCAAAACCGCCGTGCGTTGTCACGCCATAGGCGCCCAGAGTCCCGCAAAGATGTGCCCAACCGCGCCGGCACGCGCGGCAGTTGCCGCATTCAAAGTTGGGATCAACGGCAACGCGGTCACCGACGGACACAGTGTCGACATCCGACCCAACTTCCACAACCACGCCTGCATATTCATGGCCCGGGACAACAGGAAATGCACCAGTGCCATAATTGTCTTTCAGGACTTCATAGTCCGTATGGCAGATGCCGCTCGCCTTGACCTCGACCACCACATCGCCTGGCCCGGGTTTGGGATCGGGGAGGTCCGTGAAGGCGACCTCATTCTTCCCTTTGAAAACGACAGCTCTCATATTGTCATCCTTTCAGGTAGGTTTGGAGCGCCCCGTCCAGATCATCCGCGTAGATGAGCGCCAGCCAGTGGTGGAACCGGTTTTGAAACGTGGGGTTGCCCGCAAGATCACCGTAAAGATCGCTTTGACGAAGCCACGCTTGCGGATCTACCTGTGCCGCCTTCGCCGCGGCCGTCAATCTGTCCCATTTCGGGTCATTGGGCGCGATCACGCTGCCGTCCTCGCGGGTGCCTGCGCACATGCGGGCCCAGATCGCCTGTGACAGGGCGAGGCCGTCCATCTTGCCCCCTTTGGCCAATGCATCACGCAGGGTTGGCAGGATGAACCCGGTGTGCCGGGACGACCCGTCAAAGGCCACACGTCGCACGGTGTCGACGATCTGTGCATTGGAAAAGCGCCGGTCGATCAGGTCAACGTAAGTTGCCGGGGACATTCCGGGCACCGCATCCACCTGTGGCGCGATCTCCTCAAGGGCGGTTTTACGAAAGAACGCTCCGATCAGCGGGTGATCCATGCAGTCCGAAATGGTCTCGACTGACAGCAGCTCGCCCGCATTTGCAATCAACTGGTGACCACCGTTCAGGATGCGGATTTTCATCGCCTCAAACGCGTGTACGCCTTTTGTGAACGTCGCGCCGACCTTGTCCCAATTCGGACGACCGGCACAAAACTCATCTTCGATCACCCATTGGCGAAAGTTCTCATGGGTGACGGGGGCGCAATCCTCGATGCCGAAGCTGCGTGCAAGCTCTATCTCTCTTGGTCCAGTGGCGGGGACGATGCAATCCACCATGGCGTTCGGGAAGCTGCAGTTGGCGTCGATCCAATCTGCAAGCTCCGGATCAGACAGCCGCGCAAGAGACACCACAGTTTGGCGCAGGATATCTCCGTTGCCCTGAAGATTGTCACAGCTTTGGCCAGTGAATGGACCAATTCCACCCGCTCGCCGTTTCCTGAGTGCTACAACCATCGCGCCGAAGGCCGTTCGTGGCTTTTCGGGATTTGCCGCGTCGAACTGAATATCGGGGTGGCTCGCGTCAAAAACTTTGCTGATCGGATCGATGTAATAGCCGCCCTCGGTCACGGTCAGCGAGACGATCCTGATGGAAGGGTCGGCCATTTGTGCAATCAGGGCCGCGTTGTTTTCTTCGACAGGAACATAGCCGATCATCGAGCCGACAATTTCGGCCGACCTGCCTTCCGGGTCCAACTCGATCAGCGACGTTAGATGGTCCTGAGTTGCCAGCTTCGCTCTCTGGGCCGCATCGCTTGGGCGTACGCCAGCGCCGATAATACCCCAATCCAGTGCATCGCCCTGTTGCATGAGGCGGTGCAAATACCACGACTGATGCGCGCGGTGAAAATTCCCAAGCCCGATATGCACGATCCCGGGTGTCAGCTTCGTCCGATCATACTGTGGTCGCTTAACGTCGCTTGGGAGCTTTGGTAATGTTGCGTTGGACAGCTTCATGTCAGCTCATCCATTGGCCGCCATCGACGTTATAGGTTTGCGAAACGATGTAGTCGGAGTCAGTTGACGCCAGAAAGACGGCCATCGGGGCCAGATCGGATGGCACCGCAAAGCGACCGGCCGGAACGCCTGCTTCGACTTCGGCTTTCTTTTCCCCGGGGCCCTTGCCTTCCAACTTGGCAAACATCTCGTCCACGTGGAGCCAATGGTCACCGTCGACGACGCCGGGTGCGATGGCGTTCACGTTGATGCCATGTTTGATCAGGTTCAAACCCGCCGATTGCGTCATGGAAATGACAGCAGCCTTGGTCGAGCAATAGACCAGCACCAAAGCTTCGCCGCGTCGACCGGCCTGACTTGCCATGTTGATGATCTTGCCACCATGGCCCTGATTGATCATCTGGCGAGCTGCGGACTTCATGGTGAACAGGGTGCCCGCGACATTCACTGCGTAAAGCCTGTCGTAGCTCGCACGCGTGATGTCGACGGTTTCGGCCGCATCAAACAAGGCTGCGTTATTGACAAGGATGTCCAGCTTGCCAGCTTTTTCCACAACCCCGGCGATAGCGGCATCAATGCTGTCTTGATCGGCGACATCCAACTGCACGGGATAAGCCGCATCACCAATCTGAGCGGCGGTTTCACTGGCCGCTTCAAGGTTTATGTCCGCAATTGCGACCGTGGCCCCTTCGGCGGCGAAAGCCTCGGCGAAGCCGCGCCCAATTCCCCGTGCAGCACCCGTAATCAGTGCTGATTTTCCCTCTAGGCGTTTCATGAGATACGCAGACCTTCCTTGTCGAACTTGTGGATCATCGCGCCGTTTGGCGTCAGGAACACAGTGTCCCCATGTTTGACCGCAACGTCACCGCTCGTGCGGACGGTCATCGGATCGCAGCCTGAAATGCCGTGGACATGAATGAACGTGTCCGAGCCAAGATGTTCGGCCACGCCAACCGTCCCCTGCCAAAGGCCATCTGTCGTCGATACGTCGATATGTTCGGGCCTGATCCCGATGGTCTCGGCGCCGTGTTTGCTGGCTTCAGTGCCATCGAGCAAATTCATCTTCGGACTGCCGATGAAACCGGCAACGAATTTATTGTGCGGCGTGCGATAGAGTTCCAGCGGGCTGCCGACCTGCTCGATCACACCAGCCTGCAGAACGACGATCTTATCGGCCATGGTCATGGCTTCGACTTGGTCGTGGGTCACATAGATCATGGTGGTGTCGAGTTTCTTGTGCAGCTCTGAGATTTCCATCCGCATGCCCACGCGCAGCGCCGCATCGAGGTTGGAAAGGGGTTCATCGAACAGAAAGGCTGCGGGCTCTCGCACAATGGCGCGACCAATTGCAACGCGCTGACGTTGCCCGCCGGAAAGCTGACCGGGCTTGCGGTCAAGGTAGTCCGTCAAGTTCAGAGATCTGGCGGCCGCTTCAATACGTCGGTCCTGTTCTTGCTGGCTCAACTTTGCCATGCGCATCGGAAAGGCGATGTTCTTGCGTACCGACATGTGCGGATAAAGCGCGTAAGACTGGAACACCATCGCCAAACCCCGCTTGGCCGGTGGGGTTGCAGTGGCGTCAGAGCCGTCGATTTCGATCGTGCCAGAGGTCGTATCCTCAAGTCCCGCGATAAGGCGCAGAAGGGTGGATTTCCCGCAACCTGACGGGCCAACAAAGACGACAAACTCACCATCTTCGATTTCGAGGTCCAGCGGTGGAATGACTTCCACGTCGCCGAATTTCTTTTGAACTTGTTTGAGCTGAATGCGCCCCATCTGTTGTTTTCCTTACTTCACGGCGCCGAAGGTCAGGCCTCGGACGAGTTGTTTCTGGCTGAACCAGCCCATGATCAAGATCGGAGCGATCGCCATCACCGAGGCAGCGCTCAGTTTTGCGTAGAACAGGCCCTCCGGGCTTGAATAGCTGGCGATAAAGGCGGTCAACGGCGCCGCGTTTGCCGCCGTGAGGTTGATCGTCCAAAACGCCTCATTCCATGCAAGGATGATGTTCAGAAGAACGGTAGACGCCATGCCCGGAATGGCCATCGGGGTCAGCACGTAGAGGATTTCTTCCCGAAGGGTGGCACCATCCATGCGCGCCGCTTCCAGAATTTCTCCGGGGATCTCTTTGAAGTACGTGTAGAGCATCCAGATGATGATCGGCAGATTAATCAGCATAAGCACGATGGTCAGACCCAAACGGGTGTCCAGCAAACCAAAGTCCCGAAAGATCAGATAGATCGGCACCAATACCCCAACAGGCGGCAACATCTTGGTCGAGAGCATCCACATCAAGACGTTCTTGGTGTGCTTTGCAGGAACGAAAGCCATAGACCACGCCGCCGGTATGGCGATCAATAGCCCAAGGACCGTCGAGCCGACCGAGATGATCACTGAATTGAAAAAGTGCTTCAGATAGTCGGAACGTTCCTGGACTTCTACAAAGCTGCCGAGGGTCCATCCAGAGTCAAATAGAACCTCAAGAGGTGCCCGGATTGCGTCTTCCTCAGTCTTGAGGGACAAGACAACAATCCAGAGGATCGGGAAAAAGAGGAAGAATCCCAAGGTTCCCGCTGCGGCTGTGTTGAGAACCTTCGTTCTGTGTGAAACTGAGCGTGCCATCTTTCTTCCTTATGCGTCCAGGTTCTTGCCAATCATGCGCATCAAGAAGATCGCGACGATGTTTGCCAGAATGATTGCGATGACACCCCCTGCGCTGCCCATGCCGACATCAAATTGCAGAAGCGAGGAAACGTAGATCAGATAGGTGAGGTTGGTCGTTGCCGTCCCTGGACCACCATTTGTGGTGACGAGGATTTCTGCGAAGATCGACAACAAGAAGATCGTCTGTATCAAGATCACAACAGTTATGGCGCGCGCCAAATGCGGCAGCATGATGAACCAAAACCGGTTCAGCCAGTTCGCCCCGTCCATTTCCGCCGCTTCTAGCTGTTCCTGATCCAGCGATTGCAGCGCGGTCAGCAGGATCAGCGTCGCAAAGGGCAACCACATCCAGGAGACAATCAGCGTAATCGACGCCAGTGGTATTTGCCCAAAGAAATCAATGGGATCAAATCCGAGGCTGACGGCAAGTCTTCCGAAAACTCCGTTCACCGGATTCATGAACATGTTTTTCCAAACCAACGCGGAAACCGTCGGCATCACGAAGAATGGCGCGATCACCATGATCCTGATGATCCCGGTGCCGAACATGGGCTTGTCCAGCAAAAGTGCTGCACCAAGTCCCCCTATGGTGGTAATGCAAAGAACACCGCCAACAAGCACCAATGTGTTGACCAACGCGGCCTTAAAGCTTGGGTCGGTGACAAACCAATAGTAGTTTTCCCAGCCTGCAAACGGTGTCGTCCCCGGCTGCAACAGGTTGTAGCGCAGGAATGAAAAATAGACCGTCATGCACAACGGCACGATCATCCATCCGAGCAGCAAAAGCACTGCAGGTGAGATCATCAATCGTGCGGCTGATCGTGATGCCTTGGTGGCCATACGCATCGCCCTCCCGAAACGAGTTGCATGCTAGTGTTCAAGAAAAAGCCGTGCGGGCCCTTTCCAAAAGACAAGCATATTGTGGGTGCTGACTGAATTGGGCCGAGGCAAAGCCCCGGCCCACTCCGGGAGCAGCAGCTACTTGATGTAACCCGCTTTCGTCATTTCCCGCAGAGCAAACGCCTGACTGTTGGCAAGAGTGTCTTCAACCGACTGCTGGCCCGCGAGAGCTGCTGCAACCTGCTGGCCGACATAGTTGCCGATGCCCTGGAATTCAGGGATCGCGACGAATTGGACGCCTGTGTAGGGAACAGGGTCACGGGTCGGATCAGCTGGATCGACAGAGAAGATCGCGTCCTTGATGGTCGCCGCGAAAGGTGCCGCCTCGAGCAGACGCGGATCATCGTGGATCGAAGCACGCGTGCCGCTTGGCACGGCAACCCAGCCTTCGGTTTCGCCAACCATCTCGAAGTATTCCTGAGATGTTGCCCACTTCAGGAAGTCCTTCGCTGTGTCGGTTTTGTTCGAACTGGCTGGGATCGCAAGTGCCCAGGACCAGAACCAGCCCGTGCCCTTGTCAGTTACTTCCATCGGCGCCTGGAAGAAGTCAGTCACATCGGCAACAGATGATGTGCTCGGGTTGCGCACGTCGTTTGCAGCCGATGTCGCGTCGACCCACGTCGCGCATTTGCCGTCCTTGAACAGCGCACGGTTTTCATTGTGACCGTTTGCCGTAGCACCCGGAGGACCGTAGTTGGTCATCAGGTCGACATAGTAGGTGATTGCCGCGTTCCATTCAGGGCTATCCAACTGGGGCTGCCAGTCCATGTCGAACCAGCGCGCACCAAAGGCGTTCGCCAGCGTGCCAACGAAGGCCATGTTTTCACCCCAACCCGCTTTGCCGCGCTGACAGGTGCCGTACATCCCGTTGTCGGGATCATGCACAGCCGCAACCATTTCAGCGAACTCTGTGTAGGTCGGCTGCGATGTTGGTGCCGCAACGCCCGCGGCCTCAAACACGTCCGTCCGGTAGAAGGTGAAAGATGTCTCGGAATAGAGCGGCACCGCGTAAAGGTTGCCATCAGCAGAAAGGCCGTTGCGGACCAGCTGGAAGATGTCCTCTAGATTGTAGTCAGCATCATCGCCAAAATCGTTGAGCGACGTCAGCCAGCCATTGGCACCCCAGATTGGTGCTTCATAGGCACCAATGAACATGATGTCGAAAGAGCCACCGTTTGTCGCGATGTCTTGTGTTGTGCGCTGACGCAGAACGTTCTCTTCCAGGACAACCCAGTTGATCGAGTTGCCAGTTGCTTCTTCCCATTGCGGCGCGAGCTTTTGCATCACGATCATGTCGGCATTGTTCACCGTTGCGATCGTGATCTCTTCGGCCAGAGCCGCAGTTGCAGACAGCGAGACCATGGCGGTCGCCGTCATCAGCGATTTTCGTAAGTTCATTGTATCCTCCCTTTTTCGTACCTGCAAAAAGACCCGCAATCGAGCAGGGTGTCAACATAATTCTATACATGCGTATAAGTTTGAGTGGAAAGCAGGAAAACAAAGGCGTGTTCGCCGATAGCCTCATCTTGATTGCAGGCGGTCAGGCAGAGTTGCGAATGCAAAGCTGTGCTGGAAAGAGCTTCTCGACAGGCTTGCGCCCTTTGTCCGAGTCGGCGCGCGCTTCGCTTGAGATGCTATCAACCGCGGCCCGCCCCATGCGACTAACATCCTGCGAGACGGTCGTCATGGCTGGCCACATGTACTGGCTGAGCGGATGATCGTCGTGGCCAGCGATGCGTAGCCGTGGGTTGTCTGCGTCCGGTGAGCCAGTCAGGCCCGCTTCGTTCGCAGCCCGGAGCGCTCCCATCGCAAGACGGTCGTTAGCGCACAAAATAGTAGCATCGGGATCCAGGCCGCTAGCGATCAGGTCCCTTGTGACCTCATAGCCGTGAGATTCAAAATCCCAGATTGGAGAGCTGGAGGAGGCACTAATCACCAGAGGCTCAAGGCCAACCTCCTCCATCCGCGAAACATATGCGCGCTCCCGCTCGTCTGAATTGCTGTTGACTGATGGCATACTTAAGAACTTTGGTGGCGTCCCTGAACGGCGCAGATAGTCCACCATAAGC
This sequence comes from Ruegeria sp. YTSC106, assembly GCF_059609765.1. Taxonomy (NCBI): domain Bacteria; kingdom Pseudomonadati; phylum Pseudomonadota; class Alphaproteobacteria; order Rhodobacterales; family Roseobacteraceae; genus Ruegeria; species Ruegeria sp. YTSC106. The sequence continues at coordinate 15,089 of NZ_JBXWMI010000032.1, forward strand.
CTCACGCTCTGTGCGTTATCGGTCCCAACGAAGGAGAATTCCCTCTCAAGACCTGGGCACCGCGCATCCACAAAGACCATGGGTAAGTCCTGAGAGAGGCGCTTGAACGCCGGCGTATTTTGAACAGCACCGATTGGGGCAACGATCACACCCTCTGCGTTCATCGAGCGGAGGTTCTCCACTGCCTGAACTTCTTTTTGAGGGTCCCCGTGCGAGTTCTGGATCAAGATAGAAAAGTCCAACTCTTCCGCGCGTCGCTCAATCTCGCGCAATAGTGTCATGTAGAAAAGGTCGTTCAGGTGCGGCAGCACGACACCAAACAAACCTGTGTGCTTGCGGTTCATATTTCGAGCGAGGAAATTCGGCACATAGTCGACAGTCGTCAGCAATCTAGCGACCTTCTCGGCGGTCGATTTCCGCACCAGAGACGGATCCTGAAAATACTTGGACAAAGTCGCACGTGACACACCGATCTCAGCCGAAAGCTGCTCCATCGTGGTAATTCGTTTCTTGGCGTTCATGGCTGTGTCTTTTTCAAGGTGAACCTACTTGTCGTCGGAAACGTCTAACATTGGATATCTCTTCGTGTCACTCATTTCTGGCGCAAGTGCGAAAAAAACATTGACGCGTGTATAAGTTTGTGGATATCGCTGGACGGGCTGAAAACAACTAACCAGAGGCCAAGATGATCTACACAGCCGGTGAGATGCTGGCAGAGTTCGTATCTCACGAAGTCGGCTGCAACCTTCAGAAAACCACCACCTTCTCAGGCCCTTACCCAAGTGGCGCACCCGCGATCTTTATAGACCAGGTGGCACGGGTCGGCGGGAATGCGGCGGTCATCGGTTCGGTTGGTGATGATCCTTTTGGCGAGATGTTGAGAGCGCGTCTGGATGGTGACGGTGTAGACACCACTCACTTGCGGACCAGCAAGACCCTTACCACAGGCACCGCTTTCGTTTCATATTTCGAGGACGGCTCTCGCAGGTTTGTATTTCATATGGATGGCACAGCTGCAGACGATTTTGGTCCATGTCCGCACCTTCCCCACGGCTCAACACTGCATGTGTCAGGGGCCTCGCTCGGCAATCCCAAGATTCGCGCTTTCGTTGAAGGGCTCATCGCGCAAATGAAAGGCGACGGAACAATAAGTTACGATCCCAACATACGCCCTGAGCTCATGAAGGACCGCTCTGTACGTCGGGCCATTGACCAAATCATCAGGCGTTGTGACATCTTTCTGCCCAGCGAGTCCGATATCGCCGCACTTTATCCAGACATACCCGAAGAGGCTGTCATCAATGATCTTCTAAAAGCAGGGAAGAAAATCGTCGTTGTAAAGCAGGGCGCGAAGGGAGTTCTGGGGTCCGATGGTTCTGACCTGATCCGGCTTCAACCAAATGTAGTAGAAGAAGTAGATCCAACCGGAGCCGGGGACTGCTTCTGTGGAACTTTGATTGGCCTGCTAGATCAGGATCAAACATTTCGCGAGGCGCTGACTGCAGCCAACATCGCTGGAGCACTTCACGTCACGCGGCGCGGGCCGATGGAATGGAACCCAACGTTCGCCGAAATCCAACAACATTCTGAGATCGAGACAGCATGAGCATTGACCTGAGAAAGATCGTTGCACAGAATCGCAGCGGCGACCCAGTTGCCCTTCCAAGCTTTTGCACAGCCAACGCCTATGTCCTGCGCGATATCACGCGCTTCGCTGCAAGAAATGGGCTTCCCGCCTTGATTGAATCCACATGCAATCAGGTCAATCAATTCGGCGGTTATACCGGACAGACGCCTGCCGACTATGCCTCGGCCCTTCGCAAGATGGCGGATGATGCGGGCATGCCTTCGGGGAATCTAATATTGGGCGGTGATCACCTTGGCCCAAATCCATGGCGGCACATGCCCGCCGATGAAGCCATGGATCACGCCAAGGTTCTCGTCAAAGACTACGTTGAGGCCGGATTTACGAAGATCCACCTTGATGCAAGCATGGCTTGCGGTGGGGAGCCGACACCATCTTTCGAATTGGTTGCAAGGCGATCCGCAGAACTTTGTGTTGTGGCGGAAGAGTATGCACCAGATGCCTCTGCGCTGAGCTATGTTATTGGCACCGAAGTTCCTGTGCCCGGGGGTGAGTCTGATGACATGTCAGGTATTCAAGTCACGACCCCTGACAGGTTGGACGACACCATTGAAACGCACCGTCTTGCCTTTGGGACTGCTGGCGTGCCGCAAGGAATTGAAAAAGCCATCGCGGTGGTTGTTCAGCCAGGTGTGGATTTTTCCCATGAGGATGTTTTCCACTATGATCGCGCAAAGGCGGCCGATCTCACGCAGGCAATTCAAAGCTATGACGACATCGCCTTCGAGGCGCATTCGACTGACTATCAGAGCACAGGAAATCTGTCCCACCTGGTTACAGATCACTCTGTCATCCTAAAGGTCGGCCCCGAGCTCACATTCCGTTTCCGTGAAGGAGTGATGGCTCTTGATCAAATTGAAGCGGCATTGAATGTGCCCGTTCCAGCAGCGATCAAGGCTTCGATCCTTCGGGCAATGGCAGACAAGCCAGCCGATTGGGCAAACTACTATCAGGGGGCTGATGAACACGTTGAATTTCTAAAGATCTACAGCTTAAGTGATCGCATCCGATACTACTGGGACCGGCCGCTGGTTTCGTCCGCCTTTGAGCACCTTGTTGCGAACCTGACCTCTGTTGGTGTCACTGCGGCTATGGCGTCGCAATATGGGGCGACGTTCCCGGTTGAGCAGGCAAAAGTTCTTCCGAATGAACTCATCTCACCGCGTATTGAAACGACAATCGCACGCTACTACCGAGCCGGCAGGTGGATCCAGTAGCGTGAATTATAGATGACAAAGCCGCGGCTTTGTCGCAAAATTTGGCGTAGTTCAAAGCTATCGTTTTGACTGGCCGCTATTATCCAGCGAGCTCTGCAAATT
>NZ_JBXWMI010000033.1:0-17358 GCF_059609765.1 Ruegeria sp. YTSC106
TTGCAATACTGAACTGAGAAGGAACAATATGCGTGCCAAATTTGTTGGGCTTGTTTCAAGTCTTTATATCATCGGATCTACAATGGCACAGGCTGATGAAAAACTTGCAGAAGACTTCTCCAAGTCTCCGGAGACGCGTTGGGACTACGTTGCCGACACTGTCATGGGCGGAGTTTCTTCAGGGCAGGTGCAGTTTAGTTCGGAAGGTAATGTTGCATTCGCGCGGTTGACCGGAACCGTCAGTACAGAAAACAACGGCGGTTTCATCCAATTCCGACGCAAGTTGCCTGATCGGCCAGATGAGGGTGTATCAGGCGTCAGACTGTTGGTCCGAGGGAACGGCGAGCAATACTTCGTTCACCTCAGAACACGTGGCACAGTGCTTCCATGGCAATACTATCAGGCCGAGTTTCCAACTTCTGAAGAATGGACCAAAATCAGTTTACCCCTGTCAGGCTTCAAGGCTTCAGGTGCCATGTTGCGCGCTATTCCCGTCGCTGACGAAATCACCACAGTTGGGGTCGTAGCGTAGGCCGGGATCTAACCAACTGTTCGTGGCGTTCGACGGCGGCGCGAAGATTGTGACATTTAACTACACGCCCACTTTGCCTGAAGGATCACCGCCGCTTCCCCCGGGCGGAGATTGCATGATGTTTGAGAATTTGGCTTCGTATTCTAGCTAACACCGGTTTTTGCCTAGTCCCGTTCGCTGTCCAAAGCTTCGCGTATGAGCGTCAGATTCGGCAACGAATTGTAAAACGGATCGAGCCCGAGTTGGAACAAAATTGGAACCAGGGCTTCCGAAATCCGCTCCATACAAGCTTCCAAAAACTCTGCGCCTTGCGGCGTGGACCGGACAATTTTTGAACGCTTGTCATTGGGGTTGGCTTCAAGGGTAATCAGAGCATGATTTTCAAGACTGGAGAGCATGTGCGTCATCGACGTCTTGGGCACCTGAAACGCGTTTGAGAGTTGCAGTGGGGTTTCACCTTCGGGCCGCCGTACCAGATGGCCCAAAATTCCAAATTGAGTCGCCGTCATTCGACCAGGTAAGAACGCTTCAAGCTTGGTCGAGATCAACTGATTGATGATCCCGACCTCGGTGAAGAACCGGTAGACTTCGTTGGTCTCATCTTCAGGCTTCATTCAGAATTCGTGTCTCCAGCGGCCAGCGCGGTGTGGCGATTGGCTCGGGTCCATGCCCCAAACGCAGCAACATTTGCACTGTGTGGCCCGGTGACGCAAGAAGCTCATGAGCCAGCGCGTATTCGTTAGCCATCTCAGGATATTCCTGAAGGGCCTGACTGACCGGATGAACGCCCAGGCCCATTTCGGTTGTCTTCAAGTAAAAACGCATCAATTGACGTCCGGCATCGAGTTGATCGCTTCGCGTATTTGTGGCTGTCGTAAGGACTGCGTATTGCGGCGTCGCGTCTAGCATCGCGAAGTAGTCTCGCATGTGTGACAGAGTGCCTGGGTGGTCAACGTTCATCAGGGTCTCATTGTCCAATAGGCCGGTAAGTCGCAGCGTTTCCAGCATGGGATCGCGCAATTCAATCCCGTCCGGGTTGGCGTTGATTTCTGCTTTCCCGATCCGCATCAGGTCGACGGATTCTTTCAGGGTCTGCGGCGTTCGCATTTCGATTTCAAAAGCGCGTTTCGTAAGATCTTGAATACGGGTCACCAAATCTTCGTCGGTAATCAAAGTTGCATAGTCGCCAAGCGTAGCCACTTGATCGGCAGAGAGGCGCTGTTCAGTGTATGGTTCTTTGTTCGAATGCCGTTTGAGGATTTGATCTGATAGTGGATCGGATGCCCCGCCCGGCACAAACACTGCTTCTGCGACGGGTCCGTCATCCCCATCAGGCAGTAACTTGACCTCGGTATCAAACCCCTGTGCACCTGCCGCCAGGACCATAGTCTCAACAAATGCACCGAGGCCAATAAAGAGCTGGCGGTGGTAAGGATCGGTTTCCGGAAGCTCGCGATCAGGATCACGGTGGATGCGCACCTTGTCTTGTCCAGCCAACTCAACCAGCCAAGGTTGCAAGTTGTGCGGATTGGGGGCGAGAATTGCGTAGGATAAAGCGGCTTTACGTGGGTCGTCATACGGTTTTGGCGTCCACGGAGCCAGCGCGTCATGCGGCGTGCGTGTAGCGAGGAACGCAACCGCGCCCGTTGCCGCCAGTATTGTGCCTCCGCCTAGAATCTTGAGAAAACGTCTTCGGTTTGGCATGTTGACTCTCCAGTAGTGCGATATCGGACTAATTTAATACGAATTCGTACTACATCAACCCCAATCGATGCAGTGATTGGCTGAGTGATTTATAAAAAGAAAATCAGAACAGCCGGGCTCAACTGCGGACTGCCTTGGCAGACAATTATTCGGAGCGCTTTTAGTGCCGAAAATAAGCAGTTATTTTAGCCGATTAAGGATTGGAAACGAGAAGATCAGAGGCTGTTGAGCCGATGCTTTTCAAGTATCCCGCAAAGCATAGCCTGCGCTTGCAGCCTGTGTTCTCGATGACGTTCACGGGCAGCATCCGGACGACCTTCACTAATCGCTTGGAAAACAACCCGGTGATCTTCATTGGATTTGACGGGCAGGGGCCTGATGAACAACGTCGTTGCGCGCGCGCGACGTACCTGGTCGCTCATCATGGCAACAATCGCTTCGGCCCGTTTGTTGCCGCCCAACCGAACGAGCTCCTGGTGAAACAACTCGTCGGCCTTGGCCCAGGCTTCAAGGTCTTCGGCTTCGATGGCTTGGTCCATCTTTGCAATTGATCCAGCAAGTACCGCCAGTTCATCTTCTGAATAGCCCGCTTCGGCAGCGCGCTGTGCTGCGAGACTCTCGAGTTCAGTCAGTATGTCGTAAATTTCACGCATATCGTCTGATGAAACAGGCAGTATCCGCACGCCTTTGCGGGGCCGCATTTCCAGCAACCCCTTGCTTTCCAACATAAGCGCAGCTTCCCGTATCGGGGTGCGGGACATGCCAAGGGTCTCGGCGAGTTCCGATTCCAGATGGTCAGTTCCGGCTGCAAGTTCGCCGGACAGGATCATCCGCCGCAAATCTCTTACAGCGCGTTGCGTATTGGAAAGAGTTTTTGCGTCCTGATCCTTCACGGAGTCTCCAGGTTGATCTTTCGTCCCTCCGCAGCCGAGAGATAGATGTTCTCTTCGATGCGGATCACGTCCAAATAGTCTCGAGCCGTGTTTTCCAGCGGCGTGCCCTTTACAAGGCCTGAAACGACGTGACTTTGCAAGGCGTGTACGCAGTCTCCTCCAAACCCATCATGATCGCTCGGAGGTAAAATCTGCTGTCGCTCCTGTTTTCCAAAAGCGCGGAGGTCAACTGAACCGTCGCCGCTAAGAACCAGTGATCCTTCCGTTCCTTCGATGAGAGCTTCGCCCATGGTCTGACGCAGGTTTTCGGCGCTGTGGTCAAGGCACCTGTTCCCATCGAACAGAGCTTTCAAACCTTTGGGGTGGTCAAACAAGATGTAGCCTGCGTCCTCGCCCGCGATTACGGAGTTAACTTGGCGCAAGTCCGCGTAAACAGCACTGGGCGCATCGAACAGAAACCGGAACGTGTCAACCCAGTGAACCGCTGTTTCATGAACAAGGAAACGAGGCATGTCCTGAAAGTACGGCTGCCGGTCAAGGTAGGCGTGTAGACCCTGTCCGTCACCGGGTCGAAGTCGGAAAGTCGCTTGTAGAGGAGTTCCAATTCGACCCTCGGCCATCGCCTCTTTGATTGCTCGATACCAAGGCTGGAAGCGAAAGTTTTCGTGTATAACAATAGTTGCCCCAGCCGCTTCAGCCTCTGAAACAATGATCTCAGCTTCATCCAAAGACATGCAGAAAGGTTTTTGGCAGATCAACCACTTTATCCCAGAGCGCAGTGCCGTCCGGATGGTGTCGGCCTGCGCCACAGGTGGAAGGATGATGTCCACGAGATCTGGCTTTTCCGCCTCCAGCATTTTTGACAGATCATCGTAAGCCGCCAGTCCTGTTTCTTTCGCCTTGTTGATATCACGGTTGCAGGATGCAATCGGAACCGCTCCAGGCATTCGGGACCAGCTTTCGTAGTGGAACCTACTGAAATACCCCGCACCCACACACGCGACCCTGATGGCTTGTTGAGTATTCATGCCCGCAATTCTTCCAATACCGATGAGGCTGCGTCCTGCGTTCCGGCGGTGCCACCTAGGTCACGCGTCAGGTTCTGTCCGTTCGCAGTCACCTTTTCCACGGCTTCACGCAATCGTTCGCCGTCGTTGGACAGGCCTAGGTGATCATGGGTCAAACCTAACCATTCAAGCATCATTGCTGCGGACAGGATCATCGCAAAAGGGTTAGCAATACCCCGTCCCGCAATGTCCGGAGCGGAACCATGGCAGGGTTGGAAAACAGCGTGGTTCAACCCGATATCCGCTGATGGCGCCAGTCCAAGACCGCCCATGAGACCCGCACCAAGGTCGGAGAGGATATCTCCGAACATGTTCTCAGTCACCAAAACATCGAATTCCCAAGGCTTTTGGACCATCCATAGAGCGGTGGCATCAACATAGGCATGGTCAGCTTTCAAATCGGGATGGCGTGCAGCCTCCACGTCAAAGATAGATCTGAAGAATGCAAAGGCCCTGAAAACATTGGCTTTGTCGACACATGTAACCCGTCCTTGGCCGCGACCGGATGCCTTGCGGTTCTTGGCGAGTTCAAACGCGAAACGGAACAGTTTTTCGGATACCTCACGAGTGATCAGCAGAGTTTCACGTGCTTCGTGTTCGGAAACTTCGCCAGCGCCTTGGGTGAAGAACAGTCCTTCTGTGCTTTCGCGTATCAAGACAAAGTCGATCTCTTTTCCGGGAGGCAGCGCCAAAGGTGTCATTTGTCCGCTGCTTACTTTTACAGGACGCACACCAGCAAAAAGTCCCAGTTGCTTTCGCAGATCAATTTGCGGTGAAATCTCGGTTCCGTCAGGATATCGAACATCTGGCAAGCCCATTGCAGACAGCAGAATTGCGTCCGCATTGCGTGCAGTTTCAAGTGATCCAGCCGGAAATGATTCTCCAGTTTTGGCGTAGTGGCCTGCGCCAGCTGGTGCGTCTGTAAACGCCAGATCGTAGGTTGGATTGCTTAGCGAGAGTTGGTGCAGAATTTCAAGCGTAGGGGCCATAATTTCCGGGCCGATCCCGTCCCCGTGGAACACCGCAACATCGTAAATCATTTTCATTTTGGCCCGCTTCCTTCCCGTTTCGCATTCATAGCGCGATAGCAGCTTTCACTACAGTCCGTTGACAATGCATTCTTTAATGTATACGCAATAAAATGCAATAATAAACGCAAAGTTGTTTGGGAGGACTTGAAAATGAAACTAAAGCTAGGGCGGTTGGCCGCCGCAGCCGTGATGGCGACCGGGATTGCAGGGGCAGCTGCTGCGCAGGATTACCCCTATCGTGACATCACCACAGCTGTGGTCTGGGGGGCCGGTGGCGGCACGGACACGATCAACCGAATGATCATGGCCGAGATGGAAAAACACCTTCCGGTCTCGATCAATGTGATCAATCAAACTGGTGGCGTCGCAGGTTCCAATGGCATGGTCTACGTCATGAACCAACCAGACGATGGCTATACATTGGTTGGTTTGTCAGAGTCTAACGTTACCGCCGCTGTGCAGGGTGGTTGGGATAAGAAATTTGATTTTTGGTATCCGTTCATTGTTGGTGGATCACCTGATCTGATCTCGGTCCCGGCGGACAGCCCTTACAATACGCTGGAAGAACTGGTCGACGCTGCGAAAGCAGCTCCTGGCACTATTCCGGCAGCGGCTTCCGGCGCAGGGTCTATCCACCACTTGAACCTTCTCGCCATCGAAAAAGGGTCCGGGGCGGAATTCAAGTTTGTTCCATACAAAGGCTCGGCGCCAGGGCAGGAAGCAGCGATAGCGGGCGAGGTCGCATTGGTCGTAACCTCTCTGGCTGAGCAGGCGCCTTTGATCGAGGGCGGTCAGTTGAAACCGCTCGCGATGCTGACGCCCGAGGACGCGCAAATCGCAGGAGCTACGGTGCCATCTGCCTTTGGCATCTATGACGGTCTCGATCAGTATCTTCCACTCAAACAGGCCATCGGTTTTGCAGTTCACAGCTCAGCTGGTGACGACGTAAAGGCCGCGCTTGGCGATGCCTTTGAGCAGGCGATTGCGTCTGAAACTGTCGCTGAATGGGCTGCGGCAAACAATTACGACGTCGGTGGTCAGCACGGTGAAGCGGCTCAAGAACTGTTTGCGAACCTCGAGGCTACTTTTGCCTATACCTTGCAGGACCTTGGCGCTGCCACCGTCGATCCGGCCTCGCTGGGTATCGAGAAGCCCTAATCCGATCACTTTTGAAAGGGCGCGCCTGATTGCGCCCTTTCCCTCAGGAGGCAGGCAATGGACAAACCTGACGAAACACTGGTCATGCGGTCGCGCGATTTCTGGGCATCGATTGGTCTGATAGCAATTTCCACCTTTTTCCTTTGGAAGACGTCGGACATCCCGCTTTGGGGTGAAAACCGCGCAGGTGTAAGTGGATCTGATTGGTACAACTCGGCTGCAATTGTACCGCTGTTCATCTTCGGTGGATTGCTTGGCTTGTCCTTCGTCTTGCTGGCTATTTCGATCCGTTCAGGTGGAGCCCAAAACGCGCTCAGTGCTTTGGGGATCGGATGGGATAAGTCGGAAGCCTATCGAGCATCAACAATCGGCCTGATCCTTTTTGCATATGTCGTCGGACTGGTTCCCAGAGTGGACTTCATTCTGTGTTCTGGGTTGCTGATTACAGCTTTGACTTACGGCTACTACGGAGGTCATGCGCTGCGTGCTTTGGTGGCCTGTGTCGCAGTTGTCGTCGCCGGTTTGTTTGCGTTCGCCGTGTTTCCTGCTCAGGCGGATTGGAATGCACACGGTGATGATTGGTTCACACTGGCCTTGTGGGTCGCGTTAACACTAGTGGTGTTGACCAAAGCGGCTTCCGAACGCGTTTTGCGGTTCGTTCCATTGGTGGCAATACTTGCCCCTCTCATCCTCGTTTGTGCGATGGCATTCGTCTTCCGCCAAAACGTACCTGCGCGCGGTGGGCTGATCTTCAAGCAAATCGAATACCACTACTACGTGACGCTTCGTCCGCTATGGAAAGACTGACCGGATGGACTTTATCCTTTCGCAACTGGCTGGATTTGGGACTGCATTCGTGGGTCTGGCAGTGGACCCGCTGACCTATCTGTATTTGATCGCATCCGTATTCCTGGGCATCACATTCGGCGCATTGCCGGGCCTAACAGCAACCCTGGCAGTGACGATCCTGACGGGTTTCTTCGGCAACAAAATCCCGCTGGACTATTCGCTCATCGCTTTGCTCGGGGCCTATGTCGGCGCGATTTACGGCGGCTCCTACCCATCTATTCTGCTGAACATACCTGGCACAGCAGCCAGCGCCGCGACGGCCATGGATGGCTACCCTCTGGCCAAAGCAGGTCGAGGCGGCGAAGCCCTAGGGCTGACCACAACGGCCAGTTTCATTGGCACAGTTATCGGGACCATCACGCTTTTGATATTTGTCTGGGCACTGCTTTTGGTTTCAAAAAACATCGCAAGCCCGGAGAAAGCACTGCTGGCCCTCTTCGGCATTCTGCTTTCTGGCACTTTGATGAGCGAAGATTTGGTGATTAAGGGATGGATCGCCGGTTTGATCGGGCTCGCGATGTCCATGGTGGGTCTCGACCCTCTGTTGTCCGAGCCGCGCTATACCTTCGGCTGGTCTTACCTGATGAGCGGATTTCAGGTCGTGCCAGTTTTAATGGGGGCCTTTGCCATTCCCCAAATCATCGACGGTTTAAGGCACGTTGAGGCTGGGAAAGTTCTGGCCCTTAAAGGCCGTATTCTTCCAAACCTTCGCTCTATTCGACGTTACTTGCCGACCATTGGCCGTTCAGGAGTGATCGGGACCGGGGTAGGAGCGCTTCCCGGCGTGGGCGAAGATGTCGCCGGTTGGGTCAGTTACGGTGTCGGCAAGACCGTATCTGCCGAGGGCGACAAGTTTGGAAAAGGCTCTTTGGAAGGTCTGCTGTGCTCAGAGACCGCAAACAACGCCTGTATTGGTGGCGCACTAATCCCGCTTTTGGTGTTGGGTATTCCCGGTTCACCACCCGCCGCGGCTTTGATGGGGGCCTTCAAGATCAACAACGTGATCCCGGGCCCCACGATAGACCCCGAGATCATTCTGCGTGTGGTTGCAATCCTGGTGCTGGCATCCCTGACAATGTTCTTGATGGGCCTGTTCACTGCTCGGGTTTTTATCAAGATACTCGCCATACCGCAGACCATCTTCTTGCCAGTCGTGATGGTTCTGACAACAATCGGGTCTTTCAGCGTCGGTGGTGGCATCAATGATCTCTACCTGATGCTTGGTGTCGGCGCCGTCGCCTATTTTATGAACCTGATGAAGTACCCAATCGCGCCGTTGGTTATTGGAGTTATTTTAGGCAGCTTGTTTGATGAAACCTTCCGCCGGTCGCTGTTCTTGTCGGATGGGGATCTTTCGGTCTTCTTTTCGCGGCCCGGTGCGGCCATTCTGATGGTGCTCAACATTGGTTTGATCCTCAGCCAATTGCCTGTCGCAAAGCGCGCTTTCTCGCGTCTGAAAGGACTTTCCGTCTGATGTTTGTGGTTACTGTCACCTTCACTCTCATGCCCGGTACGATAGACACCTTTTTGCCGCTGATGGTCGAAAACGCTTCAACCTCTTTACGTGAAGAATTCGGATGCCAGCAGTTTGACGTTTGCCTCGGCGACGATCCCGAGACGGTGTTCCTCTATGAGGTATACGATGACGCTGCCGCGTTTGGCGCTCACCTCGAAAGCGCGCATTTCAAGACTTTCGATGCGGCGGTTGCTGATGTGATAAAAGCCAAAGCTATTCACCAGTATACCGAGGTCATCCGATGAACAATTGGGAGATTCACGCCGTCAAGTATGCGGATCGCAATGCCCGCACTCGACGCGACAGCTTCATCTTGGATGACAATCACGACGCACCTCACGCGATGGACTATTTCGTTTGGGTATTGAAGCGCGGCAACGAAGTCATTCTGGTCGATACTGGTTACGATTCCGAAGAGGCAGCCGCCCGTGGTCGTCCAGTTGCGATGGACCCACGTGAGGCTCTGCGCCCCTTGGACATCACGCCGGAAGCGGTGACAAACATCATCGTGACCCATCTTCACTATGACCACGCAGGGGGGCTGCATATGTTCCCGAACGCCAAGTTGCATATTCAATCGGCGGAAATGGCCTTCGCCACAGGTCCCTGCATGTGCCATGACCACCTGCGTGCGCCTTTCACGGCCGGCCATATTTGCGAGGTCGTAAAGCGTCTCTATTCAGGCAAGGTCGTGTTCTACGATGGAGAAGCCGAGATAGCAGATGGGGTGACCGTGCACTGTATCGGCGGGCATTCGCGTGGGTTGCAATGTGTTCGTGTAAGAACAGCAGCCGGGTGGATGGTTCTGGCCTCGGATGCCTCGCATTACTACGAGAATTTCATGGAGCGCAAAGCCTTTCCCATCGTCGTCGACCTGCAGGACATGATGGATGGTTTCGAGACACTCGAGAGGTTGTCCTCGCATCCTCGACTTATCGTGCCCGGCCATGATCCACTTGTGCGTGAGGTTTTTCCCGTCGGTGCGGCGCCGCATATCCATAGGTTGGATCCTGGGCCAAACAGGGACATCGAACTATGAAAATCGGTGTCATAGCCGATGACTTTACCGGTGCGAGTGATATCGCGAACACCTTAGCGAAGGGCGTAGAGCCGGAAGGTGGGTTACGAACGGCTCAATTTCCAGGTATTCCGACGACTCCGGTTGAGAAGGAGATCGAAGCGGGTGTAATCTCGCTCAAAAGCCGCACAGCACCTATCGAGGAAGCTGTAGCGGACAGCCTGCGGGCTCTGCGGTGGCTCGCGGACCAAGGATGCCGCCAGTTCATCTTCAAATATTGCTCGACCTTCGATTCCACGGCAGAAGGGAATATCGGCCCCGTTGCGGAAGCACTGGCCCAAGAACTGGGTGCGCAAAAGGTGGTTTTCTGCCCGGCCTTTCCGACAACGGGGCGTACTATCTATTACGGTCATCTCTTTGTGCTCGGTAAGCTGTTGCACGAGTCCGGGATGGAAAATCACCCTCTTACACCGATGACGGATGCCAACATCCGGCGATGGTTGCAGTATCAGACTGAAGAAGCGGTTGGGTTGGTGCCAATTGACACTGTGAAGCAAGGTTCAGAGGCAATTGCTGCTGCTTTGCGGAACGTCGACGAACGCTTTGTGATCGGTGATGCGATTTCGGACGAGGATTTGTTGGCTTGGGGCGAAGCTCTAAAGGATGCCAAGCTCATTACAGGGGGATCCGGGATAGCGCTGGGGCTACCCAGAAACTTCTTAAGAGAGGCTTCATCAAAAAGTACTGGCAGTTTGTTCACCGGTGCTGCAGGGCCTGCCGCGATCCTTGCGGGTTCTTGTTCAGGTGCGACCCGCGGGCAGATTGAAATTCACGCGAAGTCCCATCCGACTTTCGCAATTGATGTTCCAGGCGTCATGTCGGGGGATGTTACCGCGCAAACGCTTCTGGATTTCTTTGAAGCGCATCCGGGTCAGGCGCCGCTCGCGTATTCATCGGGAAGCCCGGATGATGTGCGAGCGATCCAAAATCAATTTGGTCAGGAAGCTGTAGCAAACAGGCTGGATAATCTCTTTGCAGAAACTGCACGGGAACTTGTCCAAACGGGTTATAAGCGCCTTGTCGTGGCCGGAGGGGAGACGTCGGGAGCTGTTGCCAAGGCCGTCTCTGAGGCACTGGGGTCACCGGCTATGTCAATCGGGCCAGAGATTGACCCGGGCGTGCCAGTCCTGAGCGTTGGGAAAACAGAACCCATTGCAATGGCTCTAAAGTCCGGGAACTTTGGCGCTCAGGATTTCTTCGCTAAAGCGCTCAGAATGATGGAGGCAGGCAGATGAGTTCTGAAGAAATGGCGCTGCGGCAGCAGATGTCGGAGCTGTGCGCCTCGCTGTTTACGCGTGGCTTTTCCGTTGGCACTGCGGGCAATGTCTCTGCGCGTTTACCGGACGGGATTCTCATGACGCCAACGAATTCGACTTTGGGCAATGTTGACCCCGAGCGAATTGCCAAGATTGATTTGGATGGCAACCACGTCTCCGGAGACAAGCCGACCAAGGAGGTCTTTCTGCACCAAGCCTTCTATGAGACGCGGCCGGAAGCTGGTGCAGTGGTGCATCTGCATTCGACCTGGGCGACCGCACTGTCGTGTCTGGAAGACACCGATCCCAATGACTGTATTCCGCCGCTTACACCATACGTGGTCATGCGCGTAGGCACGGTTAAACTGGTTCCATACGTTAAGCCGGGTGATCCAAAATCCGGTGATTTGATCCGCGAACTGGGCGGCAAGTATAGTGCTGTTCTGCTGGCTAATCACGGTCCCGTCGTATCAGGAAAGGATCTCTTTTCAGCGGTCTGTGCAGCGGAAGAGTTGGAAGAAACAGCCAAGCTGCTCGTGGCATTGCGGGGTATGCCAATCCGGATGTTGGATGCAGAACAAGTCGCAGAACTCAAACAGACTTTCGGAAGGATGTAGTTGGACACCGATAGGGACAGTGTGCAAACTTTTTGGCAAATCGTGCAAATTTATGCGCAAATACCACGCAAAGTTATGGGCAAGTTCACCTGAATTTAATGAATGAAATCAATAGCAGGAATGCAGCGCTATGAGCGCGCCTACATCAGGTGTATCATCCTAAGCCACCGCGACGCAGCAACGGCGCTAAACGTCCACCGCAACACGGTTGGCCCTTGGTTTCGGGAACTGGTGGAACGCGGGTTCATAAGCATGACCCAAGCACCCCACCTTGGCCCGTCCGGTATCGGCAAAGCGTCGGTCTGGGCGCTGGGCGAAGTGCCGACACGCGACGGGAAACAGGTAACAAAGCGGTTTATGTCTTGGCGGGAAAAACAAAAGCCCCGCACAAAAAACAGGACACACCGTCACAATGGCTGTGCCAGTGAGGCAGTGATTGATCCTGTTTGAATTGGAGACGTCCTAACTATTGTGACGCCAAACTGGAAATTGATCCGAACGGCGTCACAAGAAACAGGACACATATACATTTAGCCATGGGGCTCGGCACCGCGGCAACGTCAGCTTTGAAGCCCCTCTGACTACTTATTGCGGAGAACTGGACGTTGGTTTGAACAGGACCAGGGTCCGAGTAGCGGACGAAGCGCCAACTCGCTGCACATCCTCCAATGACCGCTTTGAATACGTCAAGGTTCGAGAATAGAGTTGCCGCACTATGGACATTCTTTTTTGATCAACGTCAGGTGATGGAATATCGCACGAAACGAAACTGGAAGTCAGAGTTCCGCGAAGGCCTGAAGTGGCACTTGAAAGACTTCATACTAATGGCAGCCTTCGTCATAGGCTGCGCAGCCGTAGGTGCCGCGCTGGGCGGGGCGATATGCGCATTCTTTGGGCTCCCCTTGTTCATTGGCATAGTTGCCGGCGCATTTGTATTTGAATTTTTCAGCTTCAGTTTTTGGCTTCTACGGCGCCGCCGATAAGAGGCAAACCAAACTCTCCGAAACCGACTTTCAAGAACGCTGCAGCATCCGGGGCTTTGGGCTCGGTGCAGACGTTCGCTGCAGTACATCTGAACGACTGCTATGCGGACTTTGCGGAAATTTATGGCGGGTGTCTCGGCTGTTGTTTCCGACTCAAGCCGGACATTCGATACGCGCCGGAAGTACTGCGGCTGCATCTCACTTTGCCGACGTTCACTGCAACGGCAAATCATGTCGATGACTTGCAAATTCTGACCTGCTCTTTTTGTTCCTACGGCTGCAAGCTAGCTCCGTTTCAACTTTACACTTCTTTCGACCGTTGATGATACTATCGTATGGCGAGCGTATCAATGTGATCCGGCGGATCTGGCGCGAAAGCATCCCGACAATCTTAGGGCCGTGCAAGTCAAAAGCCGTTGAAGCCACGTTTTCCTGTTACAGTGTTCAGAACGCTCACATTGTGTTACTGTTTTAACATTTCAAACGCCGCTACTTTTTCTAATGTCGACAGGATACCCACATTGACAGTTACAACTTTCGACTGGCCGCCCGAGGCGTATCAAACGGATTTATGGCCCCCAAACTGGCTGCGCGAAGAAGAAGAGTATCCGGGGTCAGGACGTCCATCGCGACTGATTGCGCACAACAACGTGCCTTACATCGCGGTTGTCAGCGATGACGAAGACTTGGAAGCTGCGCTAAAAACGGTCGCAGCTCGATATGTCGAAGCAATTCGCGCTCTGCTGGATCCTGAGGACGTGAAGTGGAAACCACGTTACCCTGCGGAGGATGAAGATTTCGAGGTCGCTCCCTTGATGCCGGACAGCTGGCATGAAGCGCTTGGTCCGGCGCCCCCCGCTCCCGAGCCTGGTCTTATTCGCTGGCTCGACGTCTGGCCTGACATTGGCTCAACAGCCGATGCCGATCCGCCGACGCTTGCATCGTGGAACCTGTCGCGACAAGCGGGTGGCGGACTACCAGCCCTCGTGATCATGACGGCCGCCGAAACCTATTCGGAGGCAGACAAGGTGGCGTCTTACTCTTTCGGAGTGCGCGTTCCGATGTCGGTGAAACGCCAGCCCGATGGCGATATCCGCGTCATTGTCCGCTCTGTCACCGTTGAACGCCCTGCGGAAGGCTATACCAGCGCGAGCGAACTTTTGATGAATGGCATTGCTGACGAAAAAGCTTTCATTAAAGCACTTTTGTCTCGTGATGACGTCGGCTCGTTTCAGTCGATCTTAGGTGAGCTCACGGCGCGCAGTGCCCAAGATGCGTTTGTTGACCAAAATACAATGAACGCGGAACAACTTCTCTTGCCCAAATCTACAGACGGGACAGGCGAGACCGAGGTATTTCGATTTGGCTTGTCTTCGAAAGCCATGTCAGCCTCTCAGAGCCCGCCACTGTACAATGTGCGGCCAGGCTACCCAATGCCTCAAAGCTATCAAATCGTTTCCGATTTTGAGATTTCTGTGCCTTTCAGAACTGAAGACATCCGGCTGTCTACTGAGGTGCACCCGCTCGTGACGCATGCTGCGGCCCCGGGGGAAGCGGAGGTTTTCGTGAAAACACCGCCGGGTTGGATTCAGGCGGGTGCTCAGCGATACAATTACACGCTGCGACTCCCCACGCGAGAAGACATGGCCCTTGAGGCGTACCGTGTCGCCCGCAACATCGGGCCTGCAGCGGGCAAGGCACTGACCGATGACGGCTTTGAAGTCCGCCGCTGCCCGGACTACGTGATTGCAGATAAAATGGCCGGCCCCGGCGTAAAAACCGTTCCTCTCCCGGGCGGAGAGGACCCCGCGCCGCGCCGCAACGACTTTTCGGCAATCATGGCCTATTGCCACAGTCTCGATTTCTTTCACTTTATGGAAGCAGTCGGGTTGCCGCCGGCGCTTTACGCAGTGCGGGCACAAAAGAAGGTCGAGATTTTCTATCGATTCGGAATTTTCCCGGGCCCGGGAAGGGACGGTCGAACGATCAATGCGCAGGTTGCATTCGATTGTGCGGAGGCCACGCAAGGTATTCAGCCAAAAGTACAAATCCGGCTGGCCTTGGCCAATCTCAACCGCTGGTCGCGGCCAGAGAACCCTGACGCCACAGGGTCGACACATCCGGACGAACGTTTTCTGCCGCCTGAGCCTCTTGGAATTGCATCCAGTGGGCGTTGGATGCTGCATGAAATGGGGCACTATCTGATTGCAGCGCGTCTCGGCAAGCTCGAGTTCGATTTCGCGCACAGCGCGGGAGATGCGCTGGCGGCGGTTTGGTATGACCCCTTTTCGCGGCTGAGTGATCCGACAGACGGCCTCGGCTCACGGTTTCGGGGCATCACATACCCCTTTGTTTTCACGGCCCGAAGGCATGACCGGTCCCCGCTGCTGGGTTGGGCGTGGTACGGAACCCTGAATAGATCTGTGATTGCCGCCCCGCCGACCGGCTGTGAGACTCTCAAAGGGTATCTGACCGAACAGATCCTTTCCTCCAGTATTTTCCGGCTTTACCGCGCGCTTGGTGGCGACACTGTTCACGGAGAAGAACCGGACCGCTACACCCGGTATCGGGCTTCCTTCATGACGCTTTGCCTTCTGGTGCGTGCGACAGCATCCTTTGCGCAATCTCCATCGAAAGCAGAGATGCTCGAACTTGCGATGGAAGACGTGAGCCTGTTGATGAGCGCCGCCCTGGACGTTCCAGAACCGGCGCCGGGCACACTCGATACCACATTCGCGTCGGCACTCGGAGATTCTTGGTCGGGCGGGGTCTCGCATAAAGTCGTGCGGTGGGCATTTGAAGCGCAAGGTATGTTCGTTGAAGATGTCGAGCAAACCGCAAACGGTTCAGGTCGGCCTGCACCCGTTGATATCTATCTGCAGGACGGCAGACCAGAGCAAGACAACCTGCTCGGTGGCACCTTGCATTACGGGCCGGGCACCTATGCACCCGTGTCTCTCGACTGGACCGGAGACCGTGCATGGATGGTCGACCCCCAAAGCGGCTTTGTTCTGGGAAACCGAGGTCGCGAGCCTTCCGGTGAAGTGCGCTTGAGAATGTGGCTTGGCATCGTGACCGGCGACATGACAGCGCCACATTGGGATCTCGCGAACAACATCACCTGGACGATCAGTGTCCCACTTCCTCCCATTCCGAACCTGGAGACAGGAACAACTGAAGAGATTCAGATTCCGGATGAAGTCACCGAAGCGATGGAAGCAGGCGTTGCCGATGCGAGATTCGTCATCCTGCTTGAGAGCAGTTGTAATGACGATTTGGCCAACTCGGATCCGCAAGCATTACTGGCTTCTGAAATCCCAGATCAAGCAACGCCACCAACGAAGCCACGCGCGCTAACCGATCTGGTGGCGGCTGACAACAACCTCGGTCTGATGCTGTTACAGCTTTCCTGAGGCTTTAGGGGGCCACAGGCGTAAACCACGAATCTGGCCATTCGCTCGTTGCATGTGAAATAATCGTATCCAGTGTCGGGCAATCAATCCGGACAGGATCTCCGACCGGTTTCATGAGGAGTTCCCAGATTGCTGCTGCCAAGTGGCGGCTGGCGTAGCTGTCAGAGGGATAATGCACCCCGATCCGCTCGCGGTTGACAGCGATGCGTTGCGCGATCGTGAAGATCGGTGAATTGATCTGCTTCCGTCCTGTCAGATCGTCCCTCACTGGTTTGCGCAATACGTGACCATCTCCCTTGTTTGTGTCGTCAGGCTGGACACCATACCGCGCTGCGATGCCGGGAATTTCGCAAAGAAGCAATGATATGAAGTGCGCAAGAAAGGAATGGCCACTGGGAAACGCCGGATGCGCGGGCGGACCGAAAGGAACAGTCAGGCCGGGACGCAGGATCGATGGACGCACCCGTTTGTAATGCGCTTTGTAGGACATGTAGGCCACATTCCCCATTGCGAGGCCTATATCGATCAGTTGCAACGTATAGGGATGATCAAAAGAATTGATACCAAGGAAATGAACCAGATAGTCGGGTAACCCATCCGCCTGAATATCTGACTCCACAAGGTAGCTTTGCCGGTCATCCTCCATGTAGTGCTTTAACGTTTCCAATTCGCCTTTTATGATCGAAAAGGCTGCGTCTTTTTGCGCCTGTGAACTCCCCGCTGGTCGCCATGTCAAATCATCCGGTTCCAACCAACCAGCTCCACCAAAACCCGGTTCCGGATCGAACCCGACAAGAGGGTTCCACTTGTCAGCCTCCCCTGCGAACTCGAGTGCGGCAAGCGTGCCTGGTTCGGATCGATCTGCCGCCCGCAACCATTCCGTCAGGTGCTTGTTGAACGGCAACGTCCAGAACCGCAGAGCGGGGTCCCAGTCTTGTGTTGTCCATTCCAGCAGGGGTTTACCTGGCTGATAAGGACTGATGATGTAGTCCAGCGGAAACGAGGGATTGCCCGCATTGTCGGGGGTAAAGTTGAGCGCCCATGGCAATAACGCAAGTTCGATAGGGGTTGCGTAGTAGCTGCGGATAAAACCGATGCCCCCATCTGCGCCGACCGGGATTTCACCCACATCGGAATCGCTTCCCATACCCATGCCGGTTCCCATACCCATGCCCATGCCGGTTCCCATACCCATGCCTCGGCCCATGCCCATACCCATGCCTCGGCCCATGCCCATACCCATGCCTCGGCCCATGCCCAT
>NZ_JBXWMI010000034.1:0-17270 GCF_059609765.1 Ruegeria sp. YTSC106
GACGGCAACAGCGCCGTCGAAGCCAAGGTCAAGGCCGAAGTCGCAGACCTCTGCGCCAAATTCCCGATCTATCCGAACTTGTAATCGGCCCATCTTCTAACAAAAAACGGCGTCCCGGCGGCGCCGTTCTTTTTTCAGACCACTTGCCCATATGACTGAATGCTGGCGTCAGAGATACCGTTGGGTCAAGCGCCGTGGTTACACGGCGCGGCTTTGATCAACCGTCAGATGACGGCTCTTTAAGTACATCCTCCAACAATTTTTCATTTCGCGCCTCTTCAATCCGATTGATGCGATCCTCGGCCGAGCGCGCGTCGAAGCGATATTTGACCACGTTTATCAGGCTAAGCGTCAGCAGAACGATACCCATGCCCCAATAGCCCTTGGTAGCCAGCGGAACATCGGTCGACAGGTACAGTGAAATAGCCAGCAAAGCGTAGGCAACAGCAACGCCTGCGCCGTTCAACATGAGAATAAGGGCATTTTCGTTTCGATTGGTCATTGGAAGTCTCCTGTTGTCAAAGCATGTTGATATTGGTCGATTTTCAATTGTCTGTTTGCGCCTTGAGGCGCTTCAGAACATCTGATGCGGTTGCCCGCGTTTTGGGACCATATCCGGCCTCTTCCATTCGGGCAGCAAGGTTTGAGTGGTCCATCCCGGCGTCAATCTCTCGCAAGATTTCGGATTGCTCGAACGGGTCATCCTGTTTCATCACGCGAGCAATCAGCGCCTCAGCTTCGTCTATCGGGCTGTCGCCACCCATATGTCGGTTCAGCAACTTTTGCAGCCCTTGCTCTCGTTTTACGGCGCGTGCAGAGATTGCACCTTGCTTGAGATCCAGAATGCGGCGGCTCGCTGCCTGAACTGAATGGCGCAATTGCAGGATGCGCGCTTCGAGCCGGCCCTCGGTCCGTTTGCGCAGCGCCAATTCGTTTTCCAGATCTGCAACCGCCTGCGCCGCGGTTTGGGCAAGATCCGGTCGATCGTCCTCCAACGCCTGACGCGCCCGCGCCATCAGGTCGTCAATACGGGCTTGCAGGGTCTCGACCTGTCGGATTTCACTACGCTGCTTCTGAATCAGGCTGGCCAGCGTCAGCTTTGCCGCCTTGAGGTTCTGTTCTGCTTCGCGGATTTTCTGATCAATCAGTTCAATAGAAAAACTGTCCCTCAAGCGGTTTTCGGCCCTGGCGTTTGCACCATCAATCAAGGTCTTCAGGGTACTGAACATGTGTTTCTCCATTTCATGAACATCGTTCACAACATGGAGATAACAACCCAGTGAACGCCGTTCAAGCATTTTTATGAACATCGTTCAGGAAACTATTTGTTTCCAATACGTGAAAGAACCTGCGCGATCATGCGTTCGATCTGTTCTGGCGGCACACCTGAAATGCGGTTTTCAAGCCCAAGGGTGACGATCCCGTGAACCGACGAGAACAGCGCGCGCGTCATCAGATCCATCTCAACCCGATCCAGTTCGGGAAACAGTTCGCTGACCGGCTCAGCAATGAAGGAAAACAACTCTTTCAACGCGTTGCGATACCAGTCGGGCACAGGGCCATCATCGGACATCTGCAAGTCGAACAAGGCCCGCCACAGGTTCGCGTTTTCATCGGCGAAATACAGATAAGCCGTGCTCATGACAATCAACCGCTGCACAGGAGGTTCACTGCCGTCAAAAGACGTACCGACCGCCTGCCCCAGACGTTTGAATGTACGCCCGTTCACGGCCATGACAATTGCGTTGAGATCCTCGAATACGTTGTAGATCGCGCCCAGCGCACATCCTGCATCTTTGGCCAGATCCCGTGCCCGAAGGTCGCTCAGGCCATTCTGGTCAATGCGGGTTTCTGCCGCCTCGACCAGCTTTTCGCGGAGCAGTTCACGCCGGATCTGTGCTTTCGTTGACATCGCGCCCTCGGGATTGAACCACGTTCAGAACTCAGCGCATAGTCCAGAATGCAAGGTCAGATCAAGCCGCGCCACCACAGAAAGACCAGCAGCAGTGTCGCCAATGCCAGCATGTTGAAAGCCAGCCCTCCCAACAGGCCGAGGAACCAGCCCCATCTGCGGTCGGCAAGGTTGATGGACCCCAGATGATCCTGAACCACATCGGACGCCTTGATCAGCTTGGGATTATTCAGAACCAGCCTCAGCTTGGGATGAGATGCCATCGCCTCGGCCCGGGCCAGAAACAGCGCCTGCTTGTAGACGCGGCGCGGCAGTCTGCGTTTGGCCTTGCGGATCGACGCCTCGAGCGTCCTGTCGCGCACTCCAATTTTTGCGCGCAGCAACACAACCGTCTCGGCGATCCGGGTTTGAATGTCTGGGTCCTGCGACATATGTTGCCTCCTGCGGGGGCAATCTAACGGCAGCTACAAAGACCTACAATGGGGCTGGTCGTTTCCAGCGGTGACTTGTATCACGCGAAACATGCTGAACACGATAGTACATGGTGAACCAACCGCCCGACCGCCTCTTGTGATTGCCCATGGCCTATATGGATCGGCCCGAAATTGGGGCGTGATTGCCAGACGGTTATCGGACGAGCGGCAAGTTGTTGCAGTCGACATGCGTAACCACGCCTACAGTGCGTGGGATCCTTGCCATGACTATCCCCAACTGGCGCAGGACATTGCCGAGGTCATCGAGCAGATTGGCGGGACAGCAGATGTGCTAGGGCATTCAATGGGCGGTAAGGCCGCGATGACACTTGCGCTGCAACACGGCGACCAGGTGAACAAAATGGTGATCGCAGATATTGCGCCGGTGAAATACACGCACAGCCAAATTCAGTTTATCGAAGCCATGCGTGCCGTGGACTTCTCGCGCATTGCACGCCGCTCGGATGCCGAGCAGCAATTGGCCGAGCAGGGCGTTGAAAAAGCATTGCAGAGCTTTTTCACCCAATCGCTGGACATCAAGGGAAAGCGTTGGTTGCTGAACCTGGATGTGTTGGCAGACCAGATGCCAAATATCATGGGCTTTCCAGATCTGGACGCCCTGTGGCAAGGTTCCGCGCTGTTCCTGTCAGGGGGCGCGTCAGACTACGTCCTGCCTGAGCATCGCGATAAAATCCGCACGTTGTTTCCCGGAGCGCGTTTTGCCAAAATCCCCGGTGCCGGACATTGGCTGCATGCCGAAAAACCGCGTGAGTTCGAAGCTGCCGTCAGGACATTCCTGAACGCCTGATCACGCGCCTTGATACAGCCGCCGGGCCACCATCCAGGATGCCGGAGCGGCGAGTACAGCCCCTGCGGCTGCGGCGCCAACGATCGCGCTGACAGACACCATTCCAGCCGACAGCACGGCGATAATGGCCGAACCTGACAGAGCAGTTGCAATCAGTGAATACAGCATAGCGGCAAGACGAAACATGGCCGGGTTTTCCTTCTGATGACTTCCGGCCAAATGTTTCACGATTCGAATGTGTTGCACTTTGATTTGTGTCAGATGCAGGCTGTTCCGGACCTAGGATTTGACGGTTTCACCGCCTCCATTCACCCAGTCGGCCAACCCACCGAGATTATACACCTTCTGATATCCCATATCCTTCAGAAGCTTTCCGGCCAAAGCCGCGCGCCCACCTGATGCGCAGTACAACACGATGGGGCGTTCCTTGCGCAGTTCGGGGTCATGTGATTGCAATGCATCGTCTGCCCGAAATTCCAGCATGCCACGGGGTATATGATGCGCCCCGGCGGCGCGACCAGTGTTTTCCAGCTCATTCGCATCGCGAATATCCAGCAGCAGCCCCCCCTGTTCGATCATGGCCTTTGCCTGGGCAGTATCGATACGCTCGACCACCGCATTGGCGGCCTCCATCATGTCTTTGACCGTCACCGGCATGCAAGTTCTCCTCTACGTCGCCGCGCAGAGGTTAACATGCGAGAATTAGAAGGTGTAGGCGTGAAGGAGAGCGACCGCGTTATTGCTCCCGAAACGCGCGCGACATGCTGTCTGATACCGGTTTGGCGATATAGGCCGCAAAGGTGCGTTCTTCGGTTTGGATCATGATTTCAGCGGGCATCCCCGGGGTCGGAACAAAGCCGCTGACGCGGTGCAACTCATCCGGAGTGAGTGAGATCCGCGCCAGATAGACTTCTTGCGGAACACCGGTCGAATCCTCAAGCAGTGAATCGGCCGAGATATAGAAGACTTCTCCGTACAAAACGGGCGTCGTGCGCTGGTTCAATGCGATTAGGCGGACAGTGGCGGTCTGTCCCGTAACAACACTGTCAATCTCGGTGCGCGGAATCTGTGCCTCGATGATCAGGGGTGCATCTGCGGGCAGTATCTCGGCTATCGGTTCCCCGGTTTCAATCACACCACCCGGCGTATGATAGTGCAATCGCACCACCGTTCCGGTCACAGGCGCGCGCACTACGGCCCGGTCAAGAACGCTGCGGGCCTGACGGGATTTTTCACGGACGCTTTCCAGATCGGCTTCGATCACGCCCAGTTCGTCCAGCGCGGCCTCACGATAGGCGGACCGTGTACGCGTAATCTGTTCGTCATATTTCAGCAGCATCTGGTTGATTTCGGCGGCTTCCGCCTGCAACCGGGCCTGCTGCCCTTCGGCTTCGGCCTGAACACGACGGATGGTGTTCAAATCCCCTTTGCGAACAAGGCCTTTCTCGAACAGCTGGCTCTTGGCCTCAAACTCCTCCTGCAATATCTCGGCTCGCCGGGTCATGCTGTCCAGCTGAGCCTCAAATCCGCTGGCCCGGATTTTCAGCGCTTCCATGTTGCGTTCCAACAGCGCCAAGTCATTCAGCAGAGTCTTGCGCGACACATCGAAGCTGAGCTTTTGCCCGTCAAGAATGGCCATTATTTCAACATCTTTGGCGGCTTCGATCAGTTCCGGCGAAAACACGAGGCGGTCGCGTTCCCCGTACTCCGCCAGCAGCCGCTCGGTCATAGCCTGAAGGCGCAGCTTGCGAATAAACAGCTCACGCTCATTGGCCTGGGCCGAAGTCTGATCCAACGTCATCAGCACCTGACCCGCCTGAACCGACTGACCTTCCACGACTTTGATGTCTTCGATGATGCCGCCCTCAAGGTGTTGTACTATCTTGTTCCGACCCGTGGCGACGAAGCTGCCTTGCGCGATGACCGCAGCGGCCAGCGGAGCGCTGAAGGACCAGACCCCGAAACCGCCGAAACACACGACAAGCATGACCAGCCCGATCACAATGAACCTGTTGATCGAGCGTGGAACCTCAGCATACCACACATCTGGATCATTGTCGGAGTTGTTCACAGGTACGAGGTCATTCATGGTCAGCCCCCCTGCCGGCCTTCAATGCCGGTCTGTTTGCGCGGCCCATTGAGCTGCTGAAGAACCTGGTCTCGCTGACCGAACAGGGCCACGCGCCCGTCGGTCAAAAGCATGATCTTGTCGACAACGTTCAACAGCGTTGGTTTCTGCGTGATAACAACCACGGTGATCTTGCTCGCACGCGCCTGCTCAATGGCACGCGCAAGCGCCTTGTCCCCAGCGACGTCAAGGTTTGAGTTCGGCTCATCCAGCACAACCATTCTGGGGTTGCCAAAGAATGCCCGCGCCAGTGCGATACGTTGTTTCTGACCACCGGATAAGGGCGACCCATCAGCGGCCACCATGGTCTCATATCCCTGCGGCAGAGTCGCAATCATGTTATGAACATCGGCCAGAACGGCGGCATCGTGAATCTGTTCGTCTGTGGCATCCACCCGCATCCGTCCGATATTGTCCTTGATCGTGCCGGGGAATAGCTGAACATCCTGTGGCAGGTAGCCGATGCTTTCGCCAAACTGGCGCGGGTCCCAGTTGCGGATGTCCATCAGGTCAAGCCTTACACTGCCCGATGTGGGCAGAATGGACCCGACAAGAGTTTTCCCAAGCGTGGTTTTCCCCGCACCTGAATTGCCGATAATGGCCAGTGTTTCGCCGGGAACCAGCGAGAACGTAATACCGTTCAGAACCACGCGTTTGGTTCCGCCCGGCACATAGAGCAGACGTTCGACATCCAGACGACCTTCGGGGCGAGGCAAGCGCAGTTTTTCGTATTGCAGGGCCGAGGTCGATAGCAGCGCCTTAATCCGCCCATAAGCCCCGCGTGTCAGCAGATAGCTATTCCACCCTTCAATCGAGCCTTCAATTGGCGCAAAGGCGCGCCCGGCAATGATCGAGGCCGCAATCACCATACCACCCGTGATCTCTCCCTGCAGGGCCAGAAACGCGCCCCAGCCCAGTATTCCGATCTGCGTCAGCAGGCGAACGGCGCGCGAAATTGCCGCGAAGATCACGTTTCGGTCCTGTGCCCGTACCTGCCAGGTCAATGATTGGGCTGTGTCCCGCCCCCAGATTCGCACTGCTTCGGGGATCATCGCCAAAGCGTTAATGATCTGGCTGTTACGCGACATCGAATCCAGATGCAGGTTCGCCATGGACTGCGCCTTGTTCGCCTCAGCAAACGGCTTGGCAGTCATTTTTTGGTTGATCAGCGCAATCGTCATCAGGATCAGCGCAGTAACCACCACGATCATCCCCAGTTCCGGATGCACCAGAAAAATCATCAGGATGAACAATGGCGCAAACGGCACGTCCAGAAACGAGATCAGCGTACCGGACACCAGGAAACCACGAAGCTGTTGCAGATCGCCCAACGTCTGATACTCGCGCCCGTTTCCATGCAACGACGCGTGGGCCGCCGCGCTAAGTACGGGTGCGCCCAGCCGGGCCGCCACCTCAACGCCCGTGCGCATAAGCATGAACCGCCGCACCGCATCGAAGGCAGACTGAAAAACCACCGCCCCCGCAACGATAGCCGTCAGCATGATCAGCGTGTCCAGCGACCGGCTGGTCAGGACCCGGTCACTGATTTGGAACAGATAAATCGGAATCGCCAGGATCAGGACATTCGTGGCGCAGGTCAGGACCAGAACAAACGCAAGATTGCGCCAGATTGCCCGTGTCGAAACGCGTAACGTGCGCTGGAAATCCTCGGGTGGGGTGCGTTTGTGGAAGGTTTGGGGTGGCCCGTTCCCATCACCGCCGCCGGACTTGGTTTGCAACAGTGGCTGGTTTGCCTTGGCCTCGATCGTGGTGCCTATGCCGCTCTCACCGGGTGCGCGTGCAGAGGGGGTCTTGCGCGCAGTCGAGTCCCCGGCGGATGTCGGATCCAGGCCGTCGGCGTCGGCCACCCCATTGCCACCACCCACCGGGTCTTCATCTTGCGCGGGCTGCGGCTGTGCACGCTGATGGGGAGGATCAGCGCGCCGTTGTTCGCGTGCGTGTTTTTGGTCTACAGATTGCTGCGACTCTTCAGTCTCAACCGTCGCATTTTGATCAGGCTCAGACACACGCATCTCCTGCGTCAGGTGCAATCGGGCTTTGACCTTTTGTGCCCGTGTCGTAGGATCCGGGCCATCGCCAGCGCACTGTCGCTGTGGACCCAAACCGCCCTGCCTGTCCAATGGACTGGATAAGAACGGACGGCGCGACGAAAAAACAATCGACATTTACAAACCTTCTGGTCACTCGGTAAAAATTCGGGAGGGTCAGGCCAGCATGGTTTGCAGGCCGTCATCTGGTGTCGTTGCGTCAGTGGATGGTGCGTTCAATGCCAGTGCGGCATCCGGTTGCGGCATGGACATGTCGTCCATGATTGCAGCGATTGCCTCATTCGTCATCTCTGTGATTTCTTCGTTGTTTGGAACGTCAATCAGGCTGGCTTGATGAAGCAGCAGGTCAGAGTAAGACCCGTCAGCGGCCATAACAGTTGAATCCACACCCATTTTGGTCAGGTTCGCGGCGTTCAACAGGGCGTTGCTGCCAGCGACGACCTCGGTATCGGCTGCATTTGGACCGGACAGGTCAATCTGATCCTGATCCAGCATCATGGTGACCTGCTCAACGATGTTCACCTGCAACAGGTCTCCGTCGATCTTGAGCACGCGCAACTGCTCCATCCCGGCGAACATGGGATCGTTGAGCAACGCATCCTCCAGCGCATCCATATCCGTTTGTTCAAGCGCCATGGCGTCGGACAGGTTCTGTTGCAAATCCTGATGAGTATCTTCGCCTATCGTTTTGACGGACGCGTCATTCATGATCAGGTTTTCATCATCTCCGGTCATTGCCCCGGGCATACCACCGCTGATGATATCATCATCCATCAGGGCGCTGGTTTGATATAACATATCCACGGAAATCATGTTTCCATCGATCATGATCAGGTCATAAAAACTGCCCAGCTGTACTATGTCGGTGACATTGAACATCTCGTTATCGCCCATCGCGTACAACGTCGATGCGGCCGAGATCTCTGTCTGAATGTTGTCGATATCCGTGGCGTCGATAACCTGCTTGATGAAGTTTGCCACAACCAGATCACCGTGCACCCAATCCACAACGATGAATTCGGGTTGTCCGGAGGTTCCGGCGGCGTCATCAAGCCAGGGGGCAACGCGGCCTTCGACTTCGATCTTCGAGGACTGAATCACATCGGTGCCACTGCCCGCGCCCGGCGCCCCCACATCCCAATCAGATACAAGCGCAACCTGGCTTATGGCGGTAAGGCTGATCGCCTGCCCTCCGACGGCGATATAGGGGGCATCAACCCAACCTACGGATGCCGAGAAGGCATTGATCGCAAGGTTGCCTCCGGTCACGACAAGGTGTCCGTCGTCAAATTCAGGATCCTTCGACTGATCCCACTCGTCCGGAAGCATGGCCTCTGCCACGTCCTCGCCTTCTTCGTCCTGTTGATGGAACTCAGGCAGAATGTCCGTCCAGACTGGGGCGTCGTCAACATACTTGCCATTGACGATCACACCCAACGCGTCATCGCCATGGAACTGATGCACGGTAACGCCGTCCACGTTCGCGCTCACCGGGGTCAGCATCTGCTGGGCCAGCGCCTCAACCATCTCGGTTGATTTGTAATCCGCGAGTGAAAACGATGGGGCTGCCACGCCATGAAACGACAACGCCAGGTCCAGAACCTCTTCGCCCTGAGCGATCAGCGCCTCGGTATCACGAAAGTCTCCTTCACCCACCGTATCGTTGTCGCGCATGACCACCTTTTGCACGGTGAAGGTCACTGCCGAACCCAATGGCACTGTCTCGGGCCGCAGAACAATCAGCTCCGGCGCAGAAGACGGGCCGGATATGCTGTCCGGAACAAATCGTTGAGACACCGCGCTGTCACCATTAAGGATGACCACTGACTCATACACCGGTCCATCAGGTGCTTGTGGTAATGGCAATTCTGGTTGAGAGGGAAGGAAATTGAATGACAGGGCTTTATACTCGCCCGACGGGATATCCAGATCAGCTTTGATGTGAATCGAGGTCGGGTCCTCTAACCCATCTATTTCAGCTTTCCGCCTCAGCGCGCTGAACTCCTCGTACTGATCCCTCAGTCGGGCCTGTTCAATCGTAATTTCGAATGTTCCAACAAAATGCGCTATCGTTTCTGTAATACCGTCAAGTGCCATGTCGGTTATCCTTTATGCCCGCAACGGCTCGAAATTTCCGCTTTGGGTTCAGTTGGGCCGGGGCCGCGTTTTGCGGCCCCGGCATTTTCGAAAGTTGCAAGGCCCGAAAATGCGAGCCCTGCCGTTTGACTTAAACGTCTGTGTCGTCGCTGGCGTGGGACATGGTCATCGAACCACCCACCATGGTCGTATCGACCGTGTTGCCCAGAACGTTGGCGCCCATGATGATCGACTGGTTGAACGCAGACGTATCAACGACTGCTGCAGCCGATGCATAGGACTCTCCGGTTACGATGCCATCGCCACCATTGTTCGCGCCCCAGGCACCACCATTGCCGCCGGCACCACCGTCGCCTGAATAGGCGCCGCCGCCGTTACCACCGGTGATCGTGCCGCCCATGGTATCGCCTGACGTTGCGCTGCCCATCGAAGCTCCGCTGGTTCCGCCGTTCGCGGCGGATGCGCCACCGGCACCACCGTAGCCCGAGTCGGCCGAACCGGTCGCGTCGCCGGAGCCGGTCGATGTGGCATCATTGTCGGAACTGCTTTCGCCACCGTATCCGGCAATTGCCTCGGCCAGGCTGTCAGCCGCGCCGTTTGTATCGGCATCTCCGAAGACGTCCGCTGCTCCGCCATCGCCCGCGGTATTTGCGGCATCGGCAGACCCTGCTCCGTTTCCGGTAGACGTCGATGTTGGCGTTGTACTGCCGCCCGCGCCGCCGTCGCCGTCAGCAGCTGACGTTCCGGTACCGGCCGCATCCGCAGCGCCGTCGGCCGCGTTTGACCCTCCGTTACCGCCGCTGCCGTCGGTATCTTGCGAATTGCTGGCTGCGCCGTTCACGTCACCCGGGCTCTGGTCAATATCCGGCCCACTTGCCGACTGATCACCAACGCCCTGAGCATCGGAATTCGCGTCAGCGGTTCCACCAGAACCGTCGCCGCCCGAGCCGTCGCCGCCGGAACCGTCGCCGGCTGTTCCGTCGCCACCGGTTCCATCACCGCCGGTTCCGTCACCGCCTTCGCCTGCTTCAGCGTCAATCATGCCCAGCTCTTCTTGCAGAGCCATGATCGCAGCTTCGACCATCGCGCCGAAGCCACCTTCGCCGTCGCCGCCGGTGCCGTCGCCGCCAGAGCCGTCACCGCCAGTGCCGTCACCGCCAGTGCCGTCACCACCGGTTCCGGTTCCGCCAGAGCCGTCAGCTGAGCTGTCCGCGCCGCTGTCAGCAGTGCCATCCGCTGTGTTGTCACCAGCAGTGGCATCATTTGCGTCGGTGTTGCTGTCGCTGGTGTTCGAGGCCGAACCATCTGCTGCAGCGTTACCATTACCACCGTCCGCTCCGGACGCGTCCGCGGCGTTATCCGCCGTCCCGGTACCCGTTCCAGTCGAGTCGGAGTCGCTGTCGCCGCCGTTTGCGTTACCGGCTGCATTCGAACCGGACAGACCCAGCCCCAGACCCAGACCAAACGAATCCGCACTGCCGCCGGCTCCGCCGGTTCCCGTACCATCGGCACTTGTGCTGCCATCGTTGTCAGACGACGCTGAGCCATCCGCGGCACCACCATCTCCACCGGCACTGTCACCGTCGGATCCTGCGCCCGCCATACCAACACCATTGCTGGCATTGCTCGCGTCACCGGTCGATCCGCCCCGGCCGCCGCTGGAATCGGCATCGGCACTGCCGGTGTCACCACCATCAGCCCACGCGTGGCTACCCAGCGTTGATGAATCGGCCGCACCACCATAGCTGGTTCCGCCGTCACCCGATTTACCACCGGTAGCATCCGAACTGATGCCTTCAGCCGCAGTTGCCGTGCCACCATTGGCGTCGCCGTTCTGGTAGAAGTCGGCATTGTTGGATACGCTCGGTGAATCCAACGTGTCATCATCACTCAGACTGGCGACCTGGCTGTTCACGGATGACATCGCTGTTCCGGCGCCATCCATCGAGACATCCAGATTCATGTCATCGCCGGGATCATAGGTCAGATCACGGCCAGCCGTGATCACGTCACCCACTGTCGCCGAGTCGCCGAGATCCAGATCAACCTGATCGTCGTCGCGCGGAATCCACTCGCCGCCGCCGAAATCGATGTTGATTTCGTTGTTGTTGGAGTTGTCGTTGGTGTTGTCTCCGGCATTAAGCGTCTGATCTTGATCCTGACCTTGGTCCTGATCCTGACCCTGGTCCTGACCTTGGTCTTGGCCCTGGTCCTGACCCTGATCCTGGCCCTGGTCCTGACCCTGTTCGTTGGCGTTTTCTACGTTTTGGTCCTGCTGCTGCTGTTGCGCAGTCACGTCGGCTTCGACAAGAGCCTCATCAACCTGAATTTCAACATCCACCGGAGCATCCAGGTTTTCGACAATAATTTCGTCAACGGTCGTTACATTGGTATTGTTTACATTGCGTCTCATAACTAATTCCCATTTCTGGAACGCCTGACCGCCATTCATCTACAAAGCGGCAACGGGCGTGATTGAAACAAAATTCCCCACACAGCGTTCGAACACACTGAATGCGGTAAACATTAGTTTTCCTGAGGCCACCTCCTTTCCCGGCTAAGCCGAAAACGCGACCGTTCTCAATCAATGCTGAAATGCGCAAGGAACGGACACGACAGGGACAGACGCTTTGACAATTAAAGCCCGCCCATGTTTGCAGCGGTATGCGTTCGCGACTAGCTAACTGAAAGTTCTGATACGGTTAACTTGTTGTTTTTGATATTTATTTTGTAAGAATTTGAGACTGCCGCCAAACCACGCACAAAAGTTCTATATGAAGAAAGTAACAAAAAATAAGTGCAATTGTTTCCGCCAGTTACACAAATTCGCGCAGGAAAACCTAACCAATAGTTCTATATCCCCGACACACAAAACATACCGTCTGGTTGTAGAAATTCACGCTTTCTGCTACAATTAAACATACGTAATTCTTTGATTAGTTAACTACTTTTGCTCCGGTAATTAGATTTCAATAACGCAATTTCCGGTTAACCCCGCTTTGTGAGGGAGTGTAATGAGTGAGTCTTTGATCAATAAAACTGGCAGTCACGGTATTTGTTCAGAAGATTTTCCGATTATCTTCCTCGGAAAAGAACTATTCTATTCAAATCAAACTCTAAGAAGCGTTCAAACTGAATATGGGATCTGCGCTTTTCGCTTCGAAACACTCGAGGCCATGCGCGAACATGTTCCGGACAGCGGCAAGATCGTCGTTGTGGATCAGATGTTGATCGAAGACCTGCTGGCGCGTCCCAGGGCATATACCAATAGTACAGGTTCCGGTTGCCTTGCCTTTGCCTATCGCAAGGAAGATTCGGCCAGACACATGTTCGAAAGCTGGAACCGAGCGCAGTTTGGAGATGTAGGCTTTCTGCCGATGAATGTCGCACCGGACGCGTGGCGCGCCATCCTCAGATTGCTGATGCATGAAGAACTATATCTTCCCAGTTTTCTGGCTGACTGTGTCTCTTCCCCCTGTCAACACGCGCCTGATAGACTTCGGGAACGGGAATCTATTGCATCGAACGGCGTGGATCGGCATGCACAATACTCCAAGCTGACACGCCGCGAAAAGCAGGTTCTGCAACTGGTCTCACAAGGCAAAAGCAACAAACTGATTGCGGCCAAGCTGGGCATCACAGAACACACGGTCAAGCTGCACATGCATAATGTTGTCGGCAAGATCGGTGTCAGCAACCGGACAGCGGCGGCTCATTTCTATTTCGAGGTTGCGCCTCATGAGGCGCAGCATACAGCCTTTGACTGATCCTTTTGAAGCCCGGTTCGACCGCCTGATCCTTTTGGTCGGCAGGCTGAACTATATGTGGACCAACACCGAGAGCCTGTTGATCCACCTGATCGCCGGGCTGACCGACACGTCGAAGGACGTTGCCGTCATCATTTTCCTGACTTTGAACACCACCCGGGCGCGAATCGATCTGGTTGAAAGACTTGCAAAAATGGAAGGGCGTCCGGCCCTGATCCGCGTTCCGATCCTTGAGCATACACAACGGCTGGCCAAGCTTTCTGGTATTCGCAACAAGTACAACCATTGCATCTATTCCTTCGACCCTGAAAGCGGAAATCCGAAAACAATCCTAATGCGGATTGCTGACCGCAAAACCGACATAAAACTCGGCCGTGAAGACACCGTCGACGAGAATGCCCTGCGCCAGATCGAAGCAGTCGTTGAACAGCTGTCAGCCGCAAACAGGGACATTTGGAAACTGATCCAACAATTGGGGTTTCCGGTTTAGGCTAACCATTATCGCACAATTGAACAGCGGAGTTTTGTGGGGTCATCGCAGCACCCGCAAGATCGCCGCCGCGCATTCGGCCAAGCACATGTAAGTCATTGCGCAATTTCGGAATTCTTGTGTGGTGTGGGCGGTGAGTACCATGTTTCTGTTGCAACATGGTGCAAATAAAAACGTACTATGTTGCTAGTGTTGGGTTTTGCAAATTTCACTTGTAGCAACTTGAGTCACCATGTTGCAAATCAACCCACAGCAAGCGTGGGGCAGATATGGCAAGAGGCGATAACTGGCTTTCCGCAACTCAAGTAAAGACCGTGCCTTCCGGCAGCGTCATTCAAGACGGTGGCGGGCTATCCCTAAAAACGTCAAAGAATGGCGGGCGCTGGTTTTACCGATTCCAAATCAACGGCAAGTGTCGGGACATGGGGTTGGGTTCATATCCTGACATGTCGCTATCGGACGCGCGCAGGGAGCGTTCAAAGTGGGCCGCTTATGCTGAGCGCGGCGAAGATCCGATTGCAGAGCGTGAGCGTCAGAGGCTTGAAGCGGAGAACAGCCAAACGACCCGACCTTTGAGGAAGTGGCGGCAATGGTGTTTGAGGCGCGGAAGGAAAGTCTTCGCGGTGATGGTGTGCGCGGACGCTGGTTCTCCCCCTGAAAGCTCTATGTAACGTCAAGATTGGCAAGCGCCGTGTCAGCACCCTAGCTGCGCGTGACATTCACGACGCGCTGAAACCGATCTGGCGCATCAAACACGAAACCGCAGACAAAGCCCTCTATCGAAAACGGATGGTGCTACGTCAGGCGAAGCTTATGGACTACGAGGTAAAACCGTTAATCTGTGACAAAGCTCGTCATATGCTCGGATATGCAGATCGGGTTTCACAGCCCCTTCCCGCGACACCATGGCAAGAAGTTCCTGATTTATATTCGAGGCTCGACAAAGAACACCCCTCTTACCTGGATCTGCGCTTCACGATTTTGACGGTGGCGCGGGGAATGCCGGTGCGCGGGGCTCGTTTCAGTGAGATTGACGGCGACGTGTGGACTGCCCCGCAAGAACGGATGAAGGGAGAACGGGGCAAGGTGCAAGATTTCCGCATTCCGCTCTCAAACGAAGCGCTGAACGTCGTCGAGCAATGCAGATCCACGGCCCGAAACGACTTCCTTTTTCCCAGCCTGCGCGCTGCGGGCGGTGTGAGCGACGTAGCAATGTCAATGGTATTGAAGCATTTGAATGAAGCCGGGCGCGTCCATGGCTTCCGCACGTCGTTCAGGACGTGGGTGCAGGATTCCGAGGCGGCAGGGTTCGAAGTCGCTGAAACTGCGCTGGCCCATATAGTCGGCAACAAGGTCGAGCGGGCCTATGCGCGCTCGGATCTGCTGGATAACCGGCGCATCCTCATGCAGAAGTGGGCCGATTACGTGAGCCAGACTGAGGCAAAGGTCGTGCAGCTTCGCGGTTAGATCGGCGGCGGCTCGGTTCGTCTACGACACAATTTTTGTACACTCTGGGGGCTAGACCTAGAAACAAGCATATTTCAACTGCAGTTTCACACCAAATTGCGGACGGTCGGCTAAATTTGGGCTGAGACCGAATTGCGGACGAAGCACCAATTCGCTGCGGCTGCGCCAAGGCCTGCTTTTGCCAGGCTGTCATCCATTCCCTGTTTGATGTGAGTACGCATCTGCGTCAAACCATCCTCGTGAAGCCTGAACTTCCATCTCGTGGTTCAAATCCCATTCCTCCCAACCATGGATTTTGAGAGGATTGCCACTGGTTGCGTCATGCCCCGTGAAAGTCCACAGAAAGAGCGCGTGCTGCCCGGAAATGCGCACGTCATCGCAGGTGAGCGTCAGGTCTGGCACATCTCTGAAAAAGCCATCTGCCATATCCTGCACCCGGTCCCGACCGGACCACGGCTCACCCAGATTGATCACGATCTCGCCGTCCTGTGCATAAAATGAAGCAACGGCCTCAGCGGATTTCGAGTTCCAGGCATTTGTGTAATCCTGTGCCATTTGCGCGATTTTCATGGAGTCCATCTTAACTTCCTCTGTGACTTCAGTTGTCTCAGGAATGTCACCGAACCACTACGTTTGCGCTTGAGGAAGACCTTGGGAAACTCTTAGGATTTTCCTGTGATTGACCCAATTGCGAAAGAAGACACAGTGCGAGCTATGCAAAAGTACAAGTTTGGCAGTTTTGTTCTCGACCCCGAGCAGCACAGTCTGAGGCATTCAGGAGCACCGGTTTCGATTGAACCGAAGGTGTTCGATCTCTTGTTGCTTTTGGTGAAAAACGCAGGTGAGTTGATCAGCCGCGACACATTGATCGAACGCATCTGGCAAGGGCGTATTGTCTCAGAATCTGCGATCAGCGCCTGCGTTTCCGCAGCGCGACGCGCGGTCGGCGATGACGGGCAATCTCAGGCAGTTATCCGAACCGTGGCGCGGCGCGGCTTTTTATGTTGTGCCGAGGTGGAGGTTGTTGAAACCGCAGATGATGCCCAATCCAGAGAGCTTTCGCCACGGCTCCAGTTCACGAAAAACCGCGAAGACAAGTCTCTCGCCTATACCGTAACAGGCGAAGGGCCTCCGATCATCTACACGACTTTTGGCGGAACCAGTATCGAAGCCGACTGGAATTCCCCGTTTTTTCGCCCGTTGCTCGACGCAATCCGCGCGAATAACACGCTGGTACGCTTCGACGAAATGGGCAGCGGCCATTCTGATCTTGAAATGGACTCCGCAGGGGTCGAGGCCGTCGCCTATGATCTGTTGAGTGTTGCCGATGCCATCGGGCTGGACCGGTTCAGCTTGTTCAGCCAATCGGGCTCGGCCCTTTCCGCGGTATTTCTGGCCGCGCACTATCCAGACCGGGTTCAATCCATGGTTTTGAATGGCGGTTATGTTGAAGGCCGGAATGTGCGGCAGAACACCACTGGCACCCCAGAAATGCTGGGCATGATCTCCGAAGGGTGGGACAAGCCTGACAGTAGTTTCCTATTGGCCTATTCGTTGCTTTACTTCCCAGAAGGCCCGCTGGATCTGGCCAAGGATATCGTCGAGATCCTGCAAAAGTCCTGTCCGGCAGAAAACATGTTGCGCATGCGGAAATCGCATAGCGATGCGTCGGTGGCTGACCTATTGCCCATGGTGCAATGCCCAACGTTGATCGTTCATGCCCGCAACGATTCAATCCACCCGCTGTCCCAGGCCCGCAAATTGGCCGCAGACATCGCAAGTTCTGAACTACTGGTTCTGGATTCGGCAAATCACGTTCCCATGCCCAAAAGCCCGGATTGGAACGCATTTCTGGAGGCCACGCTGAGCTTCTTAAATGGGAATATGGATCACTTTAGAAAGCCAAATACTCAGTAGCGATCAGCGCTACTTCTACCCAATCTGTGCAAAGCTACTTAACAACTTCAGACATTCACCCAACGCGCAGCATCCGTCACTAATGGGATGTACCGGCTGCTTCACCCAGCAGTTTAGGCTTTGCCTATATCTGCAAACAGGA
>NZ_JBXWMI010000035.1:0-16657 GCF_059609765.1 Ruegeria sp. YTSC106
AAGGTATTCCTCTCGGCCATCGCTCTCGCTGCTACAGTCCTATTCTGGCTGTAATTCAATGAGTCTGGAGCCTAGCACTCAGGAACGCGCCGCTTGTCGACACCAGCTTAAAAGGTCGAAAGCTGGCCGTTGATCGCCGTATTCTATGCGCCGCGCCGCATTATCTCGATGAATACGGCACGCCCAAGACGCCTGACGATCTGAAAACCCACCATCTGATAGCTTTCCAAAACCGCCAACCGCGGCCATTGACAGGACCGGCGGGCAAGAACGCCATTTTCGATCCCGCATCAGCCAAAGGCCAATTGATTATCGATGACGGTCAAAGCCAGGTCCGCGCCACGCTGGCCGGAGCCGGTATTTCCTTGAACGCTCTATGGAACGTGCATGACCAACTGAAGTCAGGTCGTTTGATACGGGTTCTTCCAAACTTTGAGGCCAGTGAAGACAATGTCTTGTGGCTGATCTATCCCAAGTCCAACGTGCTGTCCCCAAAAGTGCGGGTGTTTATTGATTTTTTGATCGCAGAGATTGGCGCAAAGCCACCTTGGGAAACGTAAGCTCAAATAAAGCTTAGCGCGCTGCCAGACATCCTGACATCAATGCCAAGGACCAGGCGCTGAGCGGGCATGCCTTGTCCAGTCCAAATGTCTGGTTTGGTGTCCTCATTGCGGTCGTCGCCGAACGGAGGTTCGATTAGCAGATTAACGCACCATTTAATGATTGACCACATCACAACAACCACTAACGCCGCTGAACCGGATTTATTTGAAGCTATCTCTGGTTGAGTGGTCAGCTCATCAGCGGACCCAACGCACCTTCACTTAACTCGCCCGATAGAAGCCGTTGATCGTGTATGCAGAAAACGTCAGCAATGAGTCCAAAGTGTCAAATTTCGCATGGTAGCGCAATAAACGCCTGCGACAGCAACTGACGTATACACTTTAGAGGTTAGGGGCTGCTCCTGATGTTCCTCGAATTGTCAGGGTCGCAGAATACTCGAAATGACAGACTGGCAGATCGGGTGTTCGCATCCGGTCCAGAAGGATCTCGGCCAACCGCTTGCCTAACTTCTTCGGGTCGATCGCCATGGTTGTTAGGCCGGGCGTCGAGACGGCCGCATCCTCGATGTCATCAAAACCCACCACCGAAAAATCATGCCCTGGTTTCCAACCGGACCGGATCAATCCGAAGCAGGCGCCAAGCGCCACAACGTCTCCGTTGCAAACAATACCCGTCACCTCGGGGTGTTGGTGACGGAGTGCGGCAATAGCGTCAACGCCAGCACTCTTATTCTCATCGCATGGCCAGACAATTGGCTGCACGTCATCCATCTGCTTTAAAGCGCCAAGGTAACCGGCGATGCGTTCTTCACGCACGGACGATTGCTCGGTGCCGCCAAAATAGGCGATGTGCTTGTGCCCTAAATCAATCAAGTGCTGCGTGGCTTGTGCGAGGGCTTCGGTATTAAGAATGCCGACATGGTCGAAAGACTGCGACACCTTTCGCATGAATGTCACAGCGGGAACACCGTGAGCATTCAGAAGCTCCATAGATACTTCGCTTGTGTCTAGTGCCGGAACCCAGATCAAACCACGTCGGCCAAATCTGATGCAGGCTTCCAGAAGGCGGTCCTGACGTTGAAGATCGCCTTGCGCATCGAGGATCGACACCATGAACCCTTCGGTTTCGAGCAAGTCGACGGCGCCACTCACAACCTCTGCGTTAAACGGGTTGGCCAATTTGTTAAGGATAAAACCGATTTCGCGATTGTCACCTGATCGCATTGTGGCCGCCGCTTGATTTGGGACGTAGCGCAGACGCTTGGCTGCGCTCAGGACTTTCTGACGTGTCTTCTCTGAAATTCGGCCGGTGTCACGCATAACCTGGCTGACGGTTGGAACCGACACGCCCGCTTCTTTGGCAACGCTGGATAAGGTGGGTTTTTTCGTCATGGGTCACAATTTAGATATAACGTTTGCCTAAAATCGCAAGTGGTTTTGCAAATGGCAAGCAAATTATGGCAAAAGCTTGACGGTAACAGGCTTGACTCAAGATACAACGATATACCATATTAACTGCATTCGCCCGCGGACTGACCCAAAGGTGTCGGCGAGGGAGAGAGGTTGTCGGGTTTCGGTCAGCCTCAGACATAGGGAGGAAATCATGTCGATTCATCTGAAACTGTCGGTTGCCGTGTCCGGTGTTGCCATGCTTGCTGGCGCCGCTGCCGTGCAAGCTGAAACTCTGTTCTGGTCGACCCAGGCCCGGCCCGCCGAAGAAGCGCAGGCTATGCGGACCGAGGTTCTTGGTGGCTTCGAGGGCGGGGTTGACTACCAACCGAACGAAGATGGCCCCTGGCTGACTCGCTTGCAAGCCGAGCTGCAAGCCGACTCAGGCAGCATTGACTTGCTGGGCTCCTTGCATGGCAACTTCTCGGCGATGAATCCTGATGACCTGATGGACCTTAGCGAACTTGGCGTCATGTCGGCGTCGGGCACTTTCAATGATCTCGCTAAGCTGGGTACTGACAGCTTGCAATATATGCCGTGGATGCAAGCGAGTTACATCATGGCCGCAAACACGGAAGCACTGCAATACCTGCCTGAAGGTGCGGACATTAATGCACTGACCTATGACCAGTTGATTGCGTGGGCGGCGAACGTTGAAGAAGCGACGGGTCAGAAGAAATTCGGATTTCCGGCAGGTCCCAAGGGTCTGAAACACCGCTTTTTCCAAGGTTATCTTTACCCGTCCTACACCAACGGTGTTGTGCGGACCTTTGCTTCGCCCGAGGCTGTGACGGCATGGGAAAAGTTCAAAGAGCTGTGGAGCCATACGAACCCTGCCTCGACCAACTTTTCATTCATGCAGGAACAGCTGTTGAACGGGGATGCCTGGATCGTCTTTGACCACACGTCGCGTTTGGCGCAGGCATTCAATGAACGCCCAGATGATTTCGTTGCCTTCCCAGCACCTGCAGGCCCAACTGGCCGTGGCTTCATGCCTGTTCTGGCAGGTGTTGCCATCCCACGCACCGCGCCGGATGCCGAAGGTGCCAAAGCTTTGGTGACTTATCTGATGCAGCCCGAGACACAGATCGCGACACTGAAGGCAACAAACTTCTTCCCTGTGGTTGATGTTGAGCTGCCCGCCGACCTACCGCCTTCGGTCAAAGCTGCCGGCGAAGCGGTTGCCAAGATGAGCAGCTCGGCAGACGCAAATCCCGGCCTGCTGCCTGCGGGTCTGGGTAGCATGGGCGGCGACTTCAACCGTGTATACGTGGATGCGTTCGAACGCATTGTTTTGGCTGGTCAACCCATTGAGCAGGTTCTGGAAGATCAAAAGAAACAGCTGGAAAAGATCATGAACGAAACCGGCGCGCCTTGCTGGGCACCAGATGCGCCTTCGGAAGGTGCCTGCCCCGTCGAATAAAACCTTCCATGACTGCCGGGCCGCAGAAGCTGTGGCCCGGTTCCCCAGCATAATCCCAACTTAAAGGAGCGGTCCGATGGAAGCGCGGCTATTGCCTTACTTTCTGATCCTCCCGGTGACGCTGTTTCTCTGCCTGTTTTTCCTCTACCCGTTTGCGCTGGTGGCGCAGCAGGCTTTTGGAACAGGAGACGGCTTTTCACTGGATAACTTTCGCGAGGTTGTGAGCTACTGGAAGTTCCCGATCTCGATGAAAAACACCTTTCTTCTGGCCGCGGCCGTGGTACCGATCCAGCTGGCGCTGTCACTTCTGATGGCCACAATGGTCACGAAGATGCAAAAGGGGCGCGATCTGGTTCTGTATATATGGACCATTCCGCTGGGTATTTCTGATCTTGCCGCCGGTATCATCTGGCTGGCGATCTTCGAGCAGTCGGGTTTCCTGAACTCGATGATGGTCGGGCTTGGTGTCACTGACCAACCTGTAAGTTTGCTGAGTTATCAAACGCCGTGGGTAGTGTTCCTGGCGATTATGCTTGCTGAGATTTGGCGCGCAACTGCGATCATGCTTGTGATCCTTGTGGCGGGCATCGGCCTGATCCCTAAGGAATACTACGAAGCTGCGGAAGTGTTTGGCGCCTCGCGCTGGAAACAGTTCACCCGGATCACTTTGCCGCTTCTGCGTCCATCGCTGCAAACGGCCTTGGTCCTGCGCGTCATCCTGGCCTTCGAGGTCTTCGCCGTGGTTGCAGCTCTTGGGGGCACGATCTTCCCGGTGCTTATGGGCGAGATCTACGCCTATCAGTTTGACCTGCAAAATGGTGGGGCAGCAGCAGCGCTGGCGATCATCGTTCTGATTATCTCAATCGTGTTTACGCTGATCATCATGCGCGCTCTGCGCGTCCCGAAAGGAGCCACGATATGACGGCTGTAGCAGACGTTGTGGCCCCTGACGCCCGCAAGGCGGGAAGGGGGCTCTACCGAGCAGGCGTGATCTTGCTGTGTGCCTGGGTGATCATACCGCTCTACCTGCTGTTCGTGAACACAATGTCCTCACCGGATACAGTGAACAGTTTCCCCAAGAGCTTCATCCCGGAGTTCAATATGGGATCCCTGGAATTCTTCATGGGGTTCCAGGGGATGCTGAGGGCGCTGTGGAACTCGGTTGTGGTGGCTTTGATGACGATGGTGATGTCCATCGCCATCGGAGCCCCCGCGGGCTACGCCCTATCGCGGTTCGACTTCCGTGGGAAAGAGCTGTTCCGGCTGCTGATCCTGCTGACCCGGGCTTTTCCGCTGCCCTTGCTGGCGCTGCCCCTTGCGGTTCTCTTTATCCGCACAGGTCTGGATGACACGGCCTTCGGTCTGGCGCTTGTCCATACGACACTGGCGATCCCTTTCGCGGTTCTCATCACCTTTTCGCTTTTCTCTGGTATCCCGCTGGAGCTCGAAGAGGCAGCCTGGACGCTGGGCTGCACACGGCTGACCGCCTTCACCAAGGTGATCCTGCCTTTGGTTCTGCCAGGGATTACAGCCTCGGCGATTTTCGCCTTTGTGATCTCGTGGAACGAAGTATTCGCGGCTGCCGTGCTGACTATCGAGAACCGGACGCTTCCCGCGTTCCTATTGCAGACATTGGGCGAAGCTCCGTTGCACCTGAAATTCGCAGGCGGCTTCATTCTCGTGGTGCCTGCGCTGATCTTCATCTTTGCTGTGCGCAAATATCTCTTTGCCATGTGGGGCATCGCCAACCGCTGAGCGGTGACTGAAAGGAAACTGTTATGGCTGAAATACAGATCAAAAACGTTGCCAAGAATTTTGGATCCTACCAGGCTCTGCACGATATCAACCTGACCATCGCAGACCAGGAATTTATGGTCCTTTTGGGCGCCTCGGGCTGCGGTAAATCCACGCTTCTGCGCATCATTGCAGGGCTTGAGACAGCGACGACCGGTGAGGTCTGGATCGGTGGGCGTCGCGTAGATCACCTTTCTCCCAAAGATCGCGGCATCTCGATGGTGTTCCAGAACTATGCGGTGTTTCCGCACCTGACCGTGTTCGAGAACATTGGCTTTGGTCTTCGGATGCAAAAACTGCCCGATGATGAGGTCAAACGTCGGGTCGAACGAACCGCCGGGCTGATGCATATCGAACAGCTTCTAAAGCGCTATTCGGGTGAGTTGTCAGGCGGTCAACGCCAACGGGTCGCTGTCGCCCGCGCGTTGGCAATGGAGCCGGACGTGATCCTGATGGATGAGCCGCTGTCGAACCTTGACGCGCTGTTGCGGATGGAAATGCGCGCCGAGCTGAAGGGTGTTCTGGCCGAAAGCAAGACCACTGCCATCTATGTGACACACGATCAGGTCGAAGCCATGTCCATGGCCGATCGGATCAGCGTTATGCATCAGGGCAAGATTGTTCAGGCAGCCTCGCCCATCGAAGTTTACAGGGATCCAGCGGCCGAGTTCGTGGCCAGTTTCATCGGCAACCCCCCGATGAATTTCCTCCCCGCTGAAGCTGCGGGCTCTGGTCGTTGGACTGTTGCCGGGCAGAACTTCGATGGGCCGGCAAATGGCAAGGACCTGAAATGGGCCATTCGCCCGGAAGATTTGCGTGTTGCTGATCAGGGTTTTGGAGCGCGAGCCAAGGTTGTGGAACCGCTTGGCGCGCATTTGTTGGTGACTTGTGATGTCGAAGGTCACCAGTTCCGCGCTGTGCTGGATAGCGAACTCCACGTGAAACCCGGTGACGTACTTACGTTAGCGCCGCAAGAAGGCCGGGGACGCTGGTTCGACCCCGAAACCACCTTGGCTGTCGCGTAAAGGAGAAACAAGATGAGCCAAGCGTTGATCGATCAGGCACGCAAGGTCATGGAGAACAATGACCGGGGCACCTACACAGTGCCCACCCATGGCCTCTATCCCTTCCAGTGGAACTGGGATAGCGCCTTGTCCGCACTTGGCTTTTCGCATTTCAACATGGAGCGGGCCTGGGTCGAGGTCGAG
The DNA here is from genome assembly GCF_059609765.1 of Ruegeria sp. YTSC106. NCBI lineage: Bacteria > Pseudomonadati > Pseudomonadota > Alphaproteobacteria > Rhodobacterales > Roseobacteraceae > Ruegeria > Ruegeria sp. YTSC106. The sequence goes on from NZ_JBXWMI010000035.1 coordinate 6,438, forward strand.
ACTCTTATGGCCCATCAGTGGGTCGACGGTATGGTGCCGCATATCATTTTTCACGAACCTGATGATGGGTATTTCCCTGGTCCTGACGTTTGGCAAACTGGACGCGTGGTGCCGACGACTGGTATCACCCAGCCAGCGGTTGTGGGCTTTGCTTTACGCAAGCTTTACGATCGGGCGGAAGACAAGGCCGCAGCCCGCGTGCGGCTGGCCAAGCTCCTGCCCAAAGTCCATGCGTGGCATCAGTGGTTCTATCGCAACCGCGATCCGAACGGCACGGGGCTGGTTGCGATCATCCACCCTTGGGAATCTGGTCGAGACAACTCGGTGGATTGGGATGAAGGGCTGGACGCGGTGCCGATCGAGGGGGTCGCGCCATTTACGCGGCGCGATACGACACACGCCAACCCAGATCACCGCCCGTCGGACGAGCAATACAAGTGTTATATCTGGTTGGTCGAGTACTTCCGAGGACTTGGATGGGATAATGCGAAGCTCCACGATGCCTCGCCCTTTTGCCTCGTTGATCCAGGATTTAACGGCATCCTGATACGGTCCTGTGACCAAGTTGCGGATTTGGCGGAAATCTTGTGCGATACGTCAATCGCTTCTGAAGCGCGTGAGATGGCCGCAAATGGCCGCGCGGCTCTGGAAAGCCTCTGGAACCCGGCGCTTGGGCAATACACGTGTTACAACCGTGCCGCTGGTCGCCTGCAAGACACACCAACGATTGGTGGGTTGCTCGCGGCAATTGCTGATGTACCTCATGGCCGTGCTGATGCGCTCGCACGAAGGATCGCTTTATTGGGCGAGCGTTGCGGCTATCTGGTGCCCAGTCACGACCCGGCAGATGGCGCTTTTGATAGCCTGCGCTACTGGCGCGGGCCTACATGGTTAATCGTAAATTATTTGATTGCCGAAGGTCTAAGTCGGTCTGGGCAGAGGGAAATGGCGCAACGGATCCTCGCCGATAGCCTAAAGCTTATTCAGAAAAGCGGCTTTGCGGAGTATTATGACCCGATGAGCGGCGAGCCTTGTGGCGGCAGTAGCTTTACGTGGACCGCAGCCATGGTAATCGAAATCCTCAAAACCAAAAGAGTGCCGGCATGAAGCGCTCGCGCATCAATGAAATCATGGCCCAAGCAGATGAGATGATCCGCTCTCACGGGTTCACGTTGCCGCCCTTTGCCTATTGGACACCCGAGGAGTTTAAAGCCCGTAAAAGTGATGCCCGTCACATCATTAACGCAAGATGCGGATGGGACATCACCGATTACGGTGACGGTGATTTTGACAAGATGGGCCTGTTCCTCTTTACCCTGCGCAACGGGTTGCAGAGTGATTTGGCCAAGGGCGGCGGCATGTGCTACGCCGAGAAGCTATTGATTTCGAGGCGGGACCAGCTATCGCCAATGCACACGCATGTTCTGAAAGCTGAGGATATCATCAACCGCGGTGGCGCAACTCTGGTGGTCGAGCTTTTCGGCTCAGACGACGCGGGTGGATTCGCAGAGGATCGCGGCGGTGTGGTCTGGCTGGACGGCATCCGACATCATTGCCAATCGGGCGAGAAGTTGCGCCTGGCACCGGGTGAAAGCGTTACCCTGCGTCCTGGTGATTGGCACGCGTTCTGGGGCGAAGGAGGGGATGTGTTGATCGGTGAGGTCTCAACGGTCAACGATGACGAGACCGACAATATCTTTCGTGAACCCATCGGCCGCTTTGCCGAGGTTGAGGAGGATGTTGCTCCGACACATCTGTTGGTCAGCGACTATTCCAAATGGCTGGGTTGATCGAAGAAACCAGTGGCGGATTCTTGGCAGACTTGTCGCAAACTTTGATCCCCATAGCTGCGTTCAGGCAGTCATCCTTCATTGAATAATTTGGCAATGTTGTATGGACCTCATCTGGCCGTTCTCTACATTGTGCCTCGACTCGCAGAGTATAACCCAAGCGGACCTTCACCCAACATCTCGCAGCGGCGGCTTGGCGCTGACGTCAGACAATTCATGCCACTGCGGAGGTTCACGCCTTTGGTTATGACCTTTCCCCGCTTCAAGAATGGATATTGCCGTAACCGCTAGGTGAGCGCGTTCAAACCGACGCGCTCACTTTGCTTGGTATTGCCTATCACCATGGAGTTAACAACGAAGTATTACTCCGCGGCGACCGCTTCCTCTTCCAGCGACGGGTAATCGGTGTACCCTTTTTCGTTACCGCCGTAGAGAGTACTTGGATCGAGCTCATTCAGCGCGACGTCTTTCTCCAGCCGGTTGACAAGATCCGGGTTGGAAATGAACGGCCGGCCAAAGGCCACCAGATCGACGGCGCCGGTATCAACCGCTTCAATCGCCATGTCTCGGTCGTAAGCGTTGTTGCCCATTTTCGCACCGTCAAACAATTCATAGAGTGCCTTCAGATCGCCACCTTCCGGAATATCGCGCGGGCCGCCGGTCTGTCCCTCCACAAGATGGAGATAGGCCAGCCCATAGCCATTCAGCAATTTGACCGCATGGGTGAATGTCGCCTGCGGGTCGCTGTCGGAGATGTTGTTGGCGTACGAGAATGGGCTGAGGCGGACGCCGACGCGGTCGGCGCCCCAGACATCGACAACCACGTCCATGACCTCTTTCAGGAACCGTGCTCTATTCTCGACTGGACCGCCATATTCGTCTTCACGCTTGTTGGATTCGTCCCGCAGGAATTGATCGATAAGGTATCCGTTGGCTGCGTGGACCTCGACACCGTCGAAACCGGCCTCTTTGGCGTTTTCTGCGGCCCTCCGGTAGTCGGCAACGATGCCAGATATTTCATCGATGGTCAGAGCCCGCGGTTCAGATGTTTCAACAAACTGCTCACCATCAAACGTCTTGGCCTTAGCGCCAATTGCGGATGGTGCAACAGGGGCGCCACCATCGTGCTGTAAACTGGTATGCGAAATCCGGCCCACATGCCAAAGCTGGATTACGATCTTCCCGTCCTTGGCATGGACGGCCTCAGTCACTTTTTTCCAGCCGTCGATCTGTGCTTCGGAATAAATGCCGGGCGTCCAGGCATAGCCTTTTCCTTGGGGCGAGATTTGCGATGCTTCCGTGATGATCAGACCAGCACCTGCCCGCTGCGCGTAGTACTTGGCCTGCAAGTCATGGACGCTGTCATCCTCGGCTCTTGCCCGGTTGCGGGTCAGTGGCGCCATGACAATGCGGTTTTTCAGTTCGATTGCACCAGCTTTGATGCCGGAGAACAGTTTTTCATCAGCCATTGCTGCTTCCTTCTTTGGCAAACTTCGTTCAGATATTATTGGACTAATTGGTCCAATATTGGGGTCACTGTCTCTTGTTTGAGTTTGTGTTAGGTTTAATTTCCTTATGGTGGCGGGGGGCCTTATGGCGAAATCACCAACCGGGCTTGTTTCAGGGTTTGCGATATCTGCTCATTGGGAACGCCCGCCTTGCGCAAGGCTAGCGTGCCAATTGCAAGGGAGGCAAAGGCGCGTGCCTTGTCGAGTACCTGTCCCGGATCCGAAGGCTCAAGCGCTCCCGCAATAATCTCGTCAATACTCTCCAAATGCTGTCGCCCGAGAGCCGCCACTTCATCATCATGAGGAGCAAGCTCCGTAAGGCAATTGATCAGCATACAGCCGTCACGACCACCTTGTGGGTTCGCCAAAGCTTCCATTATCGCACCAACGGGGTCATTTCCGCCCGCATCTGCAACGTCACGCAGATTTTTTAAACCACGCCTTGAATAGTGGCTGAGGGCTTTGTGAAACAAAGCCTGCTTGTTGCCGAACGCTCCATAGAAGCTGGACCGGCTCAAACCCATGGCCTTGGTCAGATCATCCACAGATGCGGTCTCGTAGCCCTTGTGCCAAAAAACGCACAAGGCTTTCTCCAAAGCCTCAGCTTCGTCAAAGGCGCGAGGCCTACCCGGGCCTGCGGGTGATTTGATGTCGCCATTTGGGAGAGTTTTTTTGCTCATGCGTATGATTTGGAATGTTTGGTCCAAAAATTCAAGGTGGCGGTAGGAAATTTTTGGAATGGTCAGTCCGTATTGTGACCAGAGAAAGGAATTTAGGTCGGTAGAAATACAAAACCTCCCCATCCCGCTTGGTGTCACGCTAATCTTAGGATCAGGACTGTTTGTCTTTTTGCGGGAGTGTCAGACGAGGAGGATCGTGATCGTAGAAAAGAGAACCCGCGCTCGGTACTAGTTTCCAACACTGGACAGAATGATTGGCGGCTTGGTCCAACGCGTTGATGTTGATCACTAACAAACCAGAGATTGGTTCGGTAGATTCATGGCCAATGCCCTCAGCTTGTGAGGATTAATACTCCAATGAGTAACAAAGCCAAGAATTCAGAACTGGTTTTACGAGCATCAGAACGGCGGGTCATCGTAAGCAAACCAACAATAATTTCAGCGCAGTAGGTAAAAAAACGAGGTTAGCTGAAGTTTAATTTGCCCAATGTGAACTTCTTAACTTTGGTTAGAACGGTTTTTTGGCAGTATCGTTTCATGAGTTGTTAGTGAGTTCAGTGAGTAAGTAGATGTATTTGCATAATTTCGAGGGGCATTGTTGCGCGGTCAATGACATCCGGATGGATGATTTTGCGCGTGAGTATCCATTGCTGGACGATGCCGACGTGCACGCACAATGGCAGAAGGGCTCCTGGCAGATCACGCGGATAGCCGACATCTGGACACGAACCGGGAAGGTGCTTTCCTTGCCTTACAAAGGGGCCAACGCCTATCCATCTTTCCAGTTTGCTGAGGATGGAACCCCGCTTCCTTTGATGGAAAAAGTGTTGAAAGCCCTGCCACGTGAAATGACCCCGTGGCAATGCGCGTTCTGGTTAACCTCACCCAAACTGGAACTCGGAGGGGAAAGCCCGGCAAATCGCATTCAGATCGGCGATGATTGCATAGTCGGTATCGCAGGCGATGCTGGTGGTCTGATGGCAGCTTAGTGTTAGTTTTTGATCACTCATACGTCGTACAGCATCTGGCAAATTCGTGTCTCCCCTGCTTTTTCTGCCTCCGGCAAGAATAGCAAGATTAGGGCACTTAAATGTCCGTTATCTTCTGAGAATTCAGAGTCAATACCAAGCAGCCCATCCATAGATACGAATGGCCAAGAGCATACTGAAATACGGGTACTAACTAGGTCTTCGAATATCGATACCCGTTGGCGAAAATCCCACCGACAAGTACAACTGCTCTGCAAATCTGTAATCTGCCGCTACGCGTAGCGAAAACTCAACAAACTCGGTTTCTGCATATTTCTGTCAAACAGACCTCACCGCTCAAACACAGCCATCATTTGCCTGCGCAATCGCGCCAGATCCTCATCCACACTAGCGGTAGGATCGCACGCGAATGTTGGCAATGCCTCCACACGGATCGTCCCGCTGCGCGGTAAATGTTTGCCGCGTGGAAGTAGACTATCGCTGTCATGGATGACAATGGGGGTGATCGTGCGGCCGGTTTCTCGGGCGACTAAGACAGCACCCGCTTTAAAGTCCCCGAGCGATTCTGTTTTGGATCGGGTGCCTTCTGGGAATAGCACGATGGAACAGCGGGCAGGCATTTCCCTGACAGCCTTTATCAGCGTATCCATGGCCGTTGAGCCGGAGTCTCGGTTGATAGGGACGAGACCCGCTCCATCAAAACCAGTGCGCAGGAGTTTGCTGTTCCAGAACTCTGACTTCGCCGCGAAAGTGAACCATTTGGTGTCTGGCACCACGTGCATGAGACTGAAGCCATCGAGATGGCTACGGTGGTTGACCACGATGATGCTGTTGGTGTCGGCGGCGAGGGCATTCTTTTCCTCAGGACGCATCTCGACGCGGATGCTGAGGAGCCACAGCAGGCGTGAGCATGACCGTTTCACCAGGCGCCAATACCAACCCCGAAACCCTCTGCGCCGAACGCAAAGAAGAGGGGCAAAGGCCACGAAGAGGAAATAAAACAGGCCGATAAGAACCAGTATAGCGCGCTTGATTAGGCGTATTGGCAAAGGGTCAATGGCGCGAGTTGCGCGGTCTTGACCGTCAGGTGAAAGGGGCATGACGTCCTCTGATAGGGCCTGTGGCAGGTGCGTAAGCCGTGAATAAAGGCCACCGGAGATCCTCCGGCAGCGCTTTGAAATGCGCCACTTGCGAAGGAAGACAGCCACCGCACACCTCTCTATCTGTCGAAGCCAGTCCCAGATCAATGAGAAAAGACGACGTAGGGGAATGTATCTTGGTGCTTCAGTGTGACTTGAGTGCCAACTGACCGGCCTTGGCATAAAATATCGTTAATAGCCCTTACCAGACATAGCCGAGTGATCTGGTAGCTGCGAGTGCACAAGGCTGCTTACAGCACTTTGCCGACCTTGACCCCTTGGTGCCCGTCAATTGTCTGAGTGAAATGACCGAATGCCGGCTGCGAGCCCAAAGCAGTCGTTACAAAATTGGCTTTGAGCAAAGGACTTCATCTGGAACTCAGTCCAGCGTGTTCTTGTAGACTTTGCCGTCTTTCATGATCAGATCGAAATTCTCATGCGGGTCTGCGATCAGGTCGATATCTTGCAGCGGATTGCCGTCCACAAGGATTAAGTCGGCATAAGCGCCCTTTGCGATTACACCTAAGTCACCTTGTTGATAGGGGTGGCGCGGGCCTGAGAGTTTGAGCAGTTCAGCATTGGTTGAAGTCGCCATTTTCAGCACCTCGTATGGCGTGTACCAGCGCTTCAATTTGGCAAGGAACGCGCCTTGACGTTCGGCCAGTTTGGGATCGAACAGGATGTCGGTGCCGAAAGCGACTTTCACGCCAACTTCTTTCGCCGTTTTGTAGGTGAAATCTGTACCGTTGGTGACGTCGATCCATTTCTGCTGGCTAACAGGGTCGTCGAAAGAAAAGCCATCCTCGTCATCCAGCAGGGGCTGCACTGACAACCAAACTTCATTGTCGCGCATCAGTTCCATCGTTTCGCGGCTCATCAAAAAGCCATGCTCGATGGACTTAACGCCAGCGGCAACGGCAATTTCCACGGCCTCGTCCGTGAAGACATGAGATGCAACATAGGTGTTGTAGGTGTCGGCCACCTCTACGAAAGCCTCGATTTCGGCCTTGGTATATTGGCGTACATCCAGAGGGTCATAAGTAGATGACACCCCGCCACCGGTGGAAATCTTAAGCTGGCTTGCGCCCATGCGCATGATTTCACGCGCGCGTTTGACCACTTCCGGAACACCGTCAGCCTGCGCCATCAAACCAACGCTGTACCAGTACCATTGCGAATCCGCGCCGTTCGTCGGAACCGCTTGGTAGGGGCGATAGTCAAAGTGGCCACCAGTTTGTGTCACGGGTGGGCCGGACGGCAGGATACGGGGGCCTTCGATCTCGCCTGCGTCAATCATCCGTTTTATGGCAAATGAATTGCCGCCAACGTCGCGCACCGTTGTAAAGCCGCGCATTAACGTGCCTTCGGACCCGATGGCACCCCGCACCGCGACCTCAAGAATATCGCCGGTCACAACCACACTCTGCGGATTGCAACAGTAAAGCGTGTGCCAGTGTACGTCGATCAGGCCCGGCATCAACGTGCGCCCGCCGCCGTCGATGACGATACCATTGGCGACGGCGAGGGGTTCTGAGGACACATCTGTGATCAGATTGTCGGTTACAACGACATTGGCATTTGTAATCATTTCCTCATTCACACCATCAAACACGTTGACGTTTGTGAACAGTATCGGTCCCCCATCCTGGGAGAGCGCTTGCGAATTGGCTATAGTGAGAAAAATCGACGAAACCGCCGCAAGTTTGGGAAAATGCATTCTAAATCCCTCAGAAAATTCTGTCGGAGAAACCATCCCAGCAGAAGCAAGTTTTTTCAAGCATTACCTCGCTTTTCTGCAAGGTCGGCTTTGTCCGCTAGGCCGACCTTGATGCCGTCTGAACCGACCCGATGAACAACTGAAACCGTCAGATGACCGGTTCGAGCCCAGTACTACCGCCTTGGTGATTTTGCGAGTACGGTAGATACGGTGCGCGTCTTCTTACTTCTTGTGATCGCGATTGCGCCCAGCACTAAGGCACATGCCAAAGCTTGAGGTAAAGAGATGGCTTCGCCAAAGGCAAGATATCCCACGGCAAACATCGTGGGTAATTCGATGCTTCCGACGACCGCAGTTTGGGAAGCCCCAATAACAGGTGAGCAAATCGTGTAGATAAGCTGGGGCACGAAAGCGGTAACCAGACCAATACCAACAATGAAAAGCCAATCGGATTGTTCCCTGGGAGAAGCTCTCCAACCTCAGCTCCAAGGATGAGCGGCGCGAGGCCCAGTACAGACCCCAGAGAAACTGACGCGATACGTGCCAACGGTGCAATCCGTGACAACCTGTGTACCAGTACGCAAATTCCGAAGCCAAACCCAAATGGGGCGGCAAGGGATAGCAGCAGCGTTGGTAGGTTTTCCGCAGCCACTGACGCAGGCGAGCCAGCAATGACAGCTGCCACCACAATCAGACCAGCGGCCAACATGGCGCGTCGCGTGGGTGCATCGCCAAACACTGCCCAAGCAATACCTAAGGTGAACACCGGATAGGTCATGTAAAGCACACCCACTGTCGATGCGGGCAGCTTCTCCAGCGCCGTTACATATCCGATCCAACCAAGCCCCATTACGGCTCCGGCGGAGAGACCCCAAGTGATCTCTCGCCATTCTTTTCAGTGCACAATGAGAACAGGAAGCAGAAGAAGAGCCGCAACAATATAGCGGTAGAATGCGACCGCATAGGGTGCAACACCCTGTTCGGTCAGGCTGCGGCTGAAGTAGGGAACCAGCCCGAAACAGATTGAAGCAAAGAGAACACCAATACCCGCAAATGCGTAAGGTATGGGCGTTCGATTTCGCGCAGATGTCGTGGCCATAATCTGGAGCTATCACGCATTTGCATCTTCGTCTTTAGAGATTCTACGAACGACTGCTTTGTCCCACATAGCTGCTGTCCAAGAAAAAAACATTGCATCTTAGATGAAAAGTCCGCTTCCTGTGCATTGCCGCCGTCACTGAGTCCTAGTGCTGCGCTAGCAGCGAAGGTCTGCTTGGTGGCTGACTCCACGAACTCTGATCCTTGCAGGAACGTCTGTTTTATCCGAGGTAGGATGACGGTGGAATGTTCGCATCGGGATGGGTGCCGTCATTTGTCGCGTTTGGCATCAACCCTGCTTCTTGAAAATACTCGTGATTGCCCTTGAGCTGGCACCAATCCAACCGTCAGATTGGTTCCAGACTTACAACGCAAAACTATGGGCAAACTACGCAAACCTATGGGGTGCGCGAAGTGTTATGCGCAAACCTACACCTGATGTAGGTGCGCACATAACACTGCGTTTTCGACATTGATTTCATTAAAGAAAATCTTGGAAGCTTGCCCATAACCTCTGTGCGGTATTTGCGCATAAATTTGCACAATTCGCCCAGAAGTTTGCATGCGACAGAGAACCCATCGAGCTAACGGCGTCCTCTGGCACATTTGCTACGCACATATGCAGTTTACTCCCAATCGCCAGCAGACGAGCGCCACGTCTTAGTTTCCGCATCCCAAACACTGGCTGTGACGCAAGGCGTCGGGTTTATTCCGTCGCAATTGGAGCCATGTATATCTGCGACAACAACTCGTTGACGCCCAAAGTCAACGACCGTCCAGCCTTTGTTGAGCAAGGAGTGCACCTCTTCGCCAACCCAAAAGTGCGACATGCATCCGCCAGTGCCGCAGTAAAGAGAAGCGGCGCTCGAACACGCAAAACCAGACTCATTCAGAACCCAGTCGCGTTGTAGATCTCCGTCAAGATCCACCCTTTCAACCGCGCCCCAATCTAAGCCAAACTTACCGTTGTTGAACTCTGTGCAGGCCTGTGCCGCCAGATCAACCTTCGCCCGCAAACCGGTTGGAAGTTGCGAAACGTCAGCCGCGAAAGCTGATGAGGTCCAAACTAGACCCGAACCCAGCACAATCGAGGAAACCAAGCATTTAAACTGGCTTACCAATTGGGAAATCGGTTGGAGGGGGGAATCAATTGCATTGATCATACCTATAGTCCCCGTATTCCAGCCAGTTTGCCGAGCCTTCGCTAAAAATCAGAAATTCGGACCTGTCTTCCCCAAGCAGGGCCACGACAAATCCGGTCGGCGGCTCAGAGTTTCCGAAGTAGCTGTAGGCCGTCAT
>NZ_JBXWMI010000036.1:0-10562 GCF_059609765.1 Ruegeria sp. YTSC106
ATGACGGCCTACAGCTACTTCGGAAACTCTGAGCCGCCGACCGGATTTGTCGTGGCCCTGCTTGGGGAAGACAGGTCGGAGTTTCTGATTTTTAGCGAAGGCTCGGTAAACTGGCTGGAATACGGGGACTACAGATATGATCAGTGCAATTGATGCTGCCTTCCAACCGGCTTCCCAATTGGCAAGCTACTTGAAACGGTCGTTCGCTACGCAGGGCATCAATGACCGCTTTGCAGACTAAAGCAGTCATACGTAGAATCTCTAAAGACGAAAATGCAAATGCGTGATAGCTCCAGATTATGGCCACGACATCTGCGCGAAATCGACCATCCATCCCTTACGCATTTGCAGTTGTTGGTGTTCTCTTTGCTTCAATCTGTTTCGGGCTGGTTCCCTATTTCAGCCGAAGCCTGACCGAACAGGGCGTTGCACCCTATGCGGTCGCATTCTACCGCTACATTGTTGCGGCTCTTCTTCTGCTTCCTGTTCTCATCTTGCACCGAAAAGAATGGCGAGAGATCACTTGGGGCCTTTCAGCCGGAGCCGTAATGGGGCTTGGTTGGATCGGATATGTAACGGCGCTGGAGAAGCTGCCCGCATCGACAGTGGGTGTGCTTTACATGACCTATCCGGTGTTCACCTTGGTAATTGCTTGGGCTGTGTTTGGAGATGCACCCACGCGACGCGCCATGTTGGCCGCTAGTCTGATTGTGGTGGCAGCTGTCATTGCTGGCTCGCCCGCGTCAGTGGCTGCGGAACATCTACCAACGCTGCTGCTATCCCTTGCCGCCCCATTTGGGTTTGGCTTCGGAATTTGCGTCCTGGTACACAGGTTGTCACGGATTGCGCCATTGGCACGTATCGCGTCAGTTTCTCTGGGGTCCGTACTGGGCCTCGCACCGCTCATCCTTGGTGCTGAGGTTGGAGAACTTCTCCCAAGGGAACAATCCGATTGGCTTTTCATTGTTGGTATTGGTCTGGTTACCGCTTTCGTGCCCCAGCTTATCTACACGATATGCTCACCTGTTGTTGGGGCTTCCCAAACTGCGGTCGTCGGAAGCATCGAATTGCCCACGATGTTTGCCGTGGGATATCTTGCCTTTGGCGAAGCCATCTCTTTACCTCAAGCTTTGGCATGTGCATTAGTGCTGGGCGCAATCGCGATCACAAGAAGTAGAAAGACGCGCACCGTATCCACCGTGCTCGCAAAATCACCGAGGCAGTAGTACTAGGCTCGGTGCTGCCGTTTTCTGCGGTGCACATGACTGGCTGCTTGCGGCCCGAAGCGGGTCTTGCGAATCCCGAGAAACGGAACAGAACCGCAAAGATTTCGCACCATATGATGCCAGGATTTATCGAATCCGTCACAAGATTGAGAACATATTTGGACGGCTGAAAGAGCGGTTCCGGGTCGCGACCCGTTATGACAGGTGCTTTATCATCTTCATGTCTGCCATCGCCCTCGCGGCAAAGCTTTTGTTTGGGTAATAAGTCGAAATTTTAGGAAATCGTCGTCGAACAGATAAAGCTCGATCCAAAAGTTCTGGCCCATTAGGCCAAGCGCGTAAAACAACCGCTAGCGCTGCGCGGTCTTACTCTGGCGACGAACCTACGGTTAGAATCTTCCCATTACTCCAAACCAGAGCCTCGTAACAAACCTCGGCTCCTGCGCCTCCGCACCAACCACCGTCTCGTCCAATAAGCAGTATACGGTCAGGCCCCCAGTCAATAAGACGCCAACCCGTTGCCTGCCATGACATGGTCTCATCGTCGACGATAAGATTGAGCATGCAACCCCCTGTTCCGCAGTACATAGAGGCAGCAGAAGAGCAGGAATACTGGCTTTCATCTACGATTTCAGCCTTAACCGCGCCAAACTGTGAGCGCAGCTCGATCTCGGTCACAGCGTCACCCTGATCAAACTCTCCATTCTCGAAGTTTTTGCAATCAGCAGCCGCGCTTTCGATGATCCGTTGTGCTTCCTGGGAGGCGGCCAAAACTGTTGTGGGGCAAAACACCACGGCGACCATTGATGCCAGAAGCGCAGCAAACACAAATTTCACCCTTTTCATGTCGTCCTCTTCGTTTGAATTCAGTGATATGCCGCCAAATTAGCTTCGTAAGAAGCGGTTTCGCCGAAGTTTTCCATCACCCATTCCGGATCGTAGTAGGTGTCGAGATAACGGTTTCCGTCGTCACACAGAATAGTGACAATGGAGCCAGATCGTCCGGCAGCCTCCATCTCTTGCGCAATTTGCAAAGCCCCCCAGAGGTTTGTGCCTGTTGATGGGCCCGCCCGCCGCCTGATCCGATCTTCAAGCCAGAGCATAGTCGCAATGCTTGCCGCATCCGGCACTTGAATCATACGGTCGATTACATCTGCTAAAAATGACTTCTCTACCCGAGGACGTCCGATACCTTCAATACGACTTGAACAGGGGCGGGTCAGGGTCCTGTCTCCAGTTCGAAAGCTATCAAAAAACACTGAGTTTTCGGGGTCCACAACAATCAATTCACTGTTAAAGCCTTTGTAGCGAATGTACCGCCCCAACGTTGCTGAAGTTCCGCCAGTGCCCGCGCTCATCACAATTACCGATGGAATTGGATGTGGCTCTCGTTCCATCTGACGAAAAAGGCTTTCTGCAATGTTGTTGTTGCCTCTCCAATCCGTCGCCCGCTCGGCGTACTTAAACTGATCCATGAAGTAGCCACCGACTTCAGCTGCCAGTTCAACCGAGGCCTTGTGCATGTCCGGCGCCGCATCGACGAAGTGGATTTCCCCACCTTGGAACCGGATTAGGTCGATTTTGCTCTTGGCGGTAGATTTTGGGAGAACCGCGGTAAAAGGCACTCCGATCATACGGGCGAAGTAAGCTTCTGAAACGGCAGTGCTGCCAGACGAGGCTTCGATTACACGTGTCCCTTCCCTTATTTTCCCGTTTACAAGCGCATAAAGGAAAAGCGAACGTGCCAGCCTGTGCTTGAGGCTGCCAGTGGGATGTGTACTTTCATCCTTGAGATAGATGTCTACGCCCTTCAGCCCCCGAACGGGTAACTTGAAAAGGTGCGTATCGGCAGAGCGGTGTGCATCCGCATTGATCTTAGCTATCGACTCCGAAATCCAATGATCCATGCCTCTACACAATCTCCCCGCTTAGCACCCGTCAAGCTCGGGAAAACCGTTTTAGGATTTATGGGGATCCAAGTATGCGCCACCAATTGGTAAGACTGTCCATCTAATGGGCAGGAATGCCTATCGTGCCAGAACGTGCTTCAATGAACAGCCAATGATTAAGAGGGAAAAATGTTAAGGTACTATAGGCGACAAATTGAAGCCCAAAGAGAACCAGGCCGAATACATGGATGAGTTCACGCATTCGATCTTCATAAACAAGCATAAGAATTGACACGATCTGGCCGATGCAAATTGCAGCAACAAATATTCCAATATCAAAAACCAAAAAGTTGCGCTCAAGTATCGCTGTGTACGCCGTGAATATTGTCACAATCAAAATAGCAGTAGTTGCAAGGCTAAATCCTTTAGCACTAAATACGTCCCTTCTTGTAAGTCGGGGTGGAAGCGGCATTAGGCAGGCCCACAACAATCCTGGCCAAAAAGCCAGCTTTAAGTGCTCCCAAATTGACTCGTTGACAGCTGCCACAAGCGCCATTGGCGTCCAACATCCTAGCAAAACAAATGCAAAGTGCAGCCCGGACCCGAGTAGGATCATTAGGATCGCCCCTATCGCTTCGAGCCAAACTATTCGGGACGAGGTTTCCAGCATGTTTGGATCTCCCAATCCAGATTGTCGTATACTTTGTTTAGATTCTCAAAAGTGAAATGCCCACAGACATAGAAGGTCTAGAAATAGCTTTCACCGCCCATGGTGAGCGGCAATGTCCATGTCCTTGTAAGAGTTTGTAAAGTTGACCCTTCCTGATTTTTAACCGCAGTTGCTGTCATTGCCATGTGCTATAATAGACCGTAGGCTGGATTAAAAACCGGGGTAGAGCATGCACGCTAAAAGGTGGGTTATTTTGTCGGCTGGATTTATTGCTCTGGCCACAGTGTCGTGTACAGATCTGTATCCTGACGCCGACGTCATGCCCACTCGCGCTGATGGGGCGGCCTTTTTCTCAGAAAACTGTACTTCTTGTCATGGTGTGGATGGTAGAGGCGGTGGCCCGGCAAGCAGCGGTCTTTCCGTTGCGCCAACAGATTTGACAACATTGAGCGTGGAGAACGGAGGCACTTTCCCTCAAGCACGGGCACTAAGCTACATCTATGGCGACCCAGAAAACAGCCATCTTGCTCGGGTTATGCCGGAGTTTGGCGGGGAAATGGCGGAAGACCTGGTTCCGGTTGAAATCGAGGGTGTCTTGACGCCCACTCCGCGCGAGTTAGCAGGGTTATTGTTTTTCTTAGAAAGCATCCAACAGTAGATTAGTGTTCTTGGCGCTAGGTCAGCAATTGACCGTTTGCCGGTGTTCTGGACTTGCACCTTTTTTGACCCGGTGACTATTGCAGGCCTAGCATTGTGAAGCGCCGTTGTTAGCTAGGCGTAAGCAGACACTCAAGATCTTTTGGCCGAATTGGCAAGTCGAGCCCAGTTCTGGCTAAATGCGAGTTGACATATGATTTATGTCAAAGAGACGAACGTGATTACATGCTAAATTTCGAATGTTAATTGGTGATGCTGTTCTGAGCTCGCTGCTGCCTGTCCCCATCAATCGGTTTTGGGCCACAGGATAGCGAATGTTATATGGTAAAGGACCGATGTTGACCGGGGGAAGATGTCGGTCCATTTCTGTTGTAGTAAACTCTCGTATAACAAAGGACCTCCGGCTTATGCGGCACTTCATGATCGTTGCGAGCATAGTCATTTCTTTGGCTGCAACGATATCTGCGGCCGACGATTTTTCGGACCTTGGCAAAGACCTCTTTGTTGAGCATTGCGCCAGATGTCACGGAATCGATGCATCCGGAAAAGGACCTGACGCAGCTGCTTTGAAAACAGAGCCTGCTGATTTAACAAAGATTTCCGACCGAAGGGGGGGCGTGTGGCCAATGTTGGAGGTCATGTCGATCTTGGACGGTTACTTGAAAGTACAAGAACCTCGCGATGACATGCCGGTAATCACCGAATTGAATGACGGCCCTGCTGTCGAATTCGATACGGGCAACGGTTTGGTTACGCGTATTCCTTCCAGACTTATCGAAATTGCTGAGTATTTGGAGAGTATTCAGTCTCCGAAGCCAGAACGTTATGTTCCGTGAAGATCTGCTCCGCAGCTGAGTACGCTAAAGAGTGCTGCGTTGGGCGGGTGCCGTAGTTGTCAGGAAGCTGCGAATACGCGGATAACGTGTGGAAGATGCCGTCTAGCCCAGCGCGCTTCGATATCAGGTCTCGCGCTTCACAGCGGTCTAATCCAAGACTTCTTGTAGTACCTCACCACTCGCACCATTAGGACGTGCCGTGCTCAATAAGGCAGAAAGTGTGGACGCGAGAGCAGTCGTGCAAACCCGGCGTGCGACCCGTTGTGGTTCTAAGTTCGGTCCAGCAAAGATAATCGGCACATGTGTGTCACCGCGCCACGGTGACCCGTGGGTGGATGTGACGGACAGACCATCAAAGTCTGCGATGAACCAACCGGGTTTGAAGACTACGTATATGTTCCCGGATCGGGTGGGATGATAGTTGTTGCGGACCAGGCGCATGATGCCGGTATCGGGCAGGGTGTTTGCTTCGATAGCCGTACCGGGGACGGCGAATGCCACATCGGGAAAGGATAGAAGCTCTTCTGCAATAGCTGACTCCAGCGTGGGTAAATCGATATCACTGCGAGCCAATACTTCGGGGGCGATATTGAGATAGGGGTGATTATAACCCTCAAGCAATTTCCCGGTGATCCGAAACCGCTCCTTAAGCTTGGCTATCTGTTCCGTCGGGTCCCAGGTGTCTGGAGCAACAAGGCCAGTTCGGATGCCAACACTCTCCAAATAGCCCGGCGCATCAGTGGTGCCGTGGTCCGCCGATAGAACGATCAAAACGTTTTCCAGCCCGATCCGGTCGTCGATAAACGCGAAGAGATTCATGAGAGTCTGATCGAGGCGGTATATCGTGTCCTCGGCTTCAAGACTGGAGGGGCCAAACACATGGTTGACGTAGTCCACGGACGAGAAGCTAATCGCCAGATAATCCGTTACCGCGTCTTGCCCGATATCCTCGGCATCAATCAATCGTTTGGCAAATTGCGCCGTCAGATCGTCGCCAGCGGGACTAAGCGTTAAAAAGGTCGTAAAGTAGGGGTTTTCTAGCGGGTCAAACCCATTTTGCGTCGAAGAATAGCGATGAGGAAAGGTTATGCCGAACCCGGCGACATCCGTCTCCCATGGTTGGTTGTCGCGGTCGCCAAAGAGATAGGCTTCCTTTGGGTGCATCAATTCCCAAGAGGTTCCTTCAAAGGAGGCGCTCGGCGATGCGTCATTCCAGGCGGAAACCCAATCCGGGTATTTGTCGTAATAATAGGAGCTTGTGACAAAACGATTTGCGGCTTTTGAGAACCAGAAGGCTTTGCCGCTTTGTCCCGCCATTGTAATAGCCCCACGGTCTTTGATTGAAACTCCAAAGACCTTGGCCGCACCAGCAGTGGAAGCGCTTAGTTCGTCCGAAAGCGTCGTAACAAGCATAGCGCGTGGTGACCGCCCATCTGTGCCAGCTGCCGCCTGTGTTGGGTCAATTTCAATATCGTTATTGACGCCAGCACCATCTCCAAGAAGCGGAGCGGTGCTGTCTTCAACGTTGTAGACAACGCGGTCCAAGGTTCTGTCGAACCAGATGTTTCCGATCATCCCGTGCACTGCCGGTGTTGCCCCGGTCGCCAATGTAGCGTGTCCGACAACCGTCTCTGTATTGGCATGGCAGTGATGGGCGTCCAGATAGTGTACACCGTTTTCTAGTAAATACTTAAGGCCACCCTCCCCAAGATTCTCAAAGTAGCGTGCCGGTAGATCGCCCCGAAACGCGTCAACGGTCAGCTGCAAAACGAGACGAGGAGGTTGTTGCGCATACGCAGGAGCGACTGCAACCAACCACAAAGACAAACAAGTTCTTAATGATTTGGTCATAGTGTTTCCTTTCGCTGCATCGTGCATCAGGTTAGCCGCGACCGCAATTGCGGGCTAGGTCGTGTTGACAAAAGGAATTCACGCCGAGGTTTAAGTATTATTCAAGCTGGTATCTGCAATGGAGACCAGCTTGCCACGAGACCTGATGTCGGACAAGGAATGGACGTTCTTGAAGCGTGTTATCATGGCTGTCCGCGCCCTGAACGGGCGCAAAACCCACGAACCACCGCCGTGTTCTCGATGGAATTTTCTGGATCGCCCGGACTGGTGCCCCTTGGCGAAACCTTCCCGAAGAGTTCGGCAAATGGTCGAGCGATTAACCTCGCAATTGAGTTGCGTTGTTCGATTTTGGGGTGAATTGCTCCAATCAGAATGCACTTTTGATTGAGTTTCGGTGCGTTCAAGTTGATCGAGCCACTGTACGGCTATCGACAATTGAGCGCGTATAGTGAACCGTGCAAACTAATGCGCAAATGCTGTGCAATATTATGGGCGAAGACACCCAGACTTTCTGAATAAAATTAATGATAGGGATGCAGCGCTATGCGTGTCCCTACAGATATTGTGGAAGTTCGATATCGGGTTCATCTGCCTTGGAATCGTTATGATCTCAGGTGGTAAAATGTGGTTTGAGGATCGAATGGTCTGGGTCTAGCGCGACTTCCAAAAAGGTTGTGGGTCGTTGAGTGATCTTGAAACTGAGCGCTGAAGAATTGCCCTCTTGGAACAGTTCGCAGCTGCTTGTACCCGTTTGGGTCAGACCGCACCCATTTTCCGGCGTAGATACTGCGCGAACTCTGCCACTCGGCGAGGTTGGGCTCGACCGGGTGGAAACATCATTTGTAGCGGCTTGGGTGGTGGGAGGAAGTCGCCTAACAGTGCCACAAGCTTTCCGGCTCTGACATCATCGCCAACATCCAGTTCCGACTTCAACACAATGCCATGGCCTGCCAGAGCCCAACTGCGGATAAGCGAGCCATCATTTACAATTCGGTTTCCCTTGACTGGAACAAGCTGGCGTTCTCGGCCTGCGCCAAACTCCCAAACATTGTCGAGCGAACCACCGAAACGCATAACCAGGCAGTTATGATTTGCGAGGTCTTCGGGCAGTTCTGGTGCTCCATATGTCGCCAGATAGCTGGGTGCTGCGCAGACGAAACGCGGGTAGCTTCCAAGGTTGCGTATTCGGAGTGAGCTGTCGGTGATGTCCCCAAACCGAACAGCCAAGTCAAAACCCTGACCCACGAGATCGACATAGCCATCGGATAGCGACAGTTCTATCGACACAGCCGGGTTCTCTTCGGTGAATTCAGCGATCACATCAGAGACAACACCACGACCAAAATCAATAGGCGCACTGACGCGGATCAGGCCAGAAAGGGTTTCGGCGCCGAGGCGAATGCGGGTGTCGAGGTCGGTGACTTCACTGAGAACGCTCTTGGCACCATCGATCAGGACCCGACCCTCTTCGGTCAAACTGATTGAGCGTGTCGTTCGGTTGAACAATACCACACCGTAGTGTGATTCCAGCGTAGCGAGCCGTTCGGAGACAGTTGTACTCGATAAACCTGTCTCTCGGGCCGCCGCGACAAGGCTGCCTTTCTCGGCGATGGTCAGGAAGAGGCGGAGGTTGTCGAGCAGCATTGGTCGGTATTTCCGGATTATATTTCCGATGAATGACTGTTTATCCCGTTTTGTCGGCGGCGTAAATCTACGACACCAACGAAACAGCAAAGGAACGACCTGATGGCCAAGCTGACCATTGTCGCCAACATCAAAGCCAACCCCGACAAGATCGACCTTGTCAAAGCAGAGCTCACCAAGCTCATCGACACCACCCGGTCTGAAAGAGGTTGCATCAACTACGACCTGCACCAAGACAACGATGACCCGGCTCATTTCGTGTTTTATGAAAACTGGGAAAGCCGAGAGCTTTGGCAAACTCATATGGGGGCCCCACATCTGGCTGCATACATGGCGGCGACAGACGGAGCGGTCGCCGAATTCACATTGAATGAGATGACCGTCATCGGTTGATTTTGAACCAGAACGAGGAGCACGCTATGAAAGCTGTTGGATTTCGTACGGCCGGGCCAATTGATCAGGCGGATGCATTGATCGAATTCGAAGCAGACAAACCCACCCCGTCAGGTCATGATTTGCTTGTCGAAGTGCAAGCCGTTTCGGTGAACCCGGTCGACACAAAAATTCGGCAACGGCGTGCTCCTGAAGGTCCGGCACCTGACATTCTAGGATGGGACGCCGTAGGGATCGTCGAAGCCGTTGGCGAAGAGGTCGAGACTTTCAAACCGGGAGACACCGTTTGGTATGCCGGGGCGATCAATCGGCCTGGAACCAATGCCGAATACCATCTTGTGGATGAGCGCATCGTGGGGTCAGCGCCAAATTCCATACCTGCAAAAGCAGCTGCGGCGATGCCGCTAACGACGCTTACTGCCTTTGAGATGCTGTTCGACCGCTTGCGAGTTCAAGATGCCGTTTCCGGCGGGACCAATACGTTGCTGGTTATTGGTGGGGCAGGCGGTGTCGGGTCTATCACCATTCAATTGGCACGGGCTCTCACTGAATTGACAGTGATAGCGACGGCGTCCCGACCCGAGACACAAGACTGGGTTCAAGAGCTTGGCGCACACCATGTCATCAACCATGCGGAACCTTTTAGCACACAACTCGGGGCTCTCGATATCGAAAGCGTGGATTTCATCTATTCAACGAACCATTCCCAGCTTTATGCGACTCAAGCCGGAGAGGTGATGACACCTCAAGGTCGCTTTGGGTTGATTGATGATCCTGAGACCTTTGACATCGCGCCATTCAAACCCAAATCGATCTCATTGCATTGGGAGTTCATGTACACTCGGTCGCTTTTTGGGACTGGAGATATGAACCGTCAAAGCGAAATACTGAATCAGGTTGCCGGGTTGATAGACGATGGAAAGATCAGATCCACAGCAACCGATACACTTGGTAGGATCAATGCTACAAACTTAATGAAAGCGCATGCTATCCTCGAAAGTGGCAAGGCCAAAGGAAAGCTCGTGCTTGAGGGTTTTTAGATGAGAATTGAGCGGCTAGATCATGTGAATATCGTAACAACTAAGTTGTCTGAAATGGCTACTTGGTATGAAGAGGTCTTGGGTTTGAAACCTGGGGCCCGCCCTGATTTTCCGTTTCCCGGGGCTTGGTTGTATGCGGGTGATCACGCCGTGGTTCACCTTGTGGGTCACGAAGGAACACCTAACGTCGGCTCCGAAGTGAAGCTCAAGCTCGAACATTTTGCACTCTCAGCTACGGGGTTGAGGCCATTTGAAGAAAAACTGGCATCACGTCAGATGCAGTATCGCAAAACCGAAGTCCCAGGGCCCCGCATGATCCAAATCCATGTGGCCGATCCTGATGGAAATCATATTCA
>NZ_JBXWMI010000037.1:0-8486 GCF_059609765.1 Ruegeria sp. YTSC106
CGAACAGCAGCCGGTACATACATTTGGGCTCAATGCGGTCGTTCGCTGCAACTTGCTTGAACGTCTACTTTGCGGACTTAGCAAACCTTCGAACTAAGTCGGAAAAAATTCCGGAGCAGAGTTGTGCTATGGTGCCTTAAATTAGGGAGGAAAAATTGTTTCGCTATGTTTTGCCAGCAGCTCTCATTCTGGGGAGCCCAGTCTTAGCTCAGGATGCAATAAATCCGTCGGGCCTTTCCGGTCCTTCCGGTCGACCTTATTCACCTTACGCCGAACGCGCATATCCAACACAAGTCTATTTTGGTGACACTCACGTTCATACTGGGCTTTCCGGCGATGCTGGTGGAGGCGGTACGCGCCTCATGCCGCGTGATGCCTATCGGTTTGCGCGTGGCGAAGAAGTTGTGTCGAACACGGGGCAACCTGTAAAATTGTCGATGCCTCTCGATTTCTTCATGATTACAGATCATTCGGATGCGATGGGTGCTATCACCGACATCATCGGAGGTGCTCCCAACATCTTAGCAGATGAGCAAGGCAGATATTTCCATGAAGAATTCAACAAAGGTGGAGAAGCCGCTCTGGCGGCTGCGCTCGAGCTGACAGCGGCGTTTGCTCAAGGACAGGTTTCCCCTGCGCTGAACTATCAACCGGGCAACCCCGCGTATGCCCGTGTTTGGGGCGATATTATCGATGCCGCGGAAGAGTACAATGATCCCGGCGTGTTCAGCACCTTTATCGCCTATGAATGGACATCTCTTGTTGCAGGGAACAATTTGCACCGAAATGTGATCTTTCGCGACGGCCCTGAGCTCACAAGACAGGTACTGCCTTACACAACAACGCCACCGGTGGGCTCACCTAACCCTCGTGATCTTTGGAAGTGGTTGGAGAACTATGAGCAAACGACAGGCGGGCGTGTGCTTGCTATTCCACATAATGGGAACTTGTCTAACGGCTGGATGTTCCCTTTAGTCGATGACTTCGCGGATGGGGTGCCGCTAGATCCCGCATACTCAGAAGCGCGAAACAAATGGGAAAGACTGTACGAACCAACCCAGATTAAGGGAGATGGTGAGGCCCACCCGTTCCTGTCACCTGACGATGAATTTGCCGACTTCGAAACGTGGGATTACGGCAATCTGGATGCTTCGGTTCCGAAAGAGCCAGAAATGTTGCCCGGTGAATACGCTCGATCCGGGTTGCTTCGAGGCCTGTCCCTACAAAAGACTTTGGGGGTGAATCCTTTCAAGTTTGGCTTGGGTGGGGCCAGTGACACACACACAGGTTTGACGACTCCAGACAACGACAATTTCTTCGGGAAATTCACCGGGTATGAGCCCAGCGAAGAGCGCAGCCAACATGTCAGCAAGACCTATGCTGACGGGACTGTTGCGCTGCTTTCATCGCAATACATTACTGGCGGTCTGACCGCAGTATGGGCGCAGGAGAATTCCCGAGAAGCCATTTGGGATGCGATGCATCGGCGTGAAACCTACGCAACTACAGGACCACGAATGCGCGTCCGTATGTTCGGTGGATATTCTTTTACCGAAGAAGATGCCTTGCGGCGCGACTTGGCGCTTGTGGGATACACCAAAGGTGTGCCGATGGGTGGTGATCTTGCCCCCGGGGAAGGCGCACCTTCCTTTCTGGTATATGCGCTTCGTGATCCGATGGGAGCAAACCTGGATCGAATCCAGATCATAAAGGGCTGGTTGGATGCAGATGGAGATCAACGGGAAAAGGTCTATGACGTGGCCTGGTCTGGTACCCGCGAACCAGATGCCGCTGGTCGGTTGTCATCCGTAGGCACCACAGTGGACCTTTCAATTCCCTCGTGGACCAACACAATTGGAGCCTCTGAGCTGGGAACCGTGTGGGAAGACCCGGATTTCGATCCTTCGGAAAGCGCATTCTATTATGCCCGGGTCATAGAAATTCCAACCCCTCGATGGACGGCGTATGATGCCGTCAAATTTGGAATACAAATGCCAGATAACGTCCCAATGACAGCACAGGAACGCGCCTACACTTCGCCGATTTGGTACTCGCCGCAACAGTAGCTCGATTTACAATGTCGGTCGGGTATGGGTTCACACCTGGTAATGATGCCAATCGCCAACGTCAGACTTTCTGTTGATGTGCCCTCGCCATTGCCGAATAGAGGCAGGGTGCAGAGTGCTTGTCGGGTCGTGCGCCCAGAGGGCAGCCAGCAAATGCCAAGAGCGGAACGATCCGGGTCGAGGTATTGCCGTCATTAAAATGCGATCACTCCGCTTCAGTGGACGAAGATGTGGCTCGCCTGAGAAGCGCAATGATGGCCGTTTTCGATGCCGGGTTGTGTCGCTAGGTACGTGTTCCTTCGTTGCTCCTTCGTTTCCAACAGCGAAACGAAGATCCGCTCCGGGCTCGAAGCGGCCATCGAAACAGTTCTGTCGAATGACTGCTTTGCCTTGGTACCGGTGATGCACGGAGACTCCATCCTGCCGCATCCGGCGCAGCAGCATCAGCATGGACATGTTCGACAAGGGGTAATGCCGCTTTTGACCCTCGAACACATAGTCAGACGCCAGCGCACGCAGCGGCTCCAGTATGGCCTGCATTTCGTCGGTGAGGGGGCACGATGGACCTGCCCGCCTTTCATGCGATCCGCAGGTATGGTCCACAGACGCGTATCGACATCAACCTCAGGCCACTTCATCTCCAACACCCCTAAGGTTCGGCAGGCGGTCAGGATGGTGAACTGTAGCGCCTTGGCAGCCATGGCTGAGCGGGCCTGTAACTTGGCATAGAACGCGGGCACCTCTTGCCACGGCATCGCGTACGTGGTGCGGGACTTTGGTTTTGACGGTGGGCAGCACCTTACTTTCGCGGATCGCAGTCACAGGGTTCTCGCCCGAGCGGAAGCCCTTCGACTTTGCCACGTGGAGTACCGTCTTGATCCGCTGCGACGGTCGCTTTGCGGTTTCGTGTTTCTCAGTCCAGATGGGGGACAGGCACATCAGCACTTCAGGCTGATCAATGCTGTCCACAGGCATGCGTCCAATCTTGGGGAACGCATAGTCGCGCAAGGTGTTGAGCCATTGCTGACCGTGCTTTGCATTCTTCCATATAGGCAGGCGGTCGATGTGGACCTGACGGCTGAGTTCTTCGAAGGTCGGGAATTCACGTTGAGCGTTGAATCGAGGGTTCAACCCTGCTTTCGCCATACGCCTGTATTCCAGTGCCCTCTCGCGGGCCTGAATCAGTGTGACGACGTCAGCGCCGCCCAATCCAAAATCTGTGCGCAGCGGCGCGCCCTTGCGGTTCTTCTGTCCCTTGACTGTTACGCGGACGACCCAGCGTCGCGCACCCGAGGGATCGACAACAAGGTACAGGCCAGAACCGTCGCCATGCCGACCCGGGCCAAGATTCTCTACCAGCTTCTTTGTCTGCTTCCCGCTGAGCGCAGCCATGAAATACCACAATATATACCACTCAATGAAATACACTAAGAGCAACTTAGTAAAACTCAAGATGATACTATGAGATGGTAAATACCGATTATTTATATATTTACAGCATGTTAAACACGCCATGCCAACTCACTGAAATGGGTTGATGGCGGAGACGAAGGGATTCGAACCCTCGAGACCCTTCCGGGCCTACTCCCTTAGCAGGGGAGCGCCTTCGACCACTCGGCCACGTCTCCGTCGACGGGTATATCCGTGCAAGCGACGGAAATACAAGGCCGTTTCTACATTGTTTGGCTTTTTTTAACGACTCGCTCGAAGTCATTGAAAAAGCGCAGAATAGCTGCGTCTTCCACCGGTTTTGGGTCAGATTTGATTAACGCATTTCAAGCCCCAACATTCAGCAATATTCATAGAATCGCGTTTCCCAAGGGGTCGGATGGGCTTTGTTGCACAAATCCGTTGTCGGGCAGACTTCCCCTTTGCCCGGACGGACTTACCCCCCGGACGGACTAATCCTACGGGCTCTCTGACGGGTGTGCCAAAAGCGGTTTAGTGGTTCAGGACCCCAACGCCTGCCCGGATTTCCACGACCTGTCAGTCGCAGGTGCGAGCCATGAGTGACTGAACACGAAGTTTCACGCAGTTCGTCTTGCTCTCGACATGGATCCAGCGGTGATATCCGCTCCTTCGCCGCCACAGGCACGGCCCAGATATCGCGATGCGTTGACTGCTTCGTTCCGGGCTATTGCCTCTGCGCTGGTTGTTTCAGAGTTTGGTGTTCTCACGCGGCGGGATGACCGCATGGATATAACGGGCAGTGAACGCGCGGCTTGCCGGGAAACTTGGGCAACGGGTTCAAGACGCGCCATCTAGGCGTCGGCCGCCCCCAAGAGATCAGACGTGTTTATCGCTCGTTATCGAACGTGAGTTACTCTGCCAAACGGAAGTCAAGGGGTCAGGACCCTTTGGCGGGTCGACGCATCCTTCAACCGACAGGCAGCCGGTTTCCCTGGATTCCCCACATTCATCCAATAACTGTTATATGTGAATTCATCAAACAATGAGGACATGATGAACTCACTAACCAGAATAACACGAGGGATAGGCGTCGCCCTCAAGGACGGCAGAGTGAAAGGCATTCTTGCATTCACGGTTGGAATGATTTTATGGGCCTCGGTCTTTTACCACTTTGTCGAAGGTTGGAGTTGGCTCGACTCAATCTACTTTTCTGTCGTGACAATTTCGACCGTGGGGTTTGGTGACTTCTCACCTGAAACCGCGGCAGGGAAGATCTTCACAATGATTTACATCGTCGTGGGCCTCGGTGTCTTCGTAACCGCGGCGACCACAGTGGCGGATACAATCTTGTCCCAGGACGACAAAAAAGCGGACAAGTAGATTATCCCAGTTTGGCCAAATCGAGTTCATGCCCAGGCATTGGTTTGACTGGGACCCTCAAGCCGTGGCCCGGATTCATTTGTGTCTTCAAGCTGATAGATGATCACCAAAATTCAAAAAAATATACATATTATGTTTTTTGAGTGTAACATTCGAAAAACACATGGAGGGATGGAATGGAAAAGACTCAGGACGCGAAGATTGTCGATCTGGCAATACGATTGCTCTTTCTCGGACTGTTCCTCTACAGCGCCTTGATCATGGTCGCCCCGCTTGCAAGCGTGGTTATCTGGGCAACGATCCTTTGCGTTGCGCTGTACCCGGCATTTGATTGGCTGCAATCCAAGTTGGGAGGGCGGAAGAAGCTTGCGGCGGCGATCTTGGTTTTGGTGGGTCTTGTTTTGACCTTGGGGCCGGTTGCTACGGCGATATCCGGTGCTGCAGAACTTGGGTCTGAATTCGCGGAACAAGCAGACAAGGGTGAGTTGAAAGTCCCGCCTGCGCCCGAGGGCCTTAAGGAACTGCCATTGGTTGGAGACAAAATTTCCGATGTTTGGGGTATGTTCGAGCGGAATCTGGACGGCGCGCTTGCAAAATACGGCGCGCAAATCCTTGAGATCACAAAATCGCTCTTCGGAAAGGTGTTGGGCATCGGAATCGGGCTTCTTGGCTTGGCCCTGTCCGTATTGATTATGGGGGCGTTGTTCAGCCCCGGGCCAAATTTGGTCCAAGGTCTCCAACGCTTTGCAAACCGTGTTTTCGCACCGCGCGGCGGTGAATTCGTAACACTGGCAGGTGCAACAATTCGGAACGTGACAAAAGGCGTGATCGGCGTAGCAGCCATTCAGGCGGTCTTCGTTTGGATACTGCTGGCTTTGTTCGGAATTTCTTCGGCCGCCACGCTGGCATTTATCTGCCTGATACTCTCGATCATCCAAATCGGGCCCGGATTGGTTCTTATACCGGTTATTATCTACGCATGGAGTTCCATGTCCGGCGGAACTGCTTTGATATTCACCATATTGGCCGTGCCCGTCACAATAATGGACAGCTTCCTAAGACCCGTGTTCATCTCAAAAGGCCTTGAGACTCCCATGTTGGTCATCCTCATCGGTGTTCTCGGAGGTATGATGGCGTACGGTTTGATCGGCGTCTTTATGGGGCCGGTACTCTTTGCTGTGTTCTATGAACTGTTCAAGGTTTGGATTGATACCTCGCCCGAAGCCGAGGGCGCTTCTGAAGGTGCGGCGAAATGAGGAAGACGATCTGGACAACCCTGGCTGTCATTCTGATTTTTCTTGTCTGGTATCTGGTCGCTGATCGGAAAACGCCATTTACCGGGAACGCCAGAGTAAAAGCCGTGGCGACCCAGATCGTCCCGCAGGTGACAGGCACTGTTACTGACGTACTGGTCGAAAATGGCCAGATAGTCTCGGCCGGAGATGTCCTTGTCCGGATCGACCCCCGACCCTATGAAATTCAGCGCGACAAGGCGGAAGCTGACCTCGAAGCTGCCACGCAGGAAGTGGGTGCATCCTCGGCAGAGGTAAGAGCTGCACAAGCCAAGCTGGCAAGGGCGCAGAGTGATCTGGATACAATGCGCATTCAAACGGAACGCGTTTTTGCGCTTGAAAAGAAAGGGTTGATTGCCGTCTCAAAGGCCGATGATGCACGAGGTCAACTTGCAGAGTCTGAGGCAAACTTTGAGAACGCAAAAGCGGATCTGGAAAAAGCAAAACAGAGGCTTGGTGACGACGGGATTGAAAACCCGAAAATCCAGCGCGCGTTGGCTGCATTGGCGGATGCGGAACTGAACCTTGAATGGACCGAACTACGCGCTCCGGCGACGGGCGTCATATCCAATCTGCTGATAGCGCCAGGGACGTATGCGCGATCCGGTCAGGATCTATTGACGTTTCTTGACGCAACTGACGTCTGGATCGAGGCGTATTTTACCGAGAACAACCTTGGAAGAGCCTCCATAGGGTCCCCGGTTGATGTCGTGTTGGACATGCATCCCGGTAAAATCGTTTCGGGCGTCATCGAGAGCTTTAGTGCGGCCGTTTCTTTAAGTGGCGGTGATGAGCCCGGGCAATTGGCGAGCCCGCCAAGCACCAAAGGGTTTTTGCGAGAGCCTGAAAGGTTCCCGGTCCGGATTGTTTTGCCCGGTTACGAAGCTGGAAGCACAGAAGATGACCTTCGCTTTCAGCTCAACGGACAGGCCGATGTGATTATGTACCTAAGTGACAACACTTTGCTGAACCTCGTTGGTCGTACCTACATTCGCTTGGTTTCAATTCTGTCCTATGCGTACTGAGGACCAACGCTCTGTCACCCGGCTTGCACTGGGTGTAACTGGCGTGTTTTCCTTGGGCCTGTTTCTTGGCTGGCCACTCGCTGTTGTTGGCGCGGTGTTCACGGCCCTTTTTCTGCAAGCACCTGCCGCATTGCCTTTAGCAGCATTTGCCAAGCTTTTTGTCTTCTCTATTGGATTGATGTTCATTTCATTCCTATTGTCGTCGATCTTCTCGCCTTATCCACTCGTGTTTCTCATTCTCGTGGCAATTGGAATAATCCTGTCTTTCATGTGGTCGGTTTCCGGCGCCGGAGTTTTACCGGGTGTCATAGCTCTCATGGGGGCGTTGATGATCCCGAACCTGGTTCTGCAATCCCAGGATCTGGCCTTGGTGCTAGTGTATTGGATTCCGTTGAACCTGCTGTTTGCAGGCATGGTATCGACGCTGATGTTCGTACTGATACCTGCTGAACCTCAAACGGCAGCTCAAAAGAAAGCTGTATCGTCGCCGGACTTCGACCCACATCGTCGAATAGTCAGGATGTCGCTTGTCACCATTCCATTTGCTATGGCGTTTTTTGTTTCCGGCGCGTCTGCTTTGCTGGTTCTGTTCTTTGTCGCGTTGCTGAGCCAGCAACTTGCGGCGATGCCTGCGGCCGGCAAGACAGTTGCAAAATCTATGCTGACGGCAAACCTCCTTGGGGCTGCGGTGTCTATCGTATGCTATGAAATAAACGTCATAGCTCCGGTTATTCTGACACCCATTCTGCTGTGTTTCTTCTTCTGTCTGTCACTCGGAGCGCTTGGAAAATCTCAAGCTCCGCTCGCCGCGGCAGCCGGTTCAGCTATTACAACGGCTCTGATCGTATATGGCGGGTCGGTTGCGCCGTTTTCAGACGAGGCTGACGTCAAGAGCATCACTCGGGTTATGCAAGTTGCCAGCGCCGCTATCTTTGTGATCATCGCATATGTTGTGGTGGATGAATTCTGGCCGGAAAAAAAGCGCCAGACAGCTCAATGCAGCTAGGGTCAGGATTCATAACCAGCAGATGACGGTTGCTGAAATGAAGACCTTGGGACAACGCTCATGGCGTGCCGCCACGCGCCTCCAATCCCTGAGCTTGCCAAACAAAATCTCGATGCGATTTCGCCGCTTGTATCTGCGCTTGTCGTACTTGAACGGCGTCTTGCGTTGTTTTCGACCGGGATGCAGGCCCGTAGGTACTCTTTGGTATCTTTAGTTTGCTCCGTGGCGCAGCACCGTTGCAGCGCCGCATGAGGAGGCTCCAAGCGCAGCAAGCCCTGCGAGTTGCGAGGCTAAGTGCTTGATATCT
>NZ_JBXWMI010000038.1:0-7966 GCF_059609765.1 Ruegeria sp. YTSC106
TTTCATAGCTACTTCTCCTGTTTGCAGATATAGGCAAAGCCTAAACTGCTGGGTGAAGCAGCCGGTACATCCCATTACTAACGGTTGCCGCGACACGCACGAAAGGCGGCTTACAAGCGCGGTATGCGATTCGATTAAGAACTCTGATCAATAAGTCAAAGAGACAACATGATCGATCAAGAGCAATGAAAAAGAGTTCTCGCTACTTATGATAAGCAGATTAACCAGCGAGGGTTGCCGGGTGTACTTGTGAAACCCATGCGCGCGGATTGGTGTGGTCACAAAATGGCGGTTTGTGACAAAAAAATCGCCGTATTGATCATCAAGGAGCTTCAGGAGAGATTTGCAGCGTCACATCTGCACGAACCAAAGATCCTGATACAGGGGTGTGGTGCAAAGATGTATCCCGGTGAAGCCATAGAACGGACCTCTAGTCTGACTGATCAGTCATAGATTTCTACCGACAGCGCATCCATCGCATATGAGGTTTCGATGTTGGCCTGGCCGTCCACGTAATTGAGTGACTGGGACCTGCTCAGTGCCTGCATTTCCCCGCTTATCCAGACTGGCTTATACAACTCGTCGATTTCGAAGCCTTGTTCGTATCGCACATAGACCATCTGATTGGCTGGAGGTGGTGGTGTGTGAATGCAGGCTCCAACTGTCGGAACCAAAAGGAATTCGACCGCCTTCTGGTCAACAATATCCAGGGGAAGGAGATAGCCGGGAAGGCGCACGTTCTCCCCCAAAAGGTCAAGGTTCGGTTCGCGCGCGGCAATCAACCGTTGGTTCATCACAATTTCGCGTTGTTCAAACAACCAATCCGGATCAAGGCCTTGAGATACGAGGTCTTCGCGGATCTGAACCGCTTCGGCGCGCTTCTCGTCATCCGCAGTGTCCGCATGCAGAACCTCAATCCGATAAAGCATGGCCAACGCATTGACCTGAGAATATTCTAGGGTGGCAAAAGGATCGTGGTAGGGCCGCTCTTCAGGAAGGAGATCCTGCCAACTTATGTTGCGCGGATCCGCTGCAAGAAGAGGCCCCGCAATCGCAAGGGCGAATAAGATTTTCAGAAAATGCGCAATGGCCTTCATTTCAGCGGATCCTCTTATTCAAAGCCGCACCGACAGTCCGTCTGATAGCGTCATACGGTACACCCTTAACGCAGGTATAATACTGGCAAGAAGACCAGAGCAGAAAACGAGGGCTATGAGAAGAACCTCGCGAAAACTCGGCAGGTCAACACCGATGCGGAGCCCAAAATTTGCGGCAAGAATCGGATCTATCACGAGCGTGAGAGCGCTGAGCGCGATTACTCCAAGCACGATGCCGGCCGACAACAATGAAACGGCTTCAAGCAAGATCAGGGAAAAGACGCCGGCTGGTGTTGCGCCCACGGATCGAAGGATCGCAAATTCACGCCGCCGGTTGTCGAGCGAAGCAGACAACATGACCACCATGCCGATCATTCCAGCCACTGCTACAGCGCCTGCCATCAGACGCAGCGCAGTCTCGGCCGTACTGGTAATCGACCAAAGCTGCAATAGCGCAACATTAGGAAGAACAGCAGTCAGTGCCTCGTTGCGATGGTCTGCCAGTTGCCGTTGAACTGAAAGCACCGCTGTCTTCTCCTCAAGCCCGGCAAAAATCGCGTTGATGGCCCCCGGTTCATGATCATGGCCACCGTGATCGTGCCCGCCAGAAGTCCTGACAGCTTCCGCCTCGTCTTCATGGTCGCTTTCGTGGGCATGACTGTCGTCATGTTCCTGATGCCCTTCTTCGTGCTCGTCAGGCTCGTCTAACTCCACATGGCTATGGTCTTCGTGTTCTTCGCCGTGATCCGCATGCCTGTTCGCAAATTCGCTGGCTGCGTGGTCTTCATTATGGGAATGCTCGGTGTCATGGTCTTCGTTTTCTTCAACGACTTCAGGTGCATCGACCAAAACAAACGGGTCCGCACCCTCTGATGTAGGTTCTTCGTGCAAGGCGTCAAAACCCTCGAGTGAGACAAAAACCATTCTGTCGACGGCCGTCCCGGTATGCCCCAGCACTCCGGTCACTGTGAATGGCGCTTCGTCGTGCACATCAAAGGCGACTTCCCCTGAGCCATGGGCATTCACGATTTCAGTGCCTGACGTGTACCCGAAAGCCTGAGCAACTTTTGCTCCAATTACTGCGCCATCTGGAGATTTAAATGGAACACCTTCAGCAAATATCAGTTGCTGGCCGCCACTATGACGAAAGTGGTCAAAATATTGCTCGGACGTTCCGATCACGGGATATCCACGATGGTTGTCACCCATCATGATCGGCACTGTCCAGCTTATCTGGGGCAGATCTTCGATCATCTCGTAGCTTTCCCAGGTGATACCGGCGCCTGTTGTACCGACACCAAAAACCGTTGCCATCAGGATCTGCACATCGTTTCCGCGTGCCGCAATGATCAGGTCGATACCTGATGCAGAATTGGAAAAACCCGCTCGTGCCTCTGTTCGCAGTCGCTCAACCCCAACAATCAAAGCCACGCTCAAGGCAATGCTAAGAACAGTCAACGTAGCGATAAAGCGGCGATTGAGAAGGCTTTTCAAACAAAGGTTGAACATCACGTTTTCCCCGCGTTCAGCTTTGGCAGGTCGACGCTCCGATCGAAGTGTTTTTCCAGGCTGCGATCATGGCTCACAAATAGCAAACTCGCCCCTGATGCATTGCATTCTTTCAGCAACAGCTGGACAAACGTGTCTTTCGCTTCCTCATCCAAAGCCGAGGTAGGTTCATCCGCCAACACAACTTCGGGCGCCCCTATCAAAGCCCGCGCCGCCGCAACTCGTTGTTGCTGCCCAACACTCAGGGCGCTGGCAGGTCGATTGATCAGCTCAGCATCCTCAAGACCCAGCTCACTTAGCAACCGTGTTGCGGTAGCCTTGGGGGCTGGCCCCGATCGATTGCGACGGTGCGCTGAAAATCGGCAAGGCAGCAACGTGTTTTCAAGCGCACTGAGCCAAGGCAAAAGATTAAAGACTTGGAAAACAATCCCCAAATGATCCACGCGAAAACGGTCACGATCACCTCCGGCCAAAGCCCCGACATCCGTGCCTGCAACGTGAACCGCGCTTTGCGGTACATCGATCACGCCGGCAATTGCCGAAAGCAACGTGGTCTTTCCGCTGCCACTGGGGCCTCTCATAAACACGCTTTCCCCGGCCTCAAGATCGAAGTTATCGATTGAGAGCACCGGATCGTGTTGACCGGGCCACCGAAATACCAAGGATTTGAGTTCGACAGTTTTCATTGATGACACCGATGCTTTGGTCAGGTTATTCAAAGATAATTGAGCTTTTTGGTGATCCAGAAAAGGATCTCTGCCAAAACACCAATGGCTCCGGCTTTGTCTGTCTTGACCAAAGCTGTTCCTGACGTTCCAAATTGCAATGAATTACTGTCTGCATCTGCAGGTAGTTCAACCAAAACGATGTAGCTGGATATCCCAGCTAGTTCCCGCAATGAGGGAAGACCTGATCTTAGATCAACAGTACCTTCGACAGTTCCGACCGGAAAATCTGAAATACGGCCGGTAATTTCTCCACCGGGTTCCGTTCTAATTGCAAGCCGGATTTCGTCACCGACCGAAACATTGGCTCGACTGGATTGGGGAAGAGTAGCAATTATTGCATAGTCTCCTGGTTCGACAAAAGTAATTGCCCCTTGTAGCGGAGTGGCGCGGTTACCTGGTCGGAGTGAAACAGCCGTAACAACGCCGTTTCCCGGAGCTTTCACAACTGTTTGCTCTAAATCCCAAATAGCTTGCGCAAGCGTCTGTTCAGCCTCCACAACACCTGCGTCACGCCCGTCGATCTTCGCGGCGATACGCCGCTCAAGGCTTGTCTTCCGGGCTTCGGCTGCGCGGATATTCGCGGTCAACTGGTCGATGGTTGAGACAGCCTCTTGCAGTTGGAACGTGGTTGATGCCCCGCGTTCTTCCAAACGGATGATGTCATCACGACGCTGAATTCCGAAAGTCAGCTGAGCAGTCAAGGATTCAATCTCGGCCTCGGCAGCTGATAAATCTGATGCCAGTTGATCGGCAGATGACTTTGCAGTTTCCAAGACGGCTTCGAGCCGAGAGACCTCGGCTTTATACACCTCATTATCTATTCGAAACAGAGGCTCGCCTTTTGCGACTTCCTGGTTTGGCTCGACAATGACTTCTGTAACCGTGCCGGCCACATTCGGAGCAATATTCGTTGAAACACCCTGAATGGATACCGGGCCAGTCGGAGTTGTGTGGTTCAGCGCACCGATGACCACCAGAGCGATAACAGCAGCTACACCGTAAACCAGAGTTTTCCAGAACCCATTCCAGGGGAGAAGGTGAAACTTGGAAAAGACCAACCAGACTATTCCAAAGTAGAGGCCGAGTACTATTAACAAGACTTCATTCCTTCGTGATGTTTCCGGAAAGTTTGAACGACCACCCGAGCTTACGAGTGATCGCCCTGTTTGTCATGATGACTTAATTGTCGTTTTGCTCTTCCAACACTTTGCGGTTGGCTTCACGATGGCGCCACGCCGCGCCCATACTTTCCTTCAGATTTTCGGGAAGCGCATCCAGAGGAACAACAAGATCGTCATCAACTGGCCACTCGGTCAGCAATTCAGGATGATATCCTTCGGGATAGTACAGCTTAGGATCGATCTCCATATCGCGCACGTAGGGTTCTTGAATGTCTTCACGCTGATGCGGCGGCTTGGGCACGATCAACTGACCATTGCTAAAGTCAAACTGCGGCGCTCTTGAGTTCGGAAACTCGGGCAATATGCCTTCGCGAACCCATATCTGATCTTTGGTGACGTTCACAACGATCCCGTCAGGCGCTCCAAAGTGATAGGGGCCTTTCCAGTGCTCTCGGATTTCCGCCACGGTTTCCTCGATCTGATATGGGTCATAGCTCATGTGAGTGTTCATCAGAAGCCTGGGTTGTACCAGATTGGCAATGTAGCCGGCAGCGTAGCTGGGCGTATGATGGGTATCGACGGTATAACGTCCGAGGAAGGGCGGCACGCCTTGAACTCCAGAGGAGATTTCGATGATTTCCTGCTGCTGTTCCGTGACGAAGACATCACAGCCTTTGGCAAAAGGAATGTCGATCATGTTGGGTCGACCGTCACCTGTCCAGATAAAGCACATGCCATTCCAGTCCATCCGGTATCCCGACGCACCGTCTTTGGCATGGCTTCTTTGCCAATGTGTGACTTTGACCCCGTCTTCGTCATAGATCACGCCACCATTGTCACGGAAATCAAATTCGTTGACTTCGATGTCCCAACCTTTGCCAACGGGAAAGACACTGAACGCGTCCCGGTGCCATCCGGTCATCATTTTCATGCCTTCTACCATCGTTGCAGTGCCGTACTCTTTGGTGCGGCCGGATGGGCCATGGACCGTCAACTGCTCGTGCCATCCACCTGCCCAAGTTCCGAACATCCACAGGTACGGCAACCCACCAAAGTGGTCTACGTGCAGGTGCGTGATAAAAACATCAGTGATTTCATTCAGTGCATATCCGCTGGCAATGATGTTTGCAGGTGAGCCTTCACCAATGTCGAACATGAAAATCTTACCGTTGCCCAGCTCAACAAGAATCGCCGTGTTCATTTGCCCAGGGCGAATGAACGGGGCAGATCCCATGAAGATAATTCTCATCTCATTGGGCTGTACATCTTCTGTACGTGGGAACCAGTTTGCCGCGCTTTTCAACCACGGTTGAGGAGAGATGCCCTCAAAGGTCAGACCTTCTTTCCAACGCCCCATGGGGACGCCGCCGGTCAGTGCAGCCTCAATATCTTCTTGGGATGAGGGCTCCTTTACTGGAGGAGCCTGACCGAGCGCACTAGTGGCGAACAATGTCGCTGCGGCGGCGAGTGCGCCGAGTGAATTAATCGATTTCTTGCATCTGTCTTGCAGCATATTTTCAGTCCTTTGTTCTAGCGTTTGTGAATATGGGAACCACTTCTGAAATTGATTTCGGGACGATTTCTGATTGGATGACCCAAGAAAGATGTTCGGCGATTTCTTCAGCCAGGCCGTCAAGGCTTTCCGTGACGGGATCGATCAGACATGCTGGAGTTGTTTTATTGACCTTCTCCGGTCTCTCCAACTCGGCCGAGAGCAGCTCGAAATCCTGACAAAGCGTCTCAAATCCAAGATTAGTCTTTCGCATGTGGCGGATGCGGTTGATTTGGTCAGGGAAAGTGAGTTCTAGTAAACTGACGTCTGTCATCGTCCGGCCACTTGGTTCCTCTCTGAGCACGAGCTTGAGGGCACAAGGCGTATCGCGGTAGGGTAACACCGTGAAATTAGGGTGACATCCAGTTGGTCAGGCGGCAGTATTGTTTTGAAAATACAGCAAAACTTGATTTGCGAGATGGCTGAGCAAGATCTGACACTTGATCCGGAACGGCATCCAACCCGCGTAAGGGAAGCCTTGGAACGCGTGTTGACCAGTGACACGTTCGCCAAGGCGGAACGCCTGCGGAACTTCTTGAACTACGTAGTTGAAGAGGCCATTGAAGGCAGGTCCGAGGCTATTCTTGGCAAAACGATCGCTCAGGATGTCTACTTCAAGAGTTTTGCCAGTGATGACGGCCACATCAATGTTGTCCGTGTGGATGCAGGGCGGTTACGGCGGAAGCTTCAACAGTACTATGAAACGGCAGGTGCTGGAGACAATCTGCGCATTCACATTGATAGCGGCGGCTACGCGCCTTGGTTCGAGGACCGCTCTGGTACAATTCAGAGCAATGTCGATCATACGCCATTCAGGCCAGGATTACCCTGGCTGATTGGCATCCCTGCTGTCACCATAGCGATCATTGCTCATGCTTACTTCTTGGGCGGGCGCATGGAACAGGTTGTTGATCTCAACCCAAAGACATCCGCGCGCTCACTTGAGCGACAGGCTCTATCCGCTAAATCACCCGCTGCAGTACAGGCGTCAAACTACTGCGATCAAGCTCGGGGCCTGCTCTTTCCAATCGCAACTATCGACAACCAGATCCTGGCCAGCGACATATTTAGAATAGCAATAAATGAGGCTCCCGATTTTTACTGTGGATATGCCGGATTGGCCCACAGTCTGGGAACCCAGGCTCTACTAACGCGAGACGAGGAAGAGCGTGACGCGCTGATACTGAATTCAGGACAAATGGCTCAGAAAGCTGTGGACATTGCGCCCTCAAACGGCTGGAGCCAATCGGCAATGGCATGGGTATCTTACGTTTCCCGCGACTATGACAGAGCATTGGAGTATTCAGCACTCGCGCAGTCGCTTCGACCCAATGACGGAAACGTTCTGGACTTTCGCGGCGTGATACTACTGGTTATGGGTCGCTTTGAAGAAGCGTATGACGTCAGCGACCCAAGCCACCGCAGAGAGATAGGAAGTCATCGGTTTGCCCACAGGAACATTCACGCGGTTGCCAGTTTTCACATCGGTGATTTTAGGGAAGCAATCGCGTCTTTGAAATTTGCCAGTGACAATGGTGACCCCGTCAGTGCACTGTCTTTGGTATTTTTGGCGGCTTCCTATCAAAGGTTGGGCAAATCCAAAGAGGCACATGCAACCTTGAATCAATTGAAACAGTCGTGGCCAGAGTTCAGGCCAGATCTTGTTCTAGCAGCATTTTATTCCAGTCCAAATCTATCGGACGAAGTGATTTCAGCCCTAACAGATGCGGGATGGCGGTTTTAAGATATTCCTTTTCGAGCCATGGTTGGAGACAGGCACATGTGCGTAAAGTGTGTTTTACCGCCAACACAGGAGAACATATCCTGGTAGTGTTAAGGTACGCCGAAAGCGGTCATCGGAATTTGTTGTAGCTAACGGCAGCTAATGGGATGTACCGGCTGCTTCACCCAGCAGTTTAGGCTTTGCCTATATCTGCAAACAGGAGAAGTAGCTATGAA
>NZ_JBXWMI010000039.1:2500-6119 GCF_059609765.1 Ruegeria sp. YTSC106
AGCGACCTGCGTTGATCAGCTGCACGGCTGAGAGACCATATGGGGTTGCTCAATTGTCCTCGTCCAAGTGGCGGGGGCGGGAAAAGTATGTTTTTGGTTCAGAAGAATGACT
This sequence comes from Ruegeria sp. YTSC106, assembly GCF_059609765.1. Lineage (NCBI taxonomy): Bacteria > Pseudomonadati > Pseudomonadota > Alphaproteobacteria > Rhodobacterales > Roseobacteraceae > Ruegeria > Ruegeria sp. YTSC106. Next base: position 2,613 of record NZ_JBXWMI010000039.1, read on the forward strand.
GCCTTTAGTTACCAGCTGGGCGGTCTCGATTGATTTGATTACTAGCGCAGCTTTGGTTGTGTGCGGTCAAACGCACTCAAGTAGTCGAATAGGCGGTAGTGCCAATATCAAGTCTTTCTTTTTCTGGATCAAATCAAGCGCGAGAAGGGCGTTTGGTGAATGCCTTGGCAGCAAGAGGCGATGAAAGACGTGATACTCTGCGATAAGCCATGGGGAGCTGAGAATAAGCTTTGATCCATGGATTTCTGAATGGGGCAACCCACCTGAATGTTTGTTATTGTTAGCTGTGCTAATCAATAATGGGCATAACCAGGTATTTATGACCTGAATACATAGGGTTATAAAGGCAAACCCGGGGAACTGAAACATCTAAGTACCCGGAGGAAAGGAAATCAATTGATACTCCCCTAGTAGCGGCGAGCGAACGGGGACCAGCCGAGCCAGATGAGTGAGAAGAACATGTTGGGAAGCATGGCCATAGCGGGTGACAGCCCCGTATTCTAAGCTCTGATGGACGTATTAAGTAGGGCGGAACACGTGAAATTCTGTCTGAAGATCGGAGGACCACCTTCGAAGGCTAAGTACTCCTTGCTGACCGATAGTGAACCAGTACCGTGAGGGAAAGGTGAAAAGCACCCCGACGAGGGGAGTGAAACAGTACCTGAAACCGAACGCCTACAATCAGTCGGAGCCCCCTTGCGGGGTGACGGCGTACCTTTTGTATAATGGGTCATCGACTTGGTCTCACGAGCAAGCTTAAGCCGTTAGGTGTAGGCGTAGCGAAAGCGAGTCTTAATAGGGCGAATGAGTTCGTGGGATCAGACCCGAAACCGAGTGATCTAGGCATGGCCAGGTTGAAGGTAAGGTAACACTTACTGGAGGACCGAACCCACATCCGTTGAAAAGGATCGGGATGAGCTGTGCCTAGGGGTGAAAGGCCAATCAAACTCGGAGATAGCTGGTTCTCTGCGAAATCTATTTAGGTAGAGCGTCATCCGAATACCCCGGGGGGTAGAGCACTGGATGGGTAATGGGGCCCCACAGGCTTACTGATCCTAACCAAACTCCGAATACCCGGGAGTACTAGATGGCAGACACACTGCGGATGCTAACGTCCGTAGTGGAGAGGGAAACAACCCTGACCTACAGCTAAGGCCCCCAATTCATGGCTAAGTGGGAAAGCAGGTGGGACGACCAAAACAACCAGGAGGTTGGCTTAGAAGCAGCCATCCTTTAAAGATAGCGTAACAGCTCACTGGTCTAAATAAGTTGTCCTGCGGCGAAGATGTAACGGGGCTCAAGCCATGAGCCGAAGCTTAGGATGCCGTAAGGCATGGTAGCAGAGCGTAGTGTGACATAAGACTTATCCTCTTTAGTGTCTTTCGGGGCACCTTGGAGGATCGAGTCTTTTCGATGAAGCCGGCGCGTGAGCGATCCGGTGGAGAGATCACTAGTGAGAATGATGACATGAGTAGCGACAAAGAGTGTGAGAGACACTCTCGCCGAAAGTCCAAGGGTTCCTGCTTAAAGCTAATCTGAGCAGGGTAAGCCGGCCCCTAAGCCGAGGCCGAAAGGCGTAGGCGATGGGAACTAGGTTAATATTCCTAGGCCAGGAGGATGTGACGGATCACAGGTGTAGTTCAATCTTATCGGATTGATTGGGCTGCTGAGTGGTTCCTGGAAATAGCCCTCCATCAGACCGTACCCTAAACCGACACAGGTGGACTGGTAGAGCATACCAAGGCGCTTGAGAGAACGATGTTGAAGGAACTCGGCAAAATACCTCCGTAAGTTCGCGAGAAGGAGGCCCGGTTCCTAGGCAACTAGGGGCTGGGGGCACAAACCAGGGGGTGGCGACTGTTTATTAAAAACACAGGGCTCTGCGAAGTCGCAAGACGACGTATAGGGTCTGACGCCTGCCCGGTGCCTGAAGGTTAAAAGGAGAGGTGAGAGCCTTGAATTGAAGCCCAGGTAAACGGCGGCCGTAACTATAACGGTCCTAAGGTAGCGAAATTCCTTGTCGGGTAAGTTCCGACCTGCACGAATGGCGTAACGACTTCCCCGCTGTCTCCAACATCGACTCAGCGAAATTGAATTGCCTGTCAAGATGCAGGCTTCCCGCGGTTAGACGGAAAGACCCCGTGCACCTTTACTACAGCTTCGCACTGGCATCAGGATTGTGATGTGCAGGATAGGTGGTAGGCTTTGAAGCAGGAACGCCAGTTCTTGTGGAGCCTCCCTTGAGATACCACCCTTCGCACTCTTGATGTCTAACCGCGGTCCGTTATCCGGATCCGGGACCCTGCGTGGCGGGTAGTTTGACTGGGGCGGTCGCCTCCTAAAGCGTAACGGAGGCGCGCGAAGGTTGGCTCAGAGCGGTCGGAAATCGCTCGTTGAGTGCAATGGCAGAAGCCAGCCTGACTGCGAGACTGACAAGTCGAGCAGAGTCGAAAGACGGCCATAGTGATCCGGTGGTCCCGAGTGGAAGGGCCATCGCTCAACGGATAAAAGGTACGCCGGGGATAACAGGCTGATACTGCCCAAGAGTCCATATCGACGGCAGTGTTTGGCACCTCGATGTCGGCTCATCTCATCCTGGGGCTGGAGCAGGTCCCAAGGGTACGGCTGTTCGCCGTTTAAAGAGGTACGTGAGCTGGGTTTAGAACGTCGTGAGACAGTTCGGTCCCTATCTGCCGTGGGTGTAGGAGACTTGAGAGGAGTTGCCCCTAGTACGAGAGGACCGGGGTGAACGATCCACTGGTGGACCAGTTGTCGTGCCAACGGCAGTGCTGGGTAGCTATGATCGGACAGGATAACCGCTGAAGGCATCTAAGCGGGAAGCCCCCCTCAAAACAAGGTCTCCCTGAGGGCCGTGGAAGACCACCACGTCAATAGGCCGGAGATGTAAGCGCAGTAATGCGTTCAGTTGACCGGTACTAATCGCCCGATAGGCTTGATTTGATCCAGTAATGGAAAGACAAATCAAAAACATACACACCTTTGACTAAGGATGGCTGTGTCGCGCCAAGCGACACTGTTGATTGACATAATAACCGTGCGGCAACGCGAATTCGTAAACGAATACGCTGCCTGCCGCGCGTCGCCTTTTTGCAAAGCAAAAAGAGCGACGGGGATTTTCCTCGGTTTGGTGGTCATAGCGCAAGTGAAACACCCGGTCCCATCCCGAACCCGGAAGTTAAGCACTGCCGCGCCAATGGTACTTGGGCTTAAGCCCCGGGAGAGTAGGTCACCGCCAAACCTAGTAAAATCCCCCTTCTCTCTAAACGATGATAAAAACACTACCAGGTCTCAAATAGCCGAATAGGCAATAGACCACAAAAGTGTCGCGGGATGGAGCAGCCCGGTAGCTCGTCAGGCTCATAACCTGAAGGTCGTAGGTTCAAATCCTACTCCCGCAACCAAAATCACCAGTAAGATATCAAGCACTTAGCCTCGCAACTCGCAGGGCTTGCTGCGCTTGGAGCCTCCTCATGCGGCGCTGCAACG
>NZ_JBXWMI010000040.1:0-5971 GCF_059609765.1 Ruegeria sp. YTSC106
CAAAGGTATTCCTCTCGGCCATCGCTCTCGCTGCTACAGTCCTATTCTGGCTGTAATTCAATGAGTCTGGAGCCTAAGGTTAAGTGAATATTACGCCGTTTGTTAGCTATCGCGACGATTGGAGATAGCACTTCTGGTGTCAGCGATATCTACCTTTTCAGAGGCCACTTTGAAGTGCCACTTGGCAAACTAACTCAGTTTGGAGGCATTACCAGCAAAAATTCGTGAATCGTCGCTCGCTCTACAGCCGTCAAAAAAACAAGGTCAGGTTTCCAAGTTTCCACAAGCTCAACCAGCAATTGCCCATTATTCTGTAGAGCAACTCCCCAGTGTATCTGGACCGTTTCAGAAAAGGTGGTAGCCATGTAGGGAGACATAGCGTAGCCGAATGAATCCCTCATCCAAAGAACCCGTTTATTATTAAGCGCATTCTCTGATCGGATAAGAAGCGGTCTATGCTGATTATCTACTGGTGGGTTGCCACCGTTTTGCTTGACTTCTCCGGTTTCAAAATCGATTTGCGTAGTATTGATGGGGCCTGCATCTACAATACGCGGAACGTGTATAGTTTGATTCTGGATGAACCCTTCCAGATGAAGAAATGAAGCTAAATCCCCTAGCCATGGTGTGAGAACAGGTTTCTCTTTGTCCACCAAAGGTAATTGCAATTCGGGAATCTGCTCCTTTGCAAGTGTTAGAAAGGCATGCGCAGCAAGCTGCGCGCCTGACTCAGTCCAATGCGTGTCACGATCGTAGTAAAGCTCATCACCAAGTATTGCTCTCGTAGAAACCAACAGGTTGGTCGGATCATAGATGTAGTTCTCCGCTCCATCCGTGGACATGATCACGCTTAACAAAGTTGGTTCGTTGGTCTCTACCCATTCTGGCAGATACTCTGGATAAACAGAGTTCTTGTTAGGTCCTACAATAGTGTGAAAAAACTCAACACCTTGGTCCGAAAGCCACTCCTTCCAAGCAGATTGCGCCGCAACCATACCCTCTGCATGTGCTTGAAAGCCCTCAGGGGGGCCGCTCCGGCGAGTTGATACCGCTCTTTCGTATTCATTGCCCAGAAACAACCAGTTCTGTTTCCCGACTATCACCTTTTCGGGGTTTGTGCTGATACCGATTTTGTAAAGCGGACGAGATACATACCCGATCAAATCATCAATATTGTAGAGATTTGACCGTTCCCACCAACGTACAGACGATTGATCCGATTCTTGGTGGATGAATCGATAGATATTATAGGCTGGGAGCGCAGAGACCATCAACACAATGAAAGTCAGAAACCAAATAATTTTCTTCATTTGAGTTGCCCGATCAAAAATTAAAGTAGAGAAAGACGGGAGACTTGGCAATCAGACTGGCGTAGATTCCTGTCGAACAAAGTAGGGCCGCATAGGCAAGCTTTTTTGTGGTGACACCGTTGTCCATCATCTCAACGCCGTTACGCTGAGATATTATAAAAAATGCCAGTCCGATCGCACTAAACGGTATAGCGTACACAGCAAGACCCACGGGCAATACAGGCATTATCTTGTCTAGAAATACCCCACCCCAAGATAATTGATCAGCCGTAAACGAGGCGCTCGTTTCACCAAATGCGCCCGAAATGTTAACCATTCCCGATAGCACCCTAATCGCATCATCAAGTGTAGTCGCTCTGAAAAAAACCCAGCAGACTACAACAAACACAAACGTTGTAAGCCATGCCAGCACCGTTGGCATTTTGAAGCCAAGTTTGCGCCAAAGCCGGTGAATAGCTAATGCCACGCCATGTAAAGTGCCCCAAATGACAAACATCCAGCTTGCCCCATGCCAGAGGCCACCAAGTACAAATGTTACAATCAGATTCGCGTACACTCCGACTTCGGCTACGCGATTCCCTCCTAGGGGTACATAAAGGTAGTCTCGAAGAAATCGCCCTAATGTAATGTGCCACCTGCGCCAAAAATCCTGAATATCTAATGCTTTGTACGGTGAGTTGAAGTTTAGTGGCAGCCGGATATTGAAAAATAAAGCCGCGCCAATAGCCATGTCGCAGTAACCAGAAAAATCAAAATAGAGCTGGAAAGTATAAGACAGGCTAGTCGCCCATGCTTCCCAAAAACTCAACACTTGTCCGCCATCAAATCCAGCAGTTGCCCAAATCGCAAACGTATCAGCGATCACGACTTTTTTGAACAAGCCGACGGAGAAGATAAACAGTCCAGCTAAAATGTTCTGAACATTCGGACGGACATTTCGCATGGACCGAAATTGCGGAAGCATCTCTTTGTGGTGCACAATCGGGCCAGCAATCAACTGCGGAAAAAACGATACAAAAATCATGTAGTTTAATGGATCCAATTCCGTCGTTTCTCTGAGGTAGCTATCAACAAGATACGCGATTTGTTGGAACGTGAAAAAACTGATGGCCAACGGCAAAACGATGCCCGGCAAATCATAGTTCGACCCCATAAAAATATTCAGGTTCGCAACGAGGAAATCAGTGTATTTAAAGTAAGCGAGAGCCCCGAGATTGAAAACTATGCCAGCAAACAGAAGCTGTTTGCGGGTTAGAAGTATTCGCTTATCAGAACGGCCGAGTTCGACACCCAACACGTAGTTGATTGCCATCGAACCCAAAAGCAGTGGTAGATAAAACGGGTTCCAGAAGCCATAAAAGAACAGATTGCATAAAACCAACCAGAGCTTCGCCCCGAAAACCATTCGTTGATATGTGAGCAAATAATACCCAACTAAGGAAACTGGAAGGAACACAAGTATGAATTCTGGAGAACTGAATAGCACAGGTACTCTCGCCGTTAGAAATTCCAAATCCGTGTGTATGAACACGCTGAATGCATTAATCGCCAAAGCGACCCATTAAGGGATGACAAGCGAGAATGTAATCCTTGTTGTGGACACTAGGTCTGACTGTGTTCAAGCTGCAACTCCAGGCTATTTTATTATTATTTTTCAATAAGTTAGAGTTTTATCGCTGACCTGCGGCGCAAAATGCCCAGTTCTGCAAAGTGTTGAAGCGATAGCTCTGCTTAGACACATTGTTTGAATACATATGGCCCACCATCTTGCTCGTGATGGTACCTGTATCTTACAGCTAGTTACCCAGTGTAGTTGTAGCAGTTAAGCTGTGGTACAATAGCAACATTGACTTCCGATTGATCCCAATCAAACATCCCAAAGTCCAAGCGCCTCTTCTTCGATTAGTTCCAAATCAACATCCGAAAACCCAAGATACGGCCGAGCAGGTATCACCGCTTTCAAACCACGTCCTGCCTCACCACCGAACTGATGGATGGCAGCATAGTCCTCAACTTCTTTGCCCGTACCAATCGTCAGCTTACCACCATCAACCTGATAGTTGATTGATCCCGCCAGATGTCCACGCATCCGCAGGATGGTCATCGGTGCGTTGCCGTACTTCTTTTGTCGGTGTAGCTGCTGGGCTTCAGAGAGTGGTACCCAGGGCCTACCATCGGGGCCTTTCTCCTGTTTGAACCGCTGATTGATGAAGCCACCAGCACCCGCAAATTCCTCACCAATGGATTTCAGGAAGGGTTCGGGATTCTCGAGCCGGGCCAGTCTTTGTTGCATATCCGCCCGTAGCGTTTTGTCGTTGAGGCCGAACTCCAGGTGGACGCCGCTCATTGAAAATACCTCAGTTTCGGATTAGATTTGAGATGCGTGATGACGGAGACAGTTGGAGATGTCACCCGACCCTGTCATCGGCTTGAGGCCGGGCACCAACCCCCGGCCTTTCTCTATTCCCGTCTGAATATCAACGCGCCTCTGCGGTGTTTCTCAATGTAGTTTTGATCAGGTTTGCCTTTGCCACTACGTTTACGCGGAGGGAACGAGGTCAGCCCGTGCCAGGACTGTGTGGCCCAGACAAAGGAGCTGTAGCTGCTGGTCTCAGAGTGCCAGCGCAGGTACCGCCGCACGAGGCGATTTTGGCCTGATCCTTCGACCTCCCAATCAACCCAGATTTCATCGGGGTCGAAGATCGCTTCGGCGAGACGCTCGATGTCGATCTCGCGGCCAAACTTCAAAACCTTCCAGCTGCGATCTGCATTCCGGAACAGCTGGTCAGAAATCACCACCGCCTGACCGGCGCGGTCGCGGTAGATAACACCGCGCCCGATATCCGCGCCAAATCGCTGCAGGAATTTCCGCACATAAAACTCGGGTTGATCACCTTTCGGCAACTGCGGTGCAGTGAACGGCCGCCCCAGCTGATCAAGCAGTGGCGAGACCGGCAAGGGCATGTCCGGCTGGCTCAGGTTTAACGGTTTCTGCAGCTCACGCGGCACGATCCCGCGCTCCCATGTATCGCCGGGCTGATAGCCCCAGCCAATGTCGATCCCCTCAGGTACACCAATTGTCTCGCCGGTTGTCGGGTCCGTGACCTTGCGCATCTTCAGCTCAGGCGCGGTGTCCGGTCCATTCTTGCCCAGGCGCTTCAAACCGGACCTGCTGACCGTGGCAACGCCACAGGAGCATTTCCAGCCATTGGGTGGATAAATCCGATCCCAGATCGGATCATCATGCATGAACACCATACCGTCCCATGCCAGATGTTCTTCACGCGGTTGCTTCGGTTCACGGGTCTCCGCATGGATATAACGCCAATAGGGGCGCAGCTTTATCACGTCCGGATCCCGCATCTGCTTCAGGCGACCGGCCTGATGCGCAGTACGCAAGTTGGTTTCGTAAATGACCCGCGTTCGCCAGTTACGCCCACCGTTGTAGTCCCAGCCATGGCGCGTAACGATGTCATCGAACTCTTTCCGGAACGCTTCCAGCCCACCGCCGCCATTCATGGCCTTGTCCAGTGCACCGCGCAGATCCTCGACCAGCGATACGGAATCGGCACCGGCCACGACAAAGGCGCGGTCGTGCGCCTGGTGCAGCGTGTCGGTCCAGACCTTACTGGGGAGACTGACCTTCTGGCGATGGAACTCCTGCGCCTCTTTGAAAGTCACGGTACCGATTTTAGGTTCGGCCAGTGCGGGACCGTCTTCGTCCAACACTTCTGCGCGACCGACCAGCTCAGCCAGCGCCAGTGCGTCGCCCAAGGCTTCGACATAGGGAAATTCAGCCACCAAGCGCACCTGCCAATCCAGTAGCGCCCGCCTGACTTCGTCTGCACTGTCCTGCAGGCCGGTCGCCGTCTTCAGCTCGCGGATCCACGCCTCGTGCGTCACGCGGATCGCCGTCTCGGTGGCCGCGATCAGATCCGTGATCGACACGCGGCCGTCATCGGCAAAGGCTATGTCAGGAGTTTTTTTTTGAGCATCCGGACTGGTGACAGGCGTGATTTCCTGCATGTCGCAGTCAAAGACATCGTCCATGTGGGCACCGATATCTTTGGGCTCATAACCCGCCTCACGCGCAGCCTTGAGCGCATCCATGTCCTTGATGCGCCGTTCAGCCCGTTTGCGCTTCAGCTCCTCCTGCGCCATCTCGTTGGCAGGTCGGGGCCGCCAGATCTTCGGCAGGAGCGCATTGGGATAGTTGAAGTCACAGAGCCACCGGACGAAGGTATTGTTCAACGTGCCAGACAACAGATCGCTGTCGCTATCGACCAGAGCGTCGAGGATATCGGCATGGGTCTCAGAGGCGGCCCGTGCGCCGTTTTCACCCATCTCAGTGGTGAGCGTTTCACCCAGCACGGCCTTGGACATCTCCGTGTTCCAGAATTTACCCCACACGGAATAGTCCACGGTTCCTGAGCGCTTGGCTTCAAAACTCTCCAACTCGGTCCCGATGGGCACGGTGATGGCTGAGCTGCGGTTCATCATCTGCAGCACGTTCATCAATTCGCGCTGATGCTGTGATCCCCGGCCTTCAACATACTTCCCCACCGGGATCGGCGCGGCGAAGCGCTCTAGGCTCCAGACTCATTGAATTACAGCCAGAATAGGACTGTAGCAGCGAGAGCGATGGCCGAGAGGAATACCTT
>NZ_JBXWMI010000041.1:0-4498 GCF_059609765.1 Ruegeria sp. YTSC106
TATTCCGCGGCTTCTTCGTATGCATCCATTGGGGGGCATGTGCAGACGAGGTTTCTGTCGCCGTATGCGTTGTCGACGCGGTTGACGGGTGACCAGTATTTGTCGACGCCCATGGAGCCCGGCGGGAAGCAAGCCTGTTCGCGGGTGTAGGGGCGGTCCCAGTCGCCGACCAGATCGCGCACCGTGTGGGGGGCGTTTTTCAGCGGGTTGTTGTCCGCGTCGATCTTGCCGTCGATGATGTCCTGCGCTTCCGCGCGGATGGACAGCATGGCGTCGCAGAAGCGGTCCAGTTCGGCCATGGGTTCCGATTCCGTGGGTTCCACCATCAGGGTTCCGGCCACCGGCCAGGACATGGTCGGCGCGTGGAAGCCTGAATCGACCAGGCGCTTGGCGATGTCATCCACGGAGACATGCGCCTCGGCGTCCAGCGGACGGGTGTCGAGGATGCATTCATGCGCCACCCGGCCCGTTTCCGAGGTATAGAGGATCGGATAGGCGTCCTGCAGACGCGCGGCGATGTAGTTGGCGTTCAGGATCGCCACTTTCGTCGCCTGGGTCAGACCGGCGCCACCCATCAGCAGCACATAGGCCCACGAGACGGGAAGGATCGAGGGCGAGCCGAAGGGCGCCGCCGAGACCGGCCCCACGGCGGTGCCGTATTCCGGGTGGCCGGGCAGGTGCTCGGTCAGATGCGCCTTGACGCCGATCGGGCCCATGCCAGGGCCGCCGCCGCCATGCGGGATGCAGAAGGTCTTGTGCAGGTTCAGGTGGCTGACGTCTCCGCCGATGTCACCGGGGCGCGACAGGCCCACCATCGCGTTCATGTTGGCGCCGTCGATATAGACCTGACCGCCGTGATCATGGGTGATCTGGCAGACCTCCTGCACGGTGGTCTCGAACACGCCATGGGTGGACGGGTAGGTGATCATGCAGGCGGCCAGATGATCGGAGTGCTTTTCCGCCTTGGCGCGGAAGTCGGCGACGTCGATATTGCCGTTCTCATCCGCCTGCACCGGCACGACCTGCCAGCCCACCATCTGGGCCGAGGCCGGGTTGGTGCCATGCGCCGAGGTCGGGATCAGGCAGACATTGCGCTGACCCTGCCCGCGGGCGAAGTGATAGTTGCGGATGGTCAGAAGACCCGCATATTCGCCCTGCGCGCCCGAGTTGGGTTGCTGGCTGATCGCGTCATAACCGGTGATCTGGCACAGCTTGTCGTTCAGGTCGGCAATCATCTCGTGATAGCCCTGCGCCTGATCTTCGGGGCAGAACGGATGCAGATTGCCGAACTCGGGCCAGGTGACCGGGATCATCTCGATCGTGGCGTTCAGCTTCATGGTGCAGGACCCCAGCGGGATCATCGCCCGGTCCAGCGCCAGGTCACGGTCGGCCAGACGGCGCATATAGCGGGTGATCTCGGCCTCGGCCCGGTTCTTGTGGAAGATCGGGTGGGTCAGATATTCGCTTTCACGCAGCGCATAATCGGGCAGGCGGTATTGCTTGTTCGAGCTGTCATCCTTGCGGTCGATGCCGAAGGCACCCCAGACCGCCTCGATGGTCTCGGGGCGGGTCTGCTCGTCCAGGCTGATGCCGACCCGGGTCTCGCCCACCTTGCGCAGGTTGACGCCGCGGGCCACGGCGGCCTCCATCACCACATTCTGCAGATGGCCGACCTCAACCGTGATGGTGTCGAAGAACACTTCCGGTTCCACGGCAAAGCCAGCCTCTTCCAGACCGGCAGCCAGACGCGAGGTCTTGCGGTGCACCGATTGCGCGATGGCCTTGATGCCGTCGGGGCCGTGATAGACGGCATACATCGAGGCAATCACCGCCAGCAGTGCCTGCGCGGTGCAGACATTCGAGTTCGCCTTCTCGCGGCGGATATGCTGCTCGCGGGTCTGCAGCGACAGGCGGTAGGCCTTGTTGCCCCGGCTGTCGATGCTGACACCGATGATCCGGCCCGGCATGGACCGCTTCAGCTTGTCGGTGGTCGCCATATAGGCAGCATGGGGCCCGCCATAGCCCATCGGCACGCCAAAGCGCTGGGTCGAGCCGATGGCGATATCCGCGCCCATCTCGCCGGGCGATTTCAGCAGCGCCAGCGACAGGATGTCGGCGGCGACAATCGCGATGGCTTTATGTTCGTGCAGCGCCGCGATCTCGTTGGTGAAGTCGCGCACATGGCCATGGGTGCCGGGATACTGGAAGATCGCGCCAAAGACGGAACCTGCATCCAGCGTGTCCGGATCGGCCACCTGAACGTCGATGCCCAAAGGCTCGGCGCGCGTTTTGATCACCGCGATGGTCTGCGGGTGGCAGTTCTTGTCGACGAAGAAGGCCGCGTTGTTGGCCTTGGACCGGCCGCCGCGCTTGGCCATCGCCATCGCCTCGGCCGCGGCTGTGGCCTCGTCCAGCAGGGACGCGTTGGCCACGTCCAGCCCGGTCAGGTCGCTGACCATGGTCTGGAAGTTCAGCAGCGCCTCAAGACGGCCCTGGCTGATCTCGGGCTGGTACGGCGTATAGGCGGTGTACCAGGCCGGGTTTTCCAGGATGTTGCGCAGGATCGGCGCGGGCGTGGTGGTGCCGTAATAGCCCTGACCGATCAGCGAGGTCAGAACCTTGTTCTTGCTCGCCACCTCTTTCATATGGAACAGCGCATCGCGTTCCGTCATCGCCGGACCCCAGTCCAGCGGCTCTTTCTGCCGGATCGCCGGCGGGACGGTGGCGTCGATCAGCTCGTCCAGCGTCTTGAAGCCGATCACCTTGAGCATGTCGCGCATCTCGGTCGGGCTGGGCCCGATATGGCGGCGATTGGCAAAGTCATAGGCTTCGTAGTCGGTCAGTTTGAAGGCCATGTGTAGCGCTCCTCAAGGAATGTCTCGCCCGGCCGCTCTGGCAGGAGCCTCCGGCGGGGAGTAAGGGCCGTCCCGGAAACTGTCCGGTGGACAGTTTCAGGCCCGAACGGGCGGAGCCCAAATTCGGCGGCATAAGTTAAAACGATGGAGCCCCGTGCCGGGACTCCGTTTGGGTTTACCCGATCAGGGCCTTGTAGCCGTCCAGATCCATCAGCTCTTCCAGCTGGGATGCATCGCTGATCTTGATCTTGTAGATCCAGGCCTCGCCCTCGGGATCTTCGTTCAGCGCACCGGGATTGTCGGCCAGCGCCTCGTTCACTTCCGTGATCTCGCCATCGACCGGAGCATACAACTCGGACGCCGCCTTGACGGATTCGATCACGCCGATCTCGCCGCCTTTTTCGAACTCGTCGCCCGCTTCCTGCTGTTCCACGAACACCACTTCACCCAGCTGCTCGGCGGCATGTTTGGTGATGCCCAGAGTGGCCGTGTCGCCTTCAACGCTCAGCCATTCATGCTCTTCGGAATAATAGGTTGCCATCTTGTCTCTCTCCTGACTTCAACGCTTGTAATTCTGTTTGACGAAGGGCATGGCCACGATCTGCGCCGGTTGCGCCTTGCCCCGGATGATCAGGTTCACCTTCTCGCCCGGCTCGCCATGGCCCGCGGACACATAGCCCATCGCGATCGGGCCTCCGACCGTCGGGCCAAAGCTGCCCGAGGTGATCTGGCCGATCGTGTTGCCCTCAGTGCACTGGATTTCCACACCCTGGCGCGCCGGAGCACGGCCGTCGGGCTTGATCCCCACCAGCTTGCGGGATGCCCCCTCGGCCAGTTCGCGCTGGATACGCTCCGCACCCGGAAAGCCGCCTTCTTCCTTGCGGCGCTTCTGCATCGCCCAGCCCAAAGACGCCTCGACCGGCGAGGTGCTCTGATCGATGTCATTGCCATACAGGCACAGCCCCGCCTCAAGCCGCAGGCTGTCGCGCGCGCCCAGACCCGCCGCTTCGCAATCCTCATGCCCCAGGAAGGCTTTCGAAACTTCGATCGCCTTGTCCTCGGGGATCGAGATCTCATAGCCGTCCTCGCCGGTATAACCCAGCCGCGAGATGCGGCACTCGACACCGTTGATATCAGCAAGGGTGGTTTCCATGAACTTCAGGTCACGGGCAACAGGGCACAACGCGCCGACAACATCCTCGGCCTTGGGCCCCTGAACCGCCACCAGCGCGCGGTCGAAGATCTCGGTCACTTCGACACCTTCGAGATTGTCACGCATATGCGGAATGTCCTGATGCCGCAGCGCCGCGTTCACCACCACAAAATAGTGATCCCCCGCATTCGACACGATCAAATCGTCCATGATCCCGCCGTCAGCGTTGGTGAAAAACCCGTACCGCGCCTTGCCTTCCTTCAGCGTCGCATAAGCCTGCGGGCACAAAGCTTCCAGCTTCTCACCCACATTCTCACCGCGCAGAATAACCTGACCCATGTGAGACACATCAAACAACGCCGCCTTCTCTCGGCACTGCTTATGCTCACCCATAATCCCCAAAGGATACTGAACAGGCATCTCCCACCCAGCAAAATCAACCATCTTACCACCCAAAGCAACGTGAAGGTCATACAAGGGCGTGCGTTTC
>NZ_JBXWMI010000042.1:0-4022 GCF_059609765.1 Ruegeria sp. YTSC106
AAAATCAGTTTACCCCTGTCAGGCTTCAAGGCTTCAGGTGCCATGTTGCGCGCTATTCCCGTCGCTGACGAAATCACGTCAATTGGAGTTGTTGCCTACGGGCGCGATCATGAGGTCCGCGTAGACGTCAGCGAGATTGATTTCTACTGAAGGTCGCCCAAGCGATGGGCTTAAAAACACTAGGGTGAAAACCCATTCAGTGTAGTCGCGCCCCCAAGTGGGGCGACAAGCCGTCAGAGTTTCTCCCAATAAACCTAAAGCTGGGACCCAATTGGTAAAACACTTAGAAAACCAGAAACTAAGTGATCCCAGACTGATCCTGTCGGCTCGGATCGATATTCAAGGATGTTGCCATCATCATTTTTTGTCGTCCATTTAAGCTGACCATCTTGCTCGAGCGCTACTTTATATGTGTATGCAGGTAAAGCGTCGTCCAAAGCGCTCATGGTCTGTGCAGTCAGTGCTGGCGAGTCAATCAAAATTCCCATCTCGGTGTTGATATTGACAGATCGTGGGTCCCAGTTGAACGACCCTACGAACAAGTATCGGTCATCAACTGCAAATGCCTTGGAGTGTAGGCCTGACCTTGATTGAGCCCAGTTTATACCCCGGCGTTGGACCTGATAGGCGTCGGGTCGCAACTCATAGAGTTCTACTCCACCACGTAAAAGTGCTCGGCGTTTTTTAGCGTAGTGTGCGTAAACGGGTGCGACGTCGTTAGACGCAAGCGAATTGGTCACGACCTTCACGTTAACACCGCGGCTCTCAAGTTCGGTAAGCCATTTCACACCGTTGTTGCGCGGCACGAAATAGGCGGACACGATGTTCACCTCACTGTTGGCATTCTCAAAGTACGGAAACAATTGAGATGCCAGAACGGGACCTGAGTTCTCGAGACCCGCGGCTTTTGAGGGCGGATCGGCATAAAGCTTCGCAGGCAGCCAATCCAGTGACAGGGCTCCATCCGCGAAGTTCTCTTGCGCTGACTTTCTGAGGGCAGCGCCGTACTGGGTGAGCTTCGCTTCCTCGACCAGTTCGTTTAACCGGACTCGCGCATCAGCAAGGTCAAATTCCTTAGGTTCTCCAACGACCACACGAGCCGGAACGGCGAATTCGCTGTTCCAGTAAGCGTCAAAGCTATGTGACACCTCGCGTACAACAGGGCCTGCGGCCAGCACATCCAGATCGGCATAGTTCATTTCTTTCCGCGCCAAAAAATACTCGGCGCCGATGTTTCTCCCACCCACAATCGTGAACACGTTGTCCGCCGTCATGGACTTGTTGTGCATTCTGCGATTGATGCGTTTGAAGTCTGTCAGACCCGCGAACAATAGGCTCTGATCGCGCCAAAACGGATTGAACAGCCTGATTTCAATATTCTCATGATTGTCCAATGCGGCTGTCATCGCGTCATAGCTGGACGTATCCATGTCATCCAGCAACAATCGGACGCGAACACCCCGATCTGCTGCCTGCAAAAGACTGGCTGCAAAAAGGTGACCCGTGGGGTCGTTGTGCAGAAGGTAGTATTGCGCGTCTATCGTTCGCTCGGCCGCTGCGGCCATCAGCAGTCGTGATACAAGCGCTTCTTCTCCATCACTGATCAGCTTGATGCCTGACCGACCGTCTTTGGGGTCCCCAAGGCGATTGGCCGCCTGACCTAGAGTTGTGCCCGAATTTGCCTGTAGCGCAGCCGATACCGTCTTTTCATATGTGCGGGTTTTTGGAGCGCAAGCGACAAGAGCCAGCGCGCAACAAACACAAATCACGAACTTCCATTTCGCCATCGGCTTCCTCCAACCCTGTGTCCTAAGTGACTACGCCGGAGCACGCGATTGCAAGTTTGTTCTATGAAGCCTGAGGTTGTTTCGTTTGTTAGTGTTGATTTCGCAAATCCAACAATCGCCACGATGTCGGTTCGCGAATTTGTCGCAGCCTCAGTTCAAAAGTACTCTCGCACAACCCAGTTGCGTCGAACCAAACCGCTCGCAACCAGTTTCCGCGTTCTAAGTCTCTCTGTTCTGATAATGTGATGCTCTCTGGTTTATGGAGTGTAGGTACTCTTTGTATTGACCTATCGCGATACCGCCCCACCCTTCTGGTGCAAATTTTAGGAGCATCCTGAGTGTTTGCGAGGACCATAGCCTTACTCATCTGCACTGTGTTTTCCCCGGCCACGGCATTGCAGCTCAGTGAAACCGGGCGCTACGAGCTAAATCAACCCGCAAGTCTCGATTACGACCCAACCTTTTGTGGGTTGTGGATCACGAACGAGGGGCCCGAGGCCGTTCTGGTCACATTGCAAGGCAATGAGTTGAGACGCATATCCAGCGATCTCTTCCGGATCAAAGCAATTGCTATTGAACGGGATCACTTGTTGCTGGGAGATGGCCTTGGCAGCCTTCAACGAGTCACAAAGGACGTCGAGCCTTTAGGAGCGCCCTTTGAACTGGAAGGTAGATTTGTGGACACGGAAGGAATCGCGATCAACGCCAAAAGACAAATCGTGACCGTAGAGGATGATCCCGAACGGTTGTCGTGGTTCACGTCAGAGGATGCTTTGACAGCGAGGTTGGATACAATGAAGCTCTCTCCTCCCTTGAGTGAGGCACAGGGTATCGCGATTGATCCACGCACAGGCCACATGTTGATTGTTGATGATTGGGAAGGGTCAAACAGCCTGTACGAGTTCACGGCTGATGGCCAGCTGCTTGCCCCAGCAAAGCTTGTTGGAGTTTGGAACAGACCCGGAAGGCATTGCCATAAGGCCTGGATCCAACCAATTGTTCGTGGCGTTCGACAGCGGAGCGAAGATTGTCACGTTCGACTACAAACCCACCTTGCCTGAAGGATCAACGTTGCTGGCCTCGAGCGCGGATTGCATGATGTTCTAGGTGTTTGGCGACCTTCGTACGCCAACGATGATCAAGCGAGGAAACGGGGTCATCAAACACAAGTTCTGAGTTATGCGCTGCGTTGGCTAATTCTGTTTTCTACAAACCAAGTCGAACCTCAGCAGATCAAGCCAGTGCTGCGCAGCCGCTTTCAGCTACACAGCAAAAAGGTTACAATGCGCCTTCGTCGCCCAGGAACTCGATACCAGCTGTCGCGCCATCACTGTAGGCTATACAATTCCAAGGAGCACGATCCTCGCCAACGCCGACAGTGACTTGTGTTCCCGCCTCGCTAAACGCGGATGAAAGCACCACGACTTGCGAATTGTTCGTCGTGTTGGCTACATCTCGCAAACATGCATGCTGAGCCGGTGTGAGCTCGGCGGACGCGCTTGAAGTACTCGTGTCGTCGCAGGCCGCAAGCAGTGCGAAACATGTCGCGCCTGCAATCATCACTGTCTTGTTAGACATTTTCTTCTCCCATTGGTTCCCTTGAAATTAGTAAAACTGGATGCGCTTGTTTCAAACTGTCGCGTCTGTGCAGCCAATAGAACATACCTCGATCCTGTGACTGTCTTGCCCAAAACTTGCCGCGGAGGGCTTGGTCGGCGGAACGATTTTTCGTTGACTACCGAAACCGCCAACAACGCGTGGTGGCTGAATGGCGTCACTGCAAAAAGCTAGAGCGAACTCTGGAGGGAGGGCTAGTTCGTTGAGTCTAAGCATCGCGTCCTCCCAACGCTCGATCATTATTAAAGGCCTTCCGACCGCCAGCACTCACTCTAGCAGTCGGAAGGGCCCGATAAATCGGGCGACACCGACAACAACGGAGGTAAAATAAAGTTGAGTCGAATTCGCATGTTTGAATCTAATTTTTCATAAATCAATATTTTTTCCGCGCATAAAATTCTTTACGCTCTCATGCGATAGGCTTCTACTTTCAAACAATAAGGTAAGTGGGAGCATCCGTAGGGGCGAGTGCGTTCTCCTGAGCAGCGAAGCGTTTGAGGCAGCAAAGAAAGTAAGAATGGAGTGAAATATGGGATTTGGTGAAGCAGTTAAAACGTGTTTCTCGAAATACTTCCAGTTCTCCGGTCGGGCTTTACGCTCAGAATACTGGTGGTTCTT
>NZ_JBXWMI010000043.1:0-3661 GCF_059609765.1 Ruegeria sp. YTSC106
CGAAGCCGAAGCCGAAGCCGAAGCCGAAGCCGAAGCCGAAGCCGAAGCCGAAGCCGAAGCCGAAGCCGAAGCCGAAGAAATCGCTCCGGTCGAGGAAAAAGTTGTTGAGCGCGTCGTTGAAAAGCGTGGCGGGTTTGTGCCTGCTTTGCTGGGTGGTGCCATTGCAGCCGCTGTCGGGTTTGCGCTGGGCAATGGTGGGCTATTGTCAGGTGGCTCTGACACTTCGGATACCTTGGCGGCGTTGGAGTCCAAACTGGCAGACCAATCCGACCAGATTGCCAAGCTGTCGCAAGAGCTTGCAAACAGTCCGGATGTTGCCGGTTTGACGGATCAGGTCAAAGTGTTGTCCGACAAACTGACACCCATGGAAGGTGACCTTAGTGCGATCAAATCTACTGTGGATACGCTGTCAGGCCAGATCGGACCATTGTCAGACCGAATCGCGACGCTGGAGAAGACCCCGATCGAATCCAGCGTGTCGCCCGAATCCATGGCCGCCTTTGAAGCTGAGCTGAAGAAGCTTCAGGATTCTCTGGCCTCGCAACGTGCCGAAGTTGAAAAAATGGTTTCGGACGCTCAGGCGCTTGAGGCAAAAGCATCAGCCGACGTGCAAACTGCGGCAAATGCCGCTGTTCTGTCCCGCTTGCATGGCCAGTTGGATGCAGGCCAGCCCTATTCCGATCTTGTTGCGGAACTGAAGGCAGGCGGTGTGGATGTGCCGGATGCTCTGTCCGGGCCGGCTGAGAAAGGTGTGGAAACCCTCTCCTCTCTGCGGGCCAGCTTCGCGCCTGCGGCCCGAGCAGCGCTGGCAGAAGCGCGTGATGCCGACAAGGGCACTGGCCTGATTGCCTTCCTGCAACGTCAAACAGGCGCGCGGTCGGTCATGCCCCAGGAAGGGGATGGGCCAGATGCCGTCCTGTCACGTGCACAGGCTGCGCTCGCGGACGGAGACCTGGTCAAAGCCCTGAGTGAATTGAAATCACTTCCCGAAGCGGCACAGGCCGCAATGGCCGATTGGGAACAGGCGGCCCAAACACGGGTCGCGGCCGTCGATGCGGCGAATACACTGGCTTCCAGCCTGAACTCGAACTGAAGGACCTGCCATGCTGTGGTCACTGTTTAAGATCCTTGTTTTTGTTGCGATTATCGGCCTGCTGGCGCTGGGCGGTCACTTCCTGATGCAAACCAGTGGCGGGGTTCAGATCACCGTCGCGGGCACAGAATTCACGCTGGGGCCGCTTCAGTCAGTGATCGCGCTGGGTGTGTTGGTCATTGCAGTCTGGCTGTTTTTCAAGTTGCTCAGCCTGCTGATCGCAACGCTGAAATTCCTGAACGGTGACGAAACTGCCTTGTCCCGGTATTTTGACCGAAATCGCGAGCAAAAGGGATATCAGGCGCTTGCTGATGGCCTGATGGCGCTGGCCTCGGGCGAAGGGCGCGTGGCGATGACCAAAGCCACCAAGGCCGAAAAACTGCTGAACAAGCCTGAGCTGACAGATCTGTTTGTGGCACAGGCCGCCGAGATGACCGGTGACACGAAAAAGGCTTCGGATACTTATAAAAAACTGGTGACCAACAACGCGACCCGGTTTGTTGGCGTACGCGGGATCATGAAGCAGAAGCTGGCCGAAGGTGATGATGAAACGGCCCGCAAACTTGCCGAGAAGGCCCTGGCGATCAAACCGCGTCACGAAGAGACGCAGGATGTGTTGCTGAACCTGCAAACCAAGGCGCATGATTGGGCCGGGGCGCGTTCGACCCTGACCTCCAAGTTGAAGGCCGGGTATTTGCCGCGCGATGTTTTCAAACGGCGCGATGCTGTTCTGGCCTTGTCCGAAGCCAAAGGCATTCTGGACGAAGACGCGACCGTCGAACAGCAGGAGCGCGCGATCGAAGCCAATCGTCTGTCGCCCGATCTGGTGCCTGCCGCTGCCATGGCCGCCCGCGCGTATATCGCCAAAGGCAAACCCCGGGCTGCGACCAAGATTCTGAAAAAAGCATGGGAGGTTCAGCCACACCCGGATCTGGCCCATGCCTTTGCCGAAATCGTACCGGATGAAACTCCCGAGCAACGTATCAAGAGGTTCACGGCGCTAACCCGCATTCACCCCGAGAATATGGAAACGCGCCTGATTCTGGCAGAATTGAACATCGTGGCCGAGGATTTCCCCGAAGCCCGCCGTGCGTTGGGTGATTTGGTTGAAAAGCAAGGTGATGCGCGCGCCTACACGTTGATGGCTGCGATCGAACGTGGCGAGGGGGCCTCGGACGCCGTTGTGCAAGGCTGGTTGGCCAGGGCGCTGAATGCGCCGCGTGGTCCGCAATGGGTGTGCACCAACTGCCATGATATCCAACCCGAATGGGGGCCGGTCTGCCAGAACTGCGGAAGCTTCGACACACTCAGTTGGCAAACGCCGCAAACGCCCGAGATCGCAAGCGCGACCGGCGTACACATGTTGCCTTTGATCGTTGGTGCGCTTGAGGATCAATCAGAAGAGCCCGAAGTCGCGGAACCTGTGGATGAGGTCGATGTGGTCGAAGTGGCAGCAGACGCCGTAGAGGTTGCAGAGGAAGACGAGGCTCAAAAGCAGGCCTGAGCCCCGCGACGCCCAACTATCAATTGTCGGCCCTGGCAACTGTTTCTTTTTATGCAGGTTGAGATGTCCATTTCTGGCGCGTTTTGCAGAGAGCGTTTGCGGCTGTGACAAGCTTTCTTGCAACAGCAGTGATGATGACCTTGTGTGGTTTTCCGGCGACGCATAGGCGGTTGGCGACTGTCTTGAGGACTGGATTGTGATGGCTGGCGACGAGAGCGGCCTGGAACATCACATGCCATAGCAATCGTCGGCCACCGCCAATTGTGCGCCGACCACGCATGGGTCCGCTGTCATGTGCAATTGGCTCAAGGACTGCGAGCGCGGCGGCTTGCTCGCCGGTGATCTGGCCGAGTTCTGGCATCTCTATGATCGGCATGGTGCTGGCAACCGGTCTGATCCCGGGAACGGAACGCGGGATGCCAGCCGTCGTGGCAAGTCTCTCATCTGTGGCGATGGTATGTTCGATCCGGGCCTCAAGCTCTGCAATCTGATAATCCAGCAGGTCTTTCAATTTGGCATCCATGGCTTTGAACATGTCAGCCGATCCCAGCTTCCCATGCGCCTTGATCTGCGCCAGAAGCCGCTTTCGCGTCTCGACAAGTTGTCCGCGCTTGGACAGCAAGGCTCTGAGAAGACGTATCTTTGCATGTGGAAGGTTGCGCCCTGCATCAGGTCGGAAATCCATGAACTGCGCAATGAGTTCTGCATCGATCCTGTCCGTTTTCGCCCTCGTGCCTCGACTGGCTGCCAAAGCCTTTATTTGAGCTGGCGGCAATTTCCGCGTCGTGACCCCTTCTGCGTCAAGGCCAGACCACAGATGCCATTCCTGCCCGCTGGTGGCTTCCAAGCAGACACGGGCATTTTGTGAGAGCGCCAGGTCGCCCTAGCGTACGTGTCCTTCATGGTATTGGGCATTCGCAGTCTTTGGTTGCTTGGCAGGCAATAAATATCCAGCCCATCGCGGCTGACCTCCATGCCCCCTCTCCTCTAGGCTCCAGACTCATTGAATTACAGCCAGAATAGGACTGTAGCAGCGAGAGCGATGGCCGAGAGGAATACCTTTG
>NZ_JBXWMI010000044.1:0-3237 GCF_059609765.1 Ruegeria sp. YTSC106
CATAGCTACTTCTCCTGTTTGCAGATATAGGCAAAGCCTAAACTGCTGGGTGAAGCAGCCGGTACATCCCATTAGTGGCCCTCATCGTGCAAATCGGAGAGCACTATCGGCTATCGCGTTGGCCTCTATTCCAATTTCACGGAGTTGGCCGGTCGGCGATGCTCGATAACTGCAAAAGTACATACCGTCTCGCCCGCTATTGGCACCACTAAGCTTGGGTGCGCCACCCTGCGTAAGTAAATCGCTGCAATCCGGGAGAAGATTTCGAAGGTCGGATCGAAACCCTGTTGCGAGTATCACCGCATCAAATTTATCGTGAGAACCATCCTCGAATACAACTGTCTGATCTTCGAAAGATTGAATGTTACCTCGTACCTCTATGACCCCGGCTTTAATCATATCCACCGTGCCAATATCAATTAGAGGAACCCTACCATCGGTTCTGATCTTTTCGAGGAGTCCGATTGACGATGCCATAAGTCCAAGGGCGTTCAAGTTGCCAAAATAAAACCGTTGAACAGTGCGATTGACCAGATCGGCAAGCCAGATCGGCAGTTTTGTTTCCAAGATCGAAAGCGTGAGAATTGGAATTCCCATGACCTCTTTTGGAATGATGTTGATGGGGCTTCGAACGGATAGCGCGACCTTTATATTCTTCTCTGCTAGATCAAGAGCGATTTCCCCACCTGAGTTGCCCAATCCAACGACAAGCACACGCAATCCATCGAAGCGATTGGGGTTTGTGTATTCGGAAGAGTGCAAAATTTTTCCGATGTAGTTTTCTTGGCCTGGCCATGAGGGACGGTTGGGATATGATGCAATGCCGGTCGCCAAGACGACGATGTCGGCTGAATATGTGCCTCGATCAGATTGAACCTCCCATTTCTCGGCACGCCTGATAACAGATACCTCGGCACCATATTCAGGATCCAGACCGTGATGTTCCGCATAAGCTTCGAGATATTCAACAACTTGATCACGTGACGGGTATCTCGGAAATCCACGTGGCATGTGGTATCCGGGCAAATTGGAATGCGACTTGTCGGTGTGCAGATGGAGGCGATCGTAGTGATGCCGCCATGATGACGCCAGCTGAGTTTCGCGCTCCAGAATGGTTACATCGATGGATCGCTTTCGGAACATAGCTGCGCAAGCGAGCCCAGCGGGTCCTGACCCGACAACAATTGCCTTGTTTGCCATCGCTTCCCTCTCGATATCTGGGTCAATACTATTTGGTTCGTGTGGCCATAACAAATTGAACTCCGCATGAGACCCTAAGGGCCGCAAAAGATCATTGGTTCACGGCTTTGGATCTATTTGTCGTCGCTCGGCTTGGATGAGATGGATGAAGATCGCCTCCGATGGCTCCGAGCGTCAAGCGCGCCACCGCTTGCTGGACCGAGAAAGGGTTGAATTAACATCCGGTCGAGCCAGAGGTCGCGGCGCGTGCGAAACTGCACGATACCGATCTCCATACCCTTGTGCCCCTTCGCAGGTTGCGCGACGTAAGTTCCCAATAGCCGGTCCCACCACGGCAAATTGAAGCCGAAATTCGAGTTGGTTTCGCGTGGATCAATGGAATGGTGCACTCGGTGCATGTCCGGGGTGACGATGATCCATCTCAGGAAACGATCAACTGGGCGCGGAAGATCAATGTTGGCGTGATTGAAAAGCGCGGTCGCGTTCAGGATGACCTCGAACAAGAGCACGGCGACAGCGGGGGGACCCAAAGCTGCAACGACCGCCAGTTTGATCCCCATCGAGATAAGGATTTCTACTGGGTGGAACCGCAGGCCTGTGGTCGCGTCGAAATCAAGATCGGCGTGATGCATCCGGTGCAGTCGCCAAAGCCCCGGCACTGCGTGTAACATCACATGCTGAAGATAGATCGCAAGATCGAGAAGCAGCATTGAGACCGCTATCGCAACCCAAACCGGCGCATTTATGTTGTTGAAGAGTCCCCATCCGCGGTCCTCGGCCATCACCGCAAGCCCAACTGCGAGGATCGGAAAGGTCAGCCGCAGGATTGCGGTGTCGAGCACAACGAGCGCAAGATTATTTGTCCAACGCACAACGCGCGGAATATCCCGTCTGCGCCGGGGTGCTGCAACTTCCCATAGCGCCATGACCGCCAGAATGCCCAGAAAGGCCACAAGGCGGATGGTCGGCTCAGCTGCAAGGATGGTGTCGGACATGGAGCGTGTCTTTACGGGTTGTCGGTCGCGGCGGGTCTGCCATCATTTCTCAGTGACGACTGTTCCTTTGTAAAATAGCAGAAATTCACGTGAAATCATCTGAGGCAGCTTTATCCACATCCAACTGCCTACCAACAACTGCTGCCGTTCATTGAGCAGGTTTGACAGATGCTCCCTTGTCTGAGACGCTCCCAACATTCGCAGAGGAGATTCTAACAATGGACCAGCATACTTTCTGATCCCGCCGCGCGCTGACCTTAATTGGCAGAATGCGCATTGAAACGCTCCTGCGGAGGACTCTGACAATGGACATACGGCGCTAGCCCGTCGTGGGCGTTCGCAGTCGAGCATCTGCGCGACTTCAGCTTCCTTTTGTCATGAGGTGCATCATGCCCTTCAAACCACCAAAATCCACCTTCGGGCGGACCCTTCCCGCTGTGGAGGACACACCGAAATCCGCTAAGTTAGTGAAGGCCAAAGCCAAGCCGCAGCGCGATCTGCGTGTGAAGACACCACCGCGTGCGGCCAAAAGGATGAACATGCCCGGAAAAGCGGGCAGTCGTTAGAGACTGGTGCGGGGCGTGTTGTATGCCCCGCGCTTCTAATCAGGATGGTCCAAAGGCGCCCCATACACTCCACGCTTCGCCGAACACCCGCACGAACTGGTTTTCTGACATAGTCATCCCTCTATGGAACGACCTTTGACTTGTTTGGCGAGGTCGCTTGCTTTGCGACGGCATTGCTCGCAAGAACTTCGCAGGACCCGGGGCCTCGAAGGTGATCCGCACCAGACATCAGACCAGCGGCAATCGAACCCAGATATCCAAGCGACAGAAATGTAACCGCCACCCATACCCGCTTCGACCGGGACTGCAGACCGATCAGCATGGCGAGGGCTAGGCCCAAACCGATCTCGAAGATCAGGAAATACTGGCCGTAGTGGCGTGGATCCCAATAGGACACCGGGCTTTGTCGCAAACTTTGGTCGACATGTTGCACCTTCGCGCGGCTTGATCCAACTGGTGGTTGGTCTGCTGCAATG
>NZ_JBXWMI010000045.1:0-2333 GCF_059609765.1 Ruegeria sp. YTSC106
GACGGCAACAGCGCCGTCGAAGCCAAGGTCAAGGCCGAAGTCGCAGACCTCTGCGCCAAATTCCCGATCTATCCGAATCTTTAAGACGAAGGACCCGATCCCATGAGCTTTCATTCCATTGACCAAGCCCCAGCCCGTCTGAACCGAAGTGAATTGGCCGTGCCCGGCAGCCAACCCGGAATGTTCGAAAAGGCAGCCAAATCCGATGTCGACGTCATTTTCCTTGATTTGGAAGACGCCGTAGCACCGGACGAAAAGGAGCAGGCGCGCAGGAACATCATTCAGGCCTTGAACGACATCGACTGGGGCAACAAGACCATGTCGGTGCGGATCAATGGTCTGGACACCCACTATATGTACCGTGACGTTGTGGATGTGGTCGAACAGGCTGGTGAACGCCTTGATCTGATCATGGTCCCCAAGGTCGGAACTGCTGCTGACGTTTACGCGGTCGATATGCTTGTCACCCAGATCGAAGATGCCAGAGGCTATAAGAAACGGATTGGATTCGAGCACATCATCGAAACCGCGCTCGGCATGCAGAATGTCAGTGAGATCGCTGCCGCGTCAAAGCGCAACGAAAGCCTGCATTTCGGCGTTGCCGACTATGCCGCCTCGACCCGCGCACGCACCACGATCATCGGCGGCGTGAACCCGGACTACTCTGTCTTGACCGATGCGGATTCGGATGGTGGGCGCCAGATCCACTGGGGTGACATGTGGCATTATGCACTGGCCCGTATGGTGGTTGCGGCGCGCGCGAACGGACTGCGCCCGATTGACGGACCTTTTGGTGATTTTCAGGACCCTGACGGATACAAGGCCGCCGCAAAACGCGCTGCTGTTCTGGGTAGCGAGGGCAAATGGGCCATTCATCCAAGCCAGATCGCACTTGCCAATGAGGTGATGTCGCCGTCCGACGCTGAAGTTACCAAGGCACAGCGAATTCTCGTCGCCATGGCCGAGGCCGAAGCCGATGGAAAAGGCGCTGTTTCGCTGGATGGTCGACTAATTGACTACGCATCAATCCGTCAGGCCGAAGTGCTGGTGGAAAAGGCAAGCCAGATAGCGGCGGCCTGAACCAAGCCAGAGTTGCGTGGGCATCCTGTCCGCGCGATATCATCGACAGTTACTGAAACCGAATAATGGCTAGCCGTTCCCCGATGCTATCGTCCCCATGAACCGACTGTTGCGAACATCGTCGGGGCTGGTTCTGTAGCTGCGTTGAAACGCACGTTTCAAAGCGACGGTTGATGAAAAGCCAGTGGCTGCCGAGATTTCGATCTGCGACATGTTGGTGAACTGCAACAGGCTTTGCGCGCGTTCCAGCCGAAGCTCTTTGTATGTCGAAAGCAGCTTTGCCCCGGTTTTGCTCAGGAACCGTCGCTGCAGCTGACGTGTTGAGGTTTTGAGCACGCGGGAGAGATCAGAAATCGTCAGAGGATCTTCGATGTTTTCCTGCATCGCATCCAGGGTGCGTACGACCAAAAGATCACCTTTTGCCCTATGCACCAACCGTGCGGCTAGTCTGCTTTCGTGTTTTTGCACGGGTTCGGCCAGACCAATATAGCTGCGTAGTGAGTCCGCGATATGCTCTCCGTGATCCATGGACACAAATTCAGACAACAATCTCAACGCGCTCAATCTGCTGGTCGCGCTGTGCGGACGCCCGTCGGCGGCCAGATGAGTCCCCGTGCCGCAGCTTTCCAATCCGCTTTCCAGCGCGGCCGCGGCGAAGTTCGGATGCACCGCAACGACATTTCGACCCGCTCTGCCCAGCTGCACAAGAAGCAGGACAGCTCCACCGACCAGAACAGCCCTTGAAGACAGGTTAAGAACTTGCGAGATCCAGCTTCTGCGCGGACCGGCAACGTCCCAGTTGTTTTCCAGGTCGCCCCAGAAAATTGCGGTACGACCCGCCCAATAGAGAGGTCCGCCGACGGTGTTTTTTCCGGACACCCGGAGATTGACCACGTAAGAGAAATCTTCGACCAGGCTGTTCAATGCGTGATAGAACTCAACAACGATTTCAGCCGACGCCAGCGCCCGCTCGTCGCTTAGGATAACATCGATGTATTTTAGTCTTTCGGGCACCTCCGGCCCTGTCTTTGCCAGGTTGGCGCGATCATTTGCGAGGACATAGTGTTTCATTGTTCCTCCATTGATTTGGCAAGAAGCAGCGCCTCGCAGGACGCTGCCCTCTTTCTTGGATTTCAATCCGTCAAGGCAAGAAGCGGATTGCTACGCCTAGCTACCTATTCCGCGGCTT
Source organism: Ruegeria sp. YTSC106 (assembly GCF_059609765.1). Taxonomy (NCBI): domain Bacteria; kingdom Pseudomonadati; phylum Pseudomonadota; class Alphaproteobacteria; order Rhodobacterales; family Roseobacteraceae; genus Ruegeria; species Ruegeria sp. YTSC106. Next base: position 2,270 of record NZ_JBXWMI010000045.1, read on the forward strand.
CTTCGTATGCATCCATTGGGGGGCATGTGCAGACGAGGTTTCTGTCGCCGTATGCGTTGTCGAC
>NZ_JBXWMI010000046.1:0-2134 GCF_059609765.1 Ruegeria sp. YTSC106
CCCATACCCATGCCTCGGCCCATGCCCATACCCATGCCTCGGCCCATGCCCATACCCATGCCTCGGCCCATGCCCATGCCCATGCCTCGGCCCATACCGTTTCCTGTATTCATGTCCGATGTCATCTGAAGTCTCCCTGGAATTTGTTTCGGATAAAAATTGCCCGTGAAAAAATCAGTCAGCGCGGCAAGCCCGCGATCAAGAGCCCGCTTTTCAAAGCCCGTTTGTGTTCGCTATGAGAGAAAGGGTACCATGAAACAAAACGATCGACCGAGAATTTTTCGTCGAGACTCAATAACTCTTTACCGACTTCTCGAGCTTTATCTTCTTCCCCATTCATCGCGAGACTTGCGGCCAAAATCCTCAACGTTGCAATGAAGCGCGGATTTACGTGCCGAGCCTTTTCCAACCAAGAAATGGATTCGGCATAATTCTCAGACACAAACTCCGCAATTCCGGCGCCGGTCCACCATGTAAAATTCAAAGTGTCAAAAGGACTGAGCTTAAAGGCATTCTTAAACCTGTGTATCGCGTCCTCACCGCGGCCAAGGTAGGACAGAGTAACCCCACTCCAGGCCCAGCCCAAAGCATTGTTTTGATCCAGCGACAAAGCCAAATCGAACATCGACAGTGCTTGATGGGGTTTTCCTTGGAGCAGACTTGTCAAATGACCCGCCACGACCTGACAAAACGAGTCTTCGGGATCAAGTGCAATTGAATACTGAGCATGTTCAATGGCCAGTTTTTTGTCCCGCTCAGGATCGTCCGAGTGCCCTTCGCCAAATAGGTAATTCAGTCGCCATGCAGAATAAGCGTAGGCCTGCGCATATGTAGGATCGAGCTCCATTGCCCGTCGCAGCGCAGTTCCGGAGTTCCGGTAACCGTCCTCAGTGAACCGGTACAGTTCCGAGGCCGCCTTGAGAACGCAGTCATATGCGTCAAGGCTTTCCGTAGAGCGATTTCGAACGCGCTTGATACCATGCGCTTTCAGGCGCGGTTCAAAAGATCCAACGACTGCTGCCACGATGGTATCTTGGAAGTCGAACAGGTCATCTGCACTTCCGTCGAACGTCTCGGACCAAATCGATCGGTTCAAGGCGACGTCGACCAATTCCGCCGTTATCCTTAGCTTATCGCCTTGCCGGCGCACACTGCCATCCATCACGTAGTTGACGCCTAGCAGCGAGGCAACTTCCTGTAAGTCCATCGAACGCTTTGCAAATCGCAAAGTCGAGGCGCGCGCGATGACGTGAAAGGCATGGCTGCGCGACAGGCCATTGATGATGTCTTCGGTGATGCCAGACCCGAAATACTCCTCCATTTCATGGCCCGATGACGCGCGAAACGGCAGAACTGCAACGGTGGGGCGGGAGGTCCACTCGATAAAGGGTTGGTGCAACCGCGTCTCTTCTTCGGACGCTGCATCAGAAGGAATCACCTGAAACAAGTGCACAATGCGTTTGATATTCTTAAGCCGGGGAGTCCCGATATCTTTGAAACTGACATTGGCTTTGTTGGCAGCCAATTCCCGTACGATGCCCGTAGCTATGATTTGACCGGGGGCCGCTGCATCATGAATACGCGATGCAATGTTTACGCCGTCGCCCAGTATGTTCCCATCTTGCACTAAGACATCTTCGACATTTACTGCAATCCGCAATTGCAAATGACTTTCACTGCCCGCATCCATATCAGCCGTGAGTTGCGGGGTATTCTGTGCATCCACCGCCCACTCTAGGGCCGCGACAACACTTGTAAACTCGACAAGGATTGCATCTCCGGCGGTTTCAACTAGCCTTCCGCCATGTCGTTTTAGCAAGGGCAGCAAAACACCTTCTCTTAACGTTTTCCATTTATTGCCGGCGCGAATGTCGTTTTCTGCGACAAGACGCGAAAACCCTGCAACGTCCGCGAATGCGACGACTGCAAGCCGACGCATTTCGGCCGTGCGAGGTCCGTCAGTCTGAACCATCCAATAACACCCTCGAAAAACACATAATTGGCCAATGTAGATCGGCTCATTCAGAAGCTTAACTCCATACTCTGTGTCGGTCTATCTAGGTTCTGGACCTATTAATTTGGTTGTCGCCATCCCGCCTGCGTGATTCATACCCGCGAGCTTCAGGGGTATAAC
>NZ_JBXWMI010000047.1:0-1656 GCF_059609765.1 Ruegeria sp. YTSC106
AAAGCTCGTTACTTTTCCCAACCATTGATCGAGGTTCTTATTATTTGTTTTCTATGCTTTACGAGCCAACGGTTTTGGGTAGAAAAACACCGATTTGGAGATCAGCATGCCGGACCTCGAAACAAACAAGAAAAACGTCATCGCTTTCTACGAAATGATGTTCAACGAGTGTCGACCTGCCGAGGCCATAGCGACCTTTGTTGGCGAAACCTATACGCAGCACAACCCGCATGTTGGCGACGGCAAGCAAGCCTTTGTCGATTATTTCGAGCGCATGGCTGCTGAATACCCGGGAAAGCGCGTGGACATCAAACGCGCGTTTGCCGAAGGCGATCACGTTATTCTGCATTGCCACCAAATCTGGCCCGATGGTCTCGAGTACGCAGGGATCGATATTTTTCGCCTGGATGCTGATGGTAAGGTTGTCGAGCACTGGGATGTTCTTCAGGAAGTTCCAGAAAACAGCGCGAATGAAAATGGCATGTTCTGACTTAACCGTTGTGACTACTGTGCATGGAACTTCGAAAGGTCCTGCCGGCTGAGCCACGATAGTCAAAAGTCATAAGTCTGATCCAAGAAACCCGCCGAAGCGTATCTATCAAGAACCCTTTAGAAAGAAGATAAATATGCTCCCGAAGAGTATTCTTGCAGCGACCCTTGGACTATTTGCAGCTACTTCGCTTCATGCTGGTGTACAAATTCGCTTTATAGAAGGCGCACCCAAGGACCGTTTTGTTCTGACAAATGTCGGAACGTGCGAAGTTGAAGCTTCGACCCTCAAAATCGACTTGTCGCAATCTACCGGACGATTGATTTTCGACGTTACCAAAAAAGGTGCAGGCGTAGAGGTGTTTCAACCTCTCGAATTCGTTGAGGGTGCGGATGCTCTGCGGCAACTTCCTTCGGTTGTGGACGGGCAAAATACAATTGAACTTGAGATTGCATCCCTTGCAGTCGGGGACAAACTCGCCTTTACCATCGATGTGGATGACACCGTTGGGCAACGCGAAATCACCGTAACAGGGTCGGAGATAGAAGGCGCCACGGTGTCTTATTCCGATGCGGATAAGACCAGTACTGCAACCTTCTCTTCCGAAGCGCTTGTCAACGTGACGACCAAGGATTGCTGAAAGCAGTCCCGCAATGTCGAATTTGTCGATCCGCATAGCATTTCTCGCGCTCATGTTGGGAGGTGGCATCCTGATCGGGACACTGACCGCACCTGGCGATTGGTATGCGCAGCTTTCTAAACCTGCTTTCAATCCACCAAATTGGATATTTGGCCCGGTCTGGACGGTGCTTTATGTGTTGATCGCCATGGCGGGTTGGCGTCAGTTCGAAACAGACCGAAGCTCGGCTGCCATGAAGCTGTGGTGGGCACAGATGGCTCTGAATTTTTTGTGGTCCCCAACCTTTTTTGTACTGCAACTGCCGTGGTTTGCCCTTGTGGTCATTGTCGCGTTGCTGATTGTCATCGTCGTGTTCATCGCTCGGGTCAGGAACTCGGATCGGGTCTCCGCACTGGCCTTCTTGCCTTACTTTGCATGGGTCGCATTTGCCGCGGCACTGAACCTTTCCATTGCAATACTGAACTGAGAAGGAACAATATGCGTGCCAAATTTGTTGGGCTTGTTTCAAGTCTTTATATCATCGGAT
>NZ_JBXWMI010000048.1:0-1375 GCF_059609765.1 Ruegeria sp. YTSC106
TAATGGGATGTACCGGCTGCTTCACCCAGCAGTTTAGGCTTTGCCTATATCTGCAAACAGGAGAAGTAGCTATGAAATCGGAAAATCTAGAAGACCTTGATGAAGTTGTCGTCATTGGCGTCGACATCGGAAAGGACACGTTTCATCTGGTCGGATTTGATGAAGCGGGTCAGCGCGTTTTGCGTAAGAAGATAAAGCGGTTGGCGCTGAAGCCGACGTTTGAGAAGTTTCCACGTTGTATCGTTGGCATGGAAGCCTGCATGAGTGCGCATTTTGTCAGCCGTATGCTGCGAGAGCTTGGTTTTGAGCCCCGGATCATCCCAGCGATCTATGTGAAGCCATTCAACAAGGGGCAAAAGAACGATTACAACGATGCTGAAGCCATCGCGGAAGCGGCAATGCGGCCAAACCTGCGCACGGTTACCGAAAAGAGCCAGGATCAGTTGGACCTGCAGGCGATGCATCGGGTTAGGTCGAGGCTGGTGGCACGCCGCACCGCTATCATCAATCAAATCCGGGCGTTCCTGATTGAGCAAGGCATCACCGTGCGGGCGGGACGACACAGGTTGCAGAGCTCGTTTGAAGCGATCTTGGAAAACCGGCGCGATGAAATACCCCCACGAATGCGCAGCACGCTCCTTGGGCTATATGGCGATTGGCTCTGGGTCGATGAACGGATCAAAGCAATCTCGTCGGAGATCGAGGAAATCAGCCGAACTGAGGAAAACAGCGCAAACGTCATGACTATTCCTGGGATCGGCCCGCTTATCTCGACGGCTATTGTAGCCGCCATTGGCAAGGGCGAGGTGTTTGACAGAGGCCGCGACTTTGCCGCTTGGCTCGGCCTCGTTCCGCGTCAGTTCAGCACGGGTGGGCGTACCATCCTTGGCCGGATCAGCAAACGTGGCAATGGATATCTAAGGATGCTTTTGGTGCAAGCCGCAAATGTCATTCTCATGCGGCCGCATCGCTGGGATGCGATCGGTCTTGGCCCGTGGCTGCGAGGGGTTGTGAGCCGGATGCCGCACAACAAGGCTGCTGTTGCGCTGGCCAACAAACTGGCGCGCAGGGCTTGGAGCGTTCTGCGTCATGGTAAGAAATACACGGTTATCGGAGATGAGGCTTTGGTCGCAATCTGACGCGCCCGAAGTCACAAAGATGTTCGCGAAGGAGAATAGCTTGGAACGGAGACAATACGCCCCCAGAATCTGAGAGCCCAAATGGTCATGATCGACCTGGTCACTAATGAGATCAAGGCGCGTGCGTAACCCACAATGGCCACGGCCCGCGAGCCGATAAACAGGCCGGATACATATCAGCGACTACCGCTAGCCACGCCGATATCTCACTTGCGAACAGCAGCCGGTACATACAT
>NZ_JBXWMI010000049.1:0-1266 GCF_059609765.1 Ruegeria sp. YTSC106
TTCGGATAGATCGGGAATTTGGCGCAGAGGTCTGCGACTTCGGCCTTGACCTTGGCTTCGACGGCGCTGTTGCCGTCTTCACCATTGGCGGCCAGGCCGTCGACCACTTCGATGATCCAGTCGGCGATCTGGCGGAATTCGACCTCGCCGAAGCCGCGGGTGGTGCCTGCCGGGCTGCCCAGACGGATGCCCGATGTGATGGTCGGCTTTTCGGGATCAAACGGCACGCCGTTCTTGTTGCAGGTGATATGCGCCCGGCCCAGAGCCTTCTCGGTGGCGTTGCCTTTCACCCCTTTGGGGCGCAGGTCGACCAGCACCACATGGGTGTCGGTCCCGTGGGTCACCGTGTCCAGCCCACCCTTGATCAGCTGATCCGACAGCGCCTGCGCGTTGGTGATCACCTGCTTGACATAGTCCTTGAACTCAGGCCGCAGGGCCTCGCCAAAGGCCACGGCCTTGGCTGCGATCACATGCATCAGCGGGCCGCCCTGAATGCCAGGGAAAATCGCCGAATTCACTTTCTTGGCGATATCTTCATCATTGGTCAGGATCATGCCGCCACGCGGGCCACGCAGGGTCTTGTGCGTCGTGGTCGTGGCCACATGCGCATGGGGGAAGGGGCTGGGGTGTTCGCCCGCTGCCACCAGACCGGCAAAATGCGCCATGTCCACGTGCAGATAGGCGCCGACCATATCGGCGATCTGACGCATGCGGGCAAAGTCGATCTGGCGTGGGATCGCCGAGCCACCCGCGATGATCAGCTTGGGCTGATGCTCTTTCGCCAGCGCCTCGACCTGATCGTAATCCAGCATGTTGTCCTGCTGGCGCACGCCGTATTGCACCGCGTTGAACCACTTGCCCGACTGGTTCGGCCGCGCGCCGTGGGTCAGGTGGCCACCGGCATCCAGGCTCATGCCCAGAATGGTGTCGCCCGGCTTGATCAGGGCCTGAAACACGCCCTGGTTGGCCTGAGAGCCGGAATTGGGCTGCACATTGGCAAACTCGCATCCGAACAGCTGTTTGGCGCGGTCGATGGCCAGGTTTTCGGCAATATCAACAAACTGGCAGCCGCCATAGTAGCGGCGCCCGGGATAGCCTTCGGCATATTTGTTGGTCATCACCGAGCCCTGCGCCTCCATCACGGCGGCAGAGACGATGTTCTCGGACGCGATCAGCTCGATCTCGTCGCGCTGTCGACCCAGTTCCGACGTGATCGAGCCAAAAAGCTCAGGATCACGATCAGCAAGGGACTGGGTGAAAAATCCG
>NZ_JBXWMI010000050.1:0-1180 GCF_059609765.1 Ruegeria sp. YTSC106
ATGGCAAAGGAAAAGTTTGAGCGTAATAAGCCGCACGTCAACATCGGCACGATTGGCCACGTTGACCACGGCAAGACCACGCTGACCGCAGCAATCACCAAGTATTTCGGTGACTTCAAAGCGTATGACCAGATTGACGGCGCGCCTGAAGAAAAAGCACGTGGCATCACCATCTCGACCGCCCACGTGGAATACGAGACCGACACGCGTCACTATGCGCACGTCGACTGCCCCGGCCACGCCGACTACGTCAAGAACATGATCACCGGTGCCGCACAGATGGACGGCGCGATCCTGGTTGTGAACGCTGCTGACGGCCCGATGCCGCAGACCCGCGAGCACATCCTGCTGGGCCGCCAGGTTGGCATCCCGACGATGGTCGTGTTCATGAACAAAGTGGATCAGGTTGACGACGAAGAACTGCTGGAACTGGTGGAAATGGAAATCCGCGAGCTGCTGTCTTCGTATGACTACCCCGGCGACGACATTCCGGTCATCGCAGGTTCGGCTCTGGCCGCGATGGAAGGCAACAAGCCGGAAATCGGCGAAGAATCGATCCGCAAGCTGATGGCTGCCGTGGACGAGTACATCCCGACACCTGAGCGCGCTGTTGACCAGCCGTTCCTGATGCCGGTCGAAGACGTGTTCTCGATCTCGGGTCGTGGTACCGTTGTGACCGGTCGTGTCGAGCGTGGCGTGATCAACGTTGGCGACGAGATCGAAATCGTCGGCATCCGTGACACTCAGAAAACCACCTGTACTGGTGTTGAAATGTTCCGCAAGCTGCTGGATCGCGGTGAAGCGGGCGACAACATCGGCGCCCTGCTGCGCGGCATCGACCGTGACGGTGTTGAGCGTGGCCAGGTTCTGTGTAAGCCGGGTTCGGTTACACCGCACACCAAGTTCGAAGCCGAAGCCTATATCCTGACCAAGGAAGAAGGCGGTCGTCACACTCCGTTCTTCGCGAACTACCGTCCTCAGTTCTACTTCCGTACAACTGACGTGACCGGCACCGTGACCCTGGCGGCTGGCACCGAGATGGTTATGCCTGGCGACAACGTGTCGTTCGAGGTTGAGCTGATCGCACCGATCGCGATGGAGCAGGGCCTGCGCTTCGCCATCCGCGAAGGCGGCCGCACGGTCGGCGCCGGCGTTGTGTCGAAGATCGTAGAGTAAGGCG
>NZ_JBXWMI010000051.1:0-1064 GCF_059609765.1 Ruegeria sp. YTSC106
TGATCTTTCATTTCGTCGGCTGAGATTCCGGCGACTGCGACGGGTTTTTTCATTGCGTCGCGGCGGAAGGGTTCGCCGAGTTCCTGGTTGATCAGGGCCTCGATCAGCGTGGTGATGCCGTTCTTCTGGTCCTCGATCGCTTGGTTCAGCGCCGCGGTCAGCTCGTCCTGGGTGCGGGCAACGACGCCCTTCAGACCACAGGCCTGCGCAATACCGGCGTAAGACACTTTGGTGTCCAGCTCGGTGCCCACGAAGTTGTCGTCAAACCACAGGGTCGAGTTGCGCTTTTCCGCGCCCCACTGATAGTTGCGGAAGACGATCTGGGTCACGGCAGGCCATTCCTCGCGGCCGATCGCGGTCAGTTCGTTCACCGCGATGCCGAATGCACCATCACCGGCAAAGCCCACAACCGGAACGTCCGGGCAGCCGATCTTGGCGCCGACGATGGCGGGCAGCCCATAGCCGCAGGGGCCGAACAGGCCCGGCGCCAGGTACTTGCGGCCCTCTTCAAACGACGGATAGGCGTTGCCGATGGCGCAGTTGTTGCCGATATCGGACGAGATGATCGCCTCTTTCGGCAGCGCCGCCTGAATCGCGCGCCACGCCATGCGCGGGCTCATCCAGTCCGGCTTGGCGTCACGGGCGCGCTGGTTCCAGGTGGTGCCCGGATCGTCATCCTCGTGGGTCATCGAGGTCAGCTCCTGCGCCCAGGCGGATTTTTTCTGCGCAATGCGTTCCTTGCGCTCCTTGCGGCCTTCGTCACCGGCGGTGTCGCTCAGCTGGGCCAGAATGCCTTGGGCCACCTTGGCCGCATCACCGACGATACCGACGGTGACAGTTTTGGTCAGGCCGATGCGGTCGGGGTTGATGTCGACCTGGATGATCTTGGCATTCGCCGGCCAGTATTCCATGCCATAGCCCGGCAGGGTCGAGAACGGGTTCAGACGGGTGCCAAGACACAGAACAACATCAGCCTCGCTGATCAGCTCCATCCCGGCCTTCGAACCGTTATAGCCCAGAGGGCCGGCAAACAGCGGGTGGTTGCCGGGGAAGGCGTCGTTGTG
>NZ_JBXWMI010000052.1:0-1005 GCF_059609765.1 Ruegeria sp. YTSC106
GGATACATATCAGCGACTACCGCTAGCCACGCCGATATCTCACTTGCGAACAGCAGCCGGTACATACATTGGGCTCTCTTCCGTCGTTCTCTGCACGCAGAACGAATGACTGCTGTCACGCAAAACCGGAGTGGCGCAGAGTCTGTCAAAGCACCTAGATGTCGAACCGCCACATCCTAAATCGCCCCTGCCCCGTCATCTCACGTTTCAGCCCCTTTCTTCCAGCCAGGCCAGATTGCGCTGCGCAGCGGCCTTCATCCGGTCACCATGTCGGCCGAGGCCCGCTAGGCTCCAGAAGTGAAACCCCAGGCAGGCGCGCGTGATAGGGTGCAGATCGGCAGCCGCAGCCGTTACGTCCAGCCATCCGCCCACGCGATCTGGGCTCACCCGATCACCCGCGAACCAGCTGAGGTCTGCAGCCTCGATCAAAGCCAGTCTATGCCGCCAGCCTTCTGGGCCGCGCTGCAACCGGTCATCCAGCGCACCCAAGCGTCAAGCCACCCTTGCAAGGCGCGCAGCGTGAGCCGCTTCCGCCTTAGCCCAGTCGTCCATGACCAAAATATCGGGTGGTTCCGCCAGCGCCCCGGGAAGCAGATAATCTGGTTCTTCTTCAACCGGTCCCGGCAGGAACCAGAGATCGTCTTCCGAAGCATCCTCATCGGATGTGTCGCAAACTCTTTGAACGGCCAGAGGTGGCGATTTACTGGACACATCTATCCTGCGATCTCAGCAAACGTCCGAAAGCCCGAGGTAGTAGTGCTAGAGAATTGCTGCTTCCGGATCATACTGGCCACCGTAATGCCATCCAATGTGGCTGAGGCGGATTCGAACGACTAAAACCCACGCATGTGCCAAACACGCCGCTTTATGAAGCGATGATCCTGTTCGATCAAGTTGTTCAGATACTTGGACCTGATTGACTGTACTTGGCTTTGTCGCAAACTTTGGTCGACATGTTGCACCTTCGCGCGGCTTGATCCAACTGGTGGTTGGTCTGCTGCAATG